>JAWXBB010000620.1:0-9097 GCA_034439795.1 Planctomycetaceae bacterium | reverse complement strand
GGAGACGGTGCGCAATCTGCAGATGTACATCAGTCCGCAATCGGAGCATTGGCTGGACTGGTTCCACATCACGATGCGGCTGACGGTGATGGGACAAATGAGGAAGGGCATGAACGGCGTGGAGACATCGGCGTTGGTTGAACAGGCGGAGCAGGACTTAGAGAGTCTGAAGTGGCACGTATGGAACGGGAACGTCGAACCAGCGCTGAAGCTGGTCGACGGTCTGAAGGTGCTGTTGGGCGGCGACGGTATCAGCGCGGAGCGCCAGAAGCTGCTGAAGGCCATCCGGGAGTTTGGCGCCTATATCGCGACGAACCAGGCCTTCATCCCGGACTACGGCGATCGATACAGGAACAAAGAGACGATCAGCACGGCGTTTACGGAATCGGCTGTGAATCAACTGGTGAGTAAACGGATGGTGAAGCAGCAGCAGATGCACTGGACGCAACGAGGAGCTCACCTCTTGCTGCAGGTTCGGGCACAAGTGCTCAATAATGAGTTCCGCGAAACGTTCCGGCGCTGGTATCCAGCCATGAAGGCGGAGAACGAAAACGAGGTACCGTTGGCAGCGTGATCAGCGGCCACTACCGGCCGTGACTCAACCCGCCGCCACTGGCCGAGCCCCCGAAATTTCAGAGTTTCCTGATAGATCATCCCCCAATGATCGGTCCGAACGCCTTCTGGCTTACACCTGCGAAGAGTTCCCCCCAGCATTCTTTGCGCTCTCCCCGTCAGGTGCGTACGGATGGAATCCACTTCCAAAACCTTCGCTACATCTCGACGACACTGGCGGCCTACGTTGGAGAAACGGTGACGCTCCGGATCGATCCTCGCGATGTTGCCGAGATACGGGTCTTTCACAAAAAACAGTTCCTGTGTCGAGCAATTTGCGCAGAGCTCGCTGGAACGACTATCCCGCTTCGAGACATTTCCCTCCTCAAACGGTACCGCAACGAATAACAAATCCCCGGCCGTCATCGTGGCGACGCTCGAACACCGGCGGTTCGCCGAGTTCTGCGACGCCTGCCGTCGTTACGGATATATCGGGCCTTGCTAGGCAACATTTCTACTTTGCCTTGACAGAAAATGTCGCTTTGTTGACTCGGAATACGCTTCCGTGATAGAAACATTGTTCTCCTCCACAGGGAAAGAGGTGCCATGGAGCTGAAATCGGTCGATAATCCTCGCCGGAAAGAGTCCGGCCTGGAGGGGTTGGTGGGAGAGGTTGCGGTCGTCGAACAGCCCCGTCAGATCGTTGGCGCGGCTTCGGGCGCCGCTGACGACAGCAAGTCGCGAGCGGAGCAGCACTTTATTGTGCGTGGCAAGCGAGCCAAGCCATTGCGGCAGCCGGGTTCCGCTCTCGAAACCGTTCTCGGAGACGTTGATCGCCGCAAACACATTCTGGAAACCGATTTGTCGCCGTGGCGCATGATCTGCGCTCTGGAGATCGAGGGCGCTAACGGCCTGTCTTTTATCGGTACGGGCTGGTTTGCCGGGCCTCGCACCGTGGTTACGGCCGGGCACTGTGTGTTCGACCCGGTGGAAATGGGTGGATGGGCACAGCGGATCCGTGTGGTTCCCGGCCGCGATGGAGACATCGATCCGCCATTTGGCTCCGAGGTTTCGACTCGGTTCTCCGCATCCGACCGATGGCAGCAGGCGCAGGATCCCGATTACGACTACGGTGTGATTCACCTGAGCCAGGACCTCGGTACGAAACCGGGCCATTTCGGTCTCGCGGTTCTGCCGGATGCCGAACTCCACGAGCGGCTGCTGAACGTCAGCGGTTATCCGATCACGCCGGGTGGCGGCAAGGATCAGTATTTCCACGCGAACCGCGTAAAAGCGGTCACAGCCCGGCGGGTCTTTTACGATATCGACACCGTCGGGGGGCAAAGCGGGTCGCCGGTCTGGGCCTATCTGGACGGCTCGGACGATCCGGTGGTGATCGGCATTCACGCATACGGGGTTGGCGGGACGCCGGCGGCGTTAAGCGTTCACGCGAATTCGGGCCCACGGCTGCTGCCGGAGGTGCTGGAATTGATTCAGACGTGGATTTAGAAAACGAACCAGTAAGACAGTCCATCAATCCCCGCAGTCTCCGGCGCGGGCGGGTGGTGAACGCCGAGGGGAAGCCTGTCGGCGGCGCGTTGGTGGCGGTGGTATCGGGGACTACGGCGACTCCCGAGATCGGCAGGCGAACCACGGGCGGAGGGATTTTTCAGGTGGCGCTGCCGGAGGGGAGCTTTCGCATGCAGGCGGTGGCGGCGTCCGGGGCGACGGGAACGGTAGAAGTCGAGGGCGGCGACGGCGGCGAGATTGTGATCCGGATCGAAGAACGCTGAAGGGGCACGAGGTTGCGTCAGCGAAGCAAAACCTGAGGAGATCGATGTGAGCTATTGGACGCCCGCACGGAACGCGAAGCTCCGGCAAGCTTTGAAAGAGGCCTTTGATGAAGCCTCTTTCGACCTGCTGTTGACCGATTATTTTGGCATGGGGTTGGCTGATATCTCGCCGGCCGGCCTCGGTAAGGACAGAGAATACCGGATTCACGAGGTGTTGAAGAAGGCCAAAATGGAGGACTGGGTGCTGGACCTGGCTGCGGCAGCCCGTGAGCGCCGTCCCAAGAATGCACTCCTTGCGGCGTTCGCCGCGGAGTTCGGCATGACGGTCTCGGGACCCCGTCTGATCAAGACGGCCCCGACGCCGCTCGAGGCGATCGTCAACGCCAATGCGAAGTTCATCAAGATGAAGGAGTTCGTGGAACGGCTCGGCGCGTTGCAGGGCCAGGTCTGCTGGATCAAGATTCCCGGCGGCGGAGGGACCGGTTTTCTGATTGGACCGGACCTAGTGCTGACGAATTATCACGTGATGGCGCCGGTGATCGGCAAGCAGGTGAGCGCCGCTGATGTGGTCTGCCAGTTCGATTACCTGGAGCCGGTGGACGGGCCGAAGCTTTCGGCCAAGAAGCTGACCGAGGTGAAGCTGCATGCTGAGTGGGACGTCGACCGGCAGTTGACCAGCGACTTCGACGAGGATCCGGACCTCGGCGACCCCGCTCTGTCTGAATCCGATTATGCGCTGGTGCGGTTGGCGGAGGAGACCGGCAATGTTCCGGTGGGTGGAGAGACGCTGGACCCGCAGGCGCCACCTCGATCGTGGATTCCGGTCCCCGCCGAGGTGCCGGCGCTGGCCGGTGGCAATGTTGTGTTTCTGTTACAGCATCCGCTGGGGGAACCACTGCAACTCACCGTCGGGCAGGTGTCTCAGTTCAATAACGCGGGCACTCGGGTGCGCTATGACGCCAACAGCCGGCGAGGCTCCTCCGGGTCGCCGTGTTTTGATGCCGATCTGCAGTTGGTCGCGCTGCACAACGGGCGCGATCCGAACGATCCGCCCAAGTGGAATCAAGCGATCCCGTTCGGCGTGATTCGCCGGCACTGGTGCGGGAATGCGGATGTGGCCGGCCGCCTGGGACTCACGCCGTGCCCCTAAACGGACCCCAAACCTCTAAGCTGGCCGACGTGATCGGCCGGGAGCTGCCGCCCGCGGCGCTGGATCTTATCGCCACGGACCTGGGGGTCAAGTTGAGCCATCTCTTGCCGGGAGCCAGCGTAAAGGAGTGGGCGGTCAAGCTGATCGAGGAACTGCAACGACGGATGCCGCCAGAGGATGGGACACTGCTGGAGGTTCTCAAGCAGCACAAAAACCAGACCCTGAGCGCCGCCGCCCACAAGTTGCTGCAGCCGGACTTCCTTTCGCCCACCGACGATCCGCATGACGCCATCGTGCTCGGAGGGATCGCATTTGTGGCGCGCGACCAGTTGCGCAGAGCACTGCGCATGTTCACCCACCCCAATCGTTTTACCACACGTGTATTGATCGTCCGCGGCGAGGAGCCGGGTGGCAAATCCTATTCGTGGGAGTTCCTGCGCCATCTTGCTTTTGCCAGCGTGGGGGCCACTGCACGCCGCCTGCCGTTGAAGGGAACGTCCTACTCGCCGCGGGCATTTCTCGTCCAGGTTTATAACCTGCTGCTGCTGCCCGACCTGGTTACCCTGCCCACGATGGCGGATGATCCCCAACTCATGAAAATCGACCCTCTGATGAACCACTTCAAAGGGCGATTGGACTTACTGTCAAAGCGGTACTGGCTGGTGATCGACGATCTCAACCATGACAGCGTCACGCCGGAAATCCGGGCAATCGCGTATGCAGTTGCGTGCGCCGTCGAAGAGCTGAAGCCCGACAACCTTTGGGTGGTGCTGCTCGGGTACAATACACCCGTCGTCGATCTCGACCTGAATCGAGCGGAGAGCGACGACGCGGTGTTCCCTTCGGCGCGCTCTGTCGCGGAGCACTTTGAGGCGGTTGCCCGGTTCAGCGGCAAGCTGTTTCCCTCAGCACGGGCGCGGGAAATCGCCGATGTGATGTTCTCGGAGTTTCCGAAACTCGACAAAGAGGCCATGTCGAAGCTGACGCAGCGCGTGGAGAAGATGGACGAACGGCTTCGAGTGGGGCAGCAGCCATGACGAAGCCGCTCACGCTCGAGGATCTGGACCAATTCCTGCAGCCGCAGAAGCAAGTGGACGGGCTCGCCGGATACGCCGCGGCTGCGGCCGTGCTGACTGCGTTTGACCTATTCGATCTTCAGCCGGCTGGCCAAGCGCCGGTCGCGGCGCGTGAACGGCTGATCGACGGGCTGCTGCCTCTCTGTGAACCGTTTACGCATGGTCCCGAGGTCGGGTTCTGGACTTTAATGCTGCCACACCGGCGAACGTCGCTCCGGCGAATGAAGTCGCGCAAGAAGATGATTGCGGCATTGGCGGCGAATCCTAACCGGCGCTGCACCACATCGCAGCGGATGTTTGAACGTGTGCTGGGCACGACGGCAATCTCGATGGAGACGTTGTCGCGTGACGAACTGGTGGCGCTTTTGACGGTGGTGGAATGGACGGAGGGGATCCTCGATACGTTGCCTGACCGGGCGGCGATCAAAAGGGCTATCCGGAAAAATGATCTGCTGGCTCCGATGCAGCGCCTTGCCGGGAGCGGATTCGTCGGCCGTGAAAGTGAACTGGAGCAGATCTCGAAGTTTGTTTTTGGGCCGAAGCCGCCCGAACCGCTGTTCGTATTCGGCTCGGGGGGTGTCGGAAAATCGACCTTACTGGCGCATTTCATTCTGCAAACCGCCGTGCCGCGGAATGCCGTGATCGCCTACATCGACCTGGACCGCTCCACTGTACGGCCGGATCAGCCGGCGACACTGCAACTGGAACTGGTGAACCAGGTGAGCTGGCAGGTTGACATTTCCAGTGCTGATGCGGTGACCAAAGAAATTACCTACGCGATGTCCCGCGTTGAGGAGGGCCGCGGTCTGGAGTCGGTGGCCGCCTCGGTGCCGGTTCCGCGGATCGACGACAGTGTGCGGCGCTGGCTGAACGGCCGGACACTGTTGCTGATCGTGGACACGATGGAGGAAGCGCAGTTTCTCGGTCCGGACGTGATGTACCCGCTGATTGAGTTCCTGGTGGACATGCATCATTCGCTGGCTGAGGTCCGGCTCATTTTGTCGGGTCGTACTTTGCCGGACGAGTTCATGCAGCAGGTCTTCCCGTCGGTGACAGGTGCCGTTCCCTCCGGGCCTGAACTTCCGCAATGGCTTGAGCAGATTCCACGCCGCAGCCGTCCAGTGAACCTGACGGCGCTGGAAATCGAGCCGGCGCGGAAGTTGTTGCAGAAATCGCTCGAGCAGGGCGGATTGCCGCAACTCACAAATGCGGAACAGGACGAGGTGATTCGACTGGTCAGCCGCAATCCGATGTGCCTGAAACTGGCAGCCCGACTGCTTCGTGATGAAGGCATAGAGAAGCTGCGCGCCGGAGACTCCGAATTCCTTTCCAGGCTGAAGGCGGAAAAAATCCAGGCTCTCCTCTACGGCCGGATCCTCGGTCATATTCACGACGACGATGTGTGCAAACTCGCTTATCCCGGACTGGTGGTACGCCGCCTGGACCCAGACGTAATCCGTGAAGTCCTCGCCGGCCCCTGCGGCCTGGATCTGACGCAACGTGGGGAGCACACGATCTTCTCTGAACTGGCCAAAGAGGTGGCACTGGTGGAGAACGATCCGGGCGACTACAGCGTCCGGCACCGCGCCGACGTGCGCCGAGTGATGCTCGAAGACCTGCTCGAGCACGTGGCGCCGGCGACGGTGGATGCGATCGATCAGGCCGCGATCGATTTCTACAAAACAAAGAATGGCCCCATCAGCCGCGCGGAAGAGATCTATCACCGCCTTCGCCGGTGCGAGGAAGAGTCAGTACTCAACCAACGTTGGGTCCCCGAAGCCGCCGCGCGCCTCCGGAGCGCACTGGAGGAGTTGCCGCCAGCGCAGCGATTGTGGCTCGCCGAACGTCTCGGAGTGACGCTCGACGAGAGGGTGCGGCAGGCCGCTGATCAGGATGCCTGGGAGCGGCAGGCGGCGCGCTCAGCAGAGCGCTACCTCCGGTCCGACAAGCCGGAGTCGGCCCTCATGATTTTGCGGGAGCGGCCTGAGCGCTTACCGCGCAGTCCTCTGTATTCGCTGGAGGCGGAGGCTTGCCGTTTTCTCAAGCGACATGACGACGCTCTGCGAGTGGCCCGCGAAGGCGTGGAATCGGCCGTCCGCGCAGGGGCGATCGATTCGGCCCTGGAGCTCCTGCTGAAGATGGTAGTCATCGAAGAGGGGCGGGAAAACCCAGCCGCTGCGGAGATACTGCTGCGAGAAGCGGCGGCTGTAGCGTCCCACGCCGGCAACCGACTCCTGCAGTTGCGGGTGGAAATTACCGGCCTGCGTCTACAGCGCGCGCTTCGCCCGGAGGATCGGGATGAACGTGCGGCGCTGCGAACTCGCCTGAGCATCCAGATTACCAGCGAGATCTTGCAGGAGATGCGCCACTATCCGGTGCTGCTGCGGGAGGCCGCCGCGGAACTTGGCAAACACGCTCCTCGCATCGCGGCCGCTGCGATTCAGACGCTCGGCGTGGAGGTGGGTACGGACTCGCAGGCGCAGGCACTCGGACGGGCGATCGTGGATCTCACCAGTAGCCTTGCCAAGGAGGGATTCGAGGCTCTGGCTGAGGGCGCAAAGCATTTCGAGGAGGTGAACTACGATCCCAAAGAGATTCGCAACTGGGTAACTGATATAATGACAAGCCGCGACACCCGCAAGCTGGGCGGCGAGATTGCAGACACGGCTGAGGGGGCGACAACACTCAATGCCTTCCGTGACTATTTCCGCGAGGGTGTGGCGGATGCGGTGCGCGGCATCGGTGATGCGACCGGCAGTTTCCGGGGAAACGAAGGGGACTTGTGATCCGATCTGTCCGCGGCCAATCGATCTTAGCGGTGATTCTGTGTGTGGGTTTGGTGAACAATATGTCTGCACAAGACCAGGACTGGGACAAGATCAAGAAGGAAGCGGAAGCGAAAAAGGCTGCGTTCGACGCACAGAAGGCTGAAGCCGATGCCCGGAAAGCGGCGCTCGACGCGAAGAAAGCCGCCGACGATGCTGAAGCCGCAGCTCGGGCGGCTGCCGACGGGATAAAGAAGGCCGCGGCCGAAGCGCTTGCAGCCGAGGCGGCGAAGAAGGCTCTGGCTGAAGCCAAGAAGCAGGCGCTCGACGCGGAGAAGGCGCTGGCCGAGGCGGAGAAGACGCCGGACCCGGAGAAGCAGGCGCAAGCCGACAGGGTGGCCGCGGCGAAAGCGGCCAAGGAACTGGCGGACGCCGACAAGGCGGCCGCCGATGCTCAGAAGGCCAAAGCTGACGCATCACTGGCGGCTCTGAAGGCGCAGATTGGCGACGTGCCGGATTCCGGGATCAAGGGCGAGGTAACGATCAAGGAGAAGGCCGGCATCATGGAGGCCCACCTTCTGGCGGCCAAAGCTCTCAACGAAGCCGCCGATCGCCTGGTGACTGGTCTGCCCGCCGGCGGTGGCAAGACGGTATTGCTGTACGCCTCGGCTGAGGTGCCAAATTTCCAGGCGCTGCTTTCCTACAAGGTACAGGTGAGCGTGGTGAGTGCGGCATTCGCGAACGCGGAAACGATATCCGACAACGCGACCGCGAAAGCGCCTCCGGCCACCGAGGCTGCTCCGCTGGCGGCCGCAGGGCTGGGCCTCGATGCCGTGACGAAATTGCTGGGATTCTTTCGAAGCGACTACACGATTGGCGGGGTGGAGGTCTCGCTGGACGACTCTGCGCTGGTACACGGGTTGGCCGGGCGGATTGCGAAATCCGGCAAGTACAAGGTCCAGTTGCCTGCGGTGTATAACGCCGGCGCCTTATCCGCTCCAACTAAATCGATCATCGATCAATTAAATGTTTTTGCCCTGAAGAGGTCCGACAGCACAGCCAGGATCACGAGACACGACCAGCGTGCGGCGAAATTCACCGAGGAGGCGGGCCAGGCGACCGGAAGCGCGAGAGAGGTCCTGCTCGCGAAAGCGAAGCTGCACAAAGACGCCTCAGACGCGCTGAAGGCTGCAATTACTGTTTACGATAGCTTTTTCGGCAAGCTGACGGCAGCCGACGACAAGGGGCTCGCTCCACTCACGAGTGTCGTTCGGGAGAGTGTGCTGGCGGACCTGCTGGCGCAGGGCAATTCGATGCTGGTCGTGAAGCTGCAGAAGGCCGGCGGGGCATACTACACGAAGAAGAATCTGTGGACTGTCTTCGGAGGAATGCCGTTTTACGCCGGCGGCGGTGTGGTAATCAGCTATGCGCTTTTGGCTGGCCAGAGTGGAAATGTGGAGGCGTCAGGCCTGATTCCGGTGTTCGGCGGCTTCGTCAAAGAGAACAAACTGGAGACGAAGCTGAACGGCAAGTAGTGTTGTCGCGTTGTACTTAAAGAGGATCTGGCGCAGGCTTGGTGCAAGGGGCATACTGGTTTCGACACTTTTCAGACCCTCACAGCGGCACAAGATAGAATACCTTGAGAGAATCGGCCAGAACATAGGGAGTGCAGCAGCAAGTCGGGGGTCAAGCCACCTTCCGCTCTGGCCCTGATGGTTGAGCAACCGGGCGGAACCCCGGGTACCAGCGCCGAAACACATT
>JAWXBB010000619.1:0-34150 GCA_034439795.1 Planctomycetaceae bacterium | reverse complement strand
GTTCCCGGCCGCGATGAAGAGGTGATCGGTGGGTGGCCGGGGCTGGCATCCGGTCCTACCCATGACCAAGGACAAATGACCAAGGACACCCGTCGCCCCTTCGTCATTCCCTCCGCCCGCCGCCGCCGAACCGCATCAGGAAGTACAGGAACGTCAGCACCGCCTGC
Organism: Planctomycetaceae bacterium; assembly: GCA_034439795.1. Classification (GTDB taxonomy): domain Bacteria; phylum Planctomycetota; class Planctomycetia; order Planctomycetales; family Planctomycetaceae; genus DSVQ01. The sequence continues at coordinate 33,983 of JAWXBB010000619.1, read as the reverse complement.
AACGTGGCGGCGACGTACGTCCACGCCGCCGCGGACAGCACGTCCTGCACAACGGCGGCCCCGTGGTCGTCCACCACGCGGAGTTCCGACAGCAGCCGCTTGGCCCGCGTGCTGGCGTTGAATTCCACGGGCAGGTTGATGATCTGGAACGCCGCCACGCCCGCGAACACGGCGAGGCCGAGGAAGATCAGGAACTGGAACTGCATGATGAACCCGCCGATCAGCATCATGATCGCGAGGTTCGGCCCGACCATCGCCATCGGCACGGCGAAATTGCGAATCACCAGCGGCGCGTAATGGCTGGCGTGTTGCAAGGCATGACCGACTTCGTGGGCCGCAATCCCCACCGCGGCCAGTGACCGCTGATTGTAGACGGCCGAGCTCAGCCGCACCGTCTGCGTCCGCGGATCGTAATGGTCCGACAGCGTGCCGGGGACTTCCTCAATCGGAATGTGCTGGAGACCGCCGTGGTCGAGAATCAACCGGGCCGCCGCGGCACCGCTCAAGGGGGCCGGTTCCTGCATGGCCTTTTCGTAAGTGTGTTTCACCCGCCACTGGGCCCACATCGCCAGTAAAAATGCCGGCGCGACGAACAGCATGTACATTGGATCGAAAATCATGGCTTTTACCTGGACAGTGGCCGGAGGTTTGAGACCGAATTGTCAGCCTTCACAGCATTCTACGTGCCCGGTGGCGATCCCGATGACGAAATCGGACCGCGATCGGTTCGGATTGAGAACGCAGCGGCGGCGCGATCGGATCAAGAAAAGACGCGCGAAACCGCAAGCGTCTGACGGACGACTAGCGGGTTCGTGATCTTCTTGACTCAGCGGAAAATCCGGAACAAACTCCACCACCCCGACGCCATGAATCGCGTGCGGACGATATCCTTCTGCGACTGCTCCTCCATCCGCTCACCAGCAATGAACCTGTCCCCGGCATCCGCCGTGCCGACGTTCATCCCGCACCCCACGCAAAACGTCATCCCGCGCGGCAACGTCTTCTTGCACGTCGGGCAAGTCAGGCCGCCAAGTTTCTTCCCGTCCGCGGGCCGCTTCTTTTTCGTGCCGCACAAGGGACACGGCGTCCCGCTGGACTTGGCAGTCATGGCGAAAACGGTTCCGCATTCGTCGCACTTCACCTTCGTCGGCATGGCGCGATCTCCGTCTGACGAAATGAGATTTCACACAGCCACGATTTCGATCATCACCACACTGTCCCCGATGCTGACCGACTTCATTGTCGCGGTTGGCTTTTCAACCGCCGTCAGCGCATCGGCCAGTGTTTCGCCGCGGATGTAATCCGACCACTCGGCGATGGCGGCATTGGCCTCCGCGGCGTCCGTTGCATACGTGATGCGGATGCGCTGTTCGATCTCCAACCCGGCGTCTTTGCGCATCTGCTGGATCTGGCGGACGAAGTCGCGGGCCATCCCTTCGCGGAGCAGCTCCGGCGTCAGGGCCGTGGACAACGCGATCTGCACGTCCCCCTCGGCGGCGCTCTTCCAACCGGGGGCTTCGTCCACGTCTTCGCTCACGTCTTCGCGGACCAGTTCGATCTCCATCCCCTCGACGGTCACGCGCACCGGCAAGCCGTCCCGCAGCGGATTCAGCGTGGCGACGGGGAGCGTGGGGATCAGCTCCCGCAGTTTGCCGAGCAGTTTGCCGTGCTTTTTGCCGAGGCTCGCCGGGTTGGCGCGGTAGCGGTACTTGACGATGTCGGAGAGGTTATCGACCACCGTCACCGTTTTGACGTTGAGTTCGTCGGCGATCAGCGCACACAGTTCCGACACCTGCTGCCGCGCCTGGGAATTCGCCAGCGCGACACGCAATTCTCCCAACGGTTGCCGGACGCGCTGGTTGATCGCCTCCCGCAGATGATGCCCCGCCGAGACAACTTTCTGCGCGGTCTCCATCGGCGCGAGCAACTCCTGCGACTGCCACGCCGCATCTGCCACCGGGAACGGACACAAATGCACGCTCTCCGGCGCGCTCTCATCCCACGTCGTAACGAGGTTCTGATACATCCGGTCGGCGAGGAACGGCGTCAGCGGCGCGAGCAGCTTCGTCGTCGTCACCAGCACGGCGTACAGCGTCTGATACGCCGCCAGCTTGTCGCGGTCGCCGGCGTCGCGCGAGCGCCAGAAGCGTTTGCGGTTGCGGCGGATGTACCAGTTCGACAGATCGTCGATGAACTTCGCCAGCGCCTGGCACGCCGCCGGGGTGTCGTACGCCTCGAACCCGCTGCGGACCTTGTCGATCGTGTCCTGCAGGTTGGTCAGAATCCACTGGTCCAGATGCGGCCGTTCGCTGAACGGCACGGCGGCCATCCGCGGATCGAAGCCGTCCAGCCGGGCGTAGTTGATGAAGAACCCGTAGCTGTTCCACAGCGGCAGCAGCACCTGCCGGCGGACTTCGTCGGCGGGGCCGCTTTCGACCGCGCACGTGGGGACGCCGTCGATGGTGGTCTCGCGCGGGCCGTCCATCGTTTGCAGCGTGACTTTTTTGTCCGGATGCCGGGTGCCGAACCGCAGGTCGGTCGCCGGGTTCTGTTGCAGGTACAGCCACCGCATGGTGTCGACGCCGAGTTGCTCCGCGGCCTCCTCGAACCAGATGGCGGTGCCGTCGGACTTGTGCATCGGCTTGCCGGCTTCGTTCATCACCAATCGGTGACCGAGCAGCGTTTTGAACGGCTTCTTCTCCGCGGGGTCGTCGGTGCGGCCGTGCTGCATCATCGTGGAGAGCGACAGCATCGAATAGAACCAGTTGCGGAACTGGCCGGGGAAGCATTCGGTGACGAGGTCCGCGGGATACCACCGCTTCCAATAGTCGGGATGCGTGTTGAAGCCGAGCGTGCTGAACGGCACGATCCCCGCGTCGAGCCACGGGTTGCCGACGTCGGGAATCCGCGACAGCACCGCTCCGGTTTTTTCGCTCTTGATCTTCACGCCGTCGATCCACGGCTTGTGCGGCGTATGCCCGGCGAAGTCGTTCCACCCCGCCCCACCATTTTCAGGCGCGGCCCGCTCCTTCAGTTCGGCGAGCGACCCCATGACGTCGAAATCGCTCGGGTCATTCGGGTTGATCCAGATCGGCAGCGCGAGCCCCCAGTAGCGTTTCTTGGAGATCATCCAGTCGCGCATGTTGCTCAGCCACTCGACTTCGCGCTCCTGCCCCTGGATGCTCTCCGGCAGCCACTGAATCTGCCGCGTGACGTCCATGATCTCGTCGCGCCAGTCCATGTTGATGAACCACTCATCCACGAGCCGGAACACCAGTTCGTCGCCGGTCCGCCAGCAGAACGGATAGGTGTGCGGATACTGCTCGACGGCAACGAGCAGATGCTTTCGTTTGAGTTCCTCGATGACGAGGTCCACGGTCTCCGGCGCGGTGGCGACCTTGCCGGTGAACGGGCCGAAACCGTCGCCGAATGTGCCGTCCTCGCGCAAGGGAGCGATGGACGGCAGTCCCATCTGGCGGCCGATCTGATGGTCGATGTCGCCGCAACCGGGGGCGCTGTGAACAATGCCGGTCCCTTCCCCGGCGACGACGTTGGGTGAGCCTTTGAAGTCGCGACCGCCGTCGATCACGCGATGGCTGTCGATGCCCGACGGCGTCATTCTCTCTAAGGGATCGGTGGACAGCGACTGATCGACGGACGAATTCGTTGCGTCGCGCTTCAACATCGGCTTGCGCACCGCTTCGATCGGGTATCCGCCGGGCGACGCCTGCGCCGGCAGATCATCGAACGGCCCTTCGTAGCGCCAGCCGATCATGTCGGCGCCCTTGATGACGCCGAGGGTTTCGTAGCCCCCCTGTTCCTTGAAGATCTGGCCCAGCGTCTTGAGCTTGGGCGTCCCCTGCGGCCAGCCCCATTCGGGGCGGCCGAAGCCTTCCTTGAACTCCTTCGCGAGCCGCGGGAAGTCGAGGTTGTCCTTGGCGAAGTAGTAGATCGCCCCGTCGCGCTTGGTCTGGATCTGGACGTAGTCGAGGTCCGGGTTGACCATCGCGGCGACGTTGCTGGTGAGCGTCCACGGGGTGGTGGTCCAGATGAGGATGTGTTCGGGAGTCGATGGCGCGACGCCCAGGGATAGCAATCCCTGGGCTTCTTTCGCGATGATCGGGAACCGCACAAACAGCGCGCGGTGCGTCGTCAACCGGCGGCCGTCGGCGACTTCCATCTGGCTGTAAGCGCTGCCCCCCTTGCCGGACCACGGCATGACGTCGTGGCCGCGGTAGACCTTGCCGCGCTCGAAGCACTTCTTCAGGAACGTCCAGATGGTTTCGTTGTTCTCGGTGGAGAACGTGAAGTAGCTGCCGCCCCAGTCGGGGTTGCCGAGTTTCGCGACGATTTCTTCGGCGGTCCCTCGGACGCTGTCCGTGGGCTTCTTCGGAGGCGTGAACTCGACGATCCGGTCCGTGCCGATGGCGTCGCCGAGTTCGCGCAGGGCTTTCGGGGCGTCCCATTCCATCCAGTAGCCGAGGCGGACCGATTGCTCGGTCTGGATGGCGGCGTATTTCAGCACCCGTTTTTTGCATTCCCAGACGAACTTGTCGACGCCGAACTTTTCGATCTCGCTTTTCGCGCCGAGACCGAGCTGCTTCTCGACTTCGACCTCGACCCACAGCCCCTGGCAGTCGAACCCGTTCTGATACCGCAGCTCGCGGCCGTTCATCGCCCAGTAGCGCTGGAAGGCGTCTTTGTAGGTCCGGCCCCAGGCGTGATGCACGCCCATCGGGTTGTTGGCGGTGATCGGGCCGTCGAGAAAGCTCCACGCGGTCTTGCCGGTGTTCTGTGCGCGCAGCCGGGCGAAGATGTTACGATCCTGCCAGAACCGCAACATCTCGTGCTCACCGCGCACGAACTCCGCCTCGCCGACCTTTTGGAACATCGCGTCCGTAACTTTCCAGTGCTGAGGAACCGCCGCGTCGATGGGGTCTGGTCCGACCTCCCCCCGATCCACGCGGCCTGCAAGAGAACCTCGAATTTTAGGGCTGACGGCGTCAGACTGCAAAGGTGTGCAAGGACGGGCGACATCTCTGACTGGGAATGACGAATGCGAAGAATGGTTTCACGCAAAGGCGCAAAGCTCGCAAAGGAAGAGAGCAAAGTGCTGTTGGACGACAATCCCCATCCCGCCCCTGTATTCCTTTGCGAGCTTTACGCCTTTGCGTGAGGATTGCTTCACTTTTTGGCGACTCCAGTGAATGTCCAAATGGTTGCCAAGCAGCCGTCACAAATGAACGCCCCGCAGTCCGCGGTCTGGTCGCGATTTGCGATTGTCCTATTTGGCATGTTGTGTTTGACAGAGGCGGCGAAATTGGTCGCGTTTCATCAGGCGGGCCCGATGCCGCGGGTGTCGGATGCCGCAGCGTACTGGCGGTTGGGGACGCAGGTCGCCTCGGGCGACATCTGGATGACGGACCACGCGGTGGCGTATCGCACGCCGGGGTATCCGTGGTTTCTCGGTCTGATGCAGGCGGCGTGCGGACCGTGGGCGTGGTGCATCGCGGTCGCCGTGCAGTACGTTGCGGTCTGGCTGACGACGATGTTGACCGGCTGGTGGACGTGGCGCGTGACGGGCCGGCCGTGGCTCGCCGTCGCCGCGGTTGCCGTCTGCGTGCTGAGCGCGGCCCGTGCGAGCCACGCCAGCATCCTGTTGACTGAAACGCTGTTCACACTCTGGCTGACGCTCACCGGCGTGTTGCTCTGTCAATCGGCGGCGTTGGTGCGACCGCGTTCAACGGTCGTGGTGGCAGCCGTGTGGTGTCTGGCGTGGATCACGCGGCCGGTCGCGGCGGCACTGATACCGGCGTGGCTGGTGGCGTGGTGGTGGCCGGCAGGGGATCGATCATTCATGCGGACGAAATCGCTGGCGGTCGCGCTCACGGCGGCGGTGCTGGCCGTCGGGTTGGGGCCGTGGATCGTTCGCAACGTCCTCGTTTGGCAGCGGCCCGCGTTGACGGTGTTCCTCGGCCGTGAGTTGTGGGTGACCACGTTCGGCCCCGGACAACCCGATCCGCCGGGGTTGCCTGCGACGCCGGAGGCGGACGATCTCGTGCGACGGGTTTCGCCGGACGGGAAATTCACCGACTGGCGGGGAAACTGGTCGGTGTCGAACGGGCTGACAGCGAGCGGGTTGTCCGATGTCGCCGCGGACGAACTGATGGGCCGCGTCGCCCGGCAGGCCATCGCCGCTGATCCGTTGCGGGCCGGGCAACGGGGCGTCTGGCGGGCGATCGACTACTGGCGGGCGACCTATCTGCGGTCGATGGCCGATTACGATCAACCGACCGACTCTGAGGCAGTGATTCGCGACGAACAGCGGTTGTGGGGGCGGGACGGCTATCGACGGTTCCGCACCGCGTGGCTGGAATCGGCCCCCGAGCGACGTCTCTTGGTGACCGAACTGGCATCGGTTCTGGCGCTCCTCGGGCTGGCCGGCCTGTGGTTGAGTCCGGCGACGATCCGGTTCGCTGCGATCGGCACGGCGCTGGTGGTCGGCGTCGCCCTCGCGACCGCGATCGTCGAGTATCCGGCCTACCGTTACCGAATGGTGTTGGAGCCGGTGCTGATTGTCTGCGGGATTTCCGGCTGGGCGATCCTGATCGACGTGATCCGTCGCGGACGCCGGTCGTTGTGGCAGGAGTCGCCGCCGTGAGCGGTGGGAGGCGTCCCGCCTTGGTTGAAGTTTCAGGAAATCAACTATTCCGCTTTACGGTCGGCAATCGCTATGATTCACGACCGTTCAGGCCGCGCTTGGCTTTCTCGTCCGTCCTTTTTCCGGACGACGCTCGTTCCCTGCGGCTTGGCTCGGAGGAATTGACCATGTCCGATGATGTTACCAGTCGGCCGGTGCGATCGACGCGCCGTCGTTCGCCTCGCTGGCTCTACGCGTTGTTGCCGCTGCTGCTCGCCAGCGGTTGCGGCTTGCCAAGGTGGAGCGACCTGATCGGCGCGAAGAAGACGGAGACGGAGCCGCTGGTGGTGCCGGTGCAGCCGGTGCAGCCGACGAATACCGTCACAACCCCGCCCCCGCTCCCGCCGCCTTCGCCGGCGGAGGTGATCGCCGAGTTTCAGTCCCGCCCGGTTTACGAGCTGGATGACGGCGCGCTGGCCGCGCTGCTGTCGCTCGAATCGGGCCTGGAAGACGTCAAGGTGCTGAACCTGAACGGCAGCAAGGTGACCAACCGCGGCTTGAAAGACGTGGGCAAGCTGCCGGGATTGTTGAAGCTCGACATTCGCAGCTCGACGATTGATGAAAACGCCGCCCAGGCCATCGCGCAGGCGAGCTCGCTCGAAGAGCTCCGCGTGGACGGCGGCGAATTCACCGACCAGGGGGTGATCGCGCTGCGTCCCTTGCAGAGCCTGCGCGTGCTGGTGATGAATCAGGTGCGGTTATCGCCCGAGGGGTGGGCTGAGCTGGCGAACCATCCGCTCCTGGAGGAACTGTGGATTCTGCAAAGCAACATCACTGACGAGGGGATGCTCACGCTGTCGCGCTGCGTCAAGTTAAAGACGGTGGTTCTGAACCAGGTCCCCATTTCGGATGCCGGTTTGGCGCAGCTGAGTCGGGTCGAAGGCTTGGAACATCTGAATCTCGCCGGCTGCTCCATCAGCGGTGTGGCGTTTCGAGGCGTCGGCGGCGGCTCCAATGCGTTCATGTCGCTTCAGCAACTGCACATCCGGCAATGCCCGCTGGACGAGCGGGGCGCCGCCATCATCAGCCAGATGAAAAACCTCCGGGTGATGGATCTCGGAGAAATGCCTCGAATGCAGGACATCGGTCTCATCAAGATGATCAAGCCGCTCAAGCAGCTCGAATACCTGGATATCTCCGCCGACACCGGGTTGACCAGCTTTGCGCTCTCCGCCCTGGTTGGTCACGAGGCCCTCGAAAACCTCAATCTCATTGGTTGCGCGGGGATTGACGACAGCGGCCTCAAACACCTGGTCAAGTGCCGCAATCTGAAGAAGATCCATCTGCATGGCACCCGCTGCACGGCCCGCGGTGCGTTCGCCCTCAAGGCCGAACTGCCCGATCTGGAAATCGTCGGCCTCGCCGATCAATAGCCCGCTGGCTCGGGCGTTGGTAGTGGGTCAGTTGGCTGAAATGTCGCCTTTCGCACCGCGAAAGGAATGGTCTTTCGCGGAGCGAAAGACGACAAACGGATCCACTGCCCAATCCCCGGGAATCGGCCGGCATCGTCGCGGGCTGCCCGGCCGATTGGTATTCTCGTGCGGCTGGGATTTCCCCCGCGCTGAGGTCCGCCGCATGCAGTGGTTGCGACACGCCTTCGCCATCGAACGCCCGGACGCCTTCGTGCCGACGGACGCCGAACGCGCGCTCGTCGACCGGTTGTCGGCGGAACTCTCGCGGCGACGGTTGACGATGCCGGCGATGGTGCTGCTCGAATCGTTGCGGCCGCTCGGTTCGCTGTCGGCCCAGGCGATCTGGTTCAGTTACCCGTGGTTTGCAGCGCTGATGGACGCCCGCGGATTGAAGGTGTTGGGGGCGCTCCTGGAACGCCCGGGCGGCGTGGACTGGATGGTCGGTTGCCTGGGGGAATCGAACGCGCAGCCGCAGCCATGAGCGTCGTTCACGTCGTTCGGCCAGACAGGTTCGGATCGAGCCTGCGTCAATCGTCGCCGGAAGCCAACATGGATGCAGAGACAGAGGAGCGGTTTCCCTTCGGTGCGAATTGGGCGAGGTTTCTCGAACAGATCGACGAATCGAGGATTGCCGCCGCCGTCGAAGCACTCGTCGCGATGCTGCAATCGCCGTCCCTGGCCGGGCAACGGTTTCTGGATGTCGGTTCGGGAAGCGGTCTGTCCAGTCTCGCCGCGCAGCGGCTCGGCGCCGTCGTGCATTCGTTCGACTTCGACCCGGGCTCCGTGGCCTGCACCGCGGAACTTCGTCGCCGGTACGGCGCTGCGAGTGGCGATTGGACCGTCGAACGGGGGTCGGCGCTCGACGCCCAGTATCTGGAATCACTAGGCGAATTTGACGTTGTCTATTCGTGGGGCGTGCTGCATCATACCGGCGACCTCTGGACCGCGATGGACCTGGTCGCCCGGCGAGTGGCTCCGGGTGGCCGGCTGTTCGTCGCCATTTACAACGATCAAGGCCCGGTCAGCGACCGCTGGAAGCGCATCAAGCGGCTTTACCAGCGGCTGCCGCGCGGACTGAAGACGGCCTTGGTGATCCTGGTCGGTGCGGGGTTCTGGCTGCGGCGGCTGTCGGCGGCCGGGTTGTCACTGCTGCTGCGGCTGCTGACTTTGCGAAATCCGCTCGTGCCGATGCAGATGCTGTGGACCGATCTGCACGTGCGGAATGAACGCGGGATGCATGCTTGGTATGATCTCGTCGACTGGGTCGGCGGCTGGCCGTTTGAGGTGGCCCAACCGGAAGAGGTCTTTCGGTTCCTGCGCGACCGGGGATTCGTGCTGCGGGAAATGACCACGTGCGGCGGCGGACTGGGTTGCAACCAGTTCGTCTTCGACCGGGAGAAATCGTGAACGCCATGCCTGCGAAACGGAATCGTCCACTTCCGGGAGCGACGAGTTGACGGAAGCGCACGCCGCGCCGGCTCACGTCCGGCCCGCCATCGCCGATCCGGACCGGTTGCAGGTCATCCTCGCGACCGACTGCGGCAGCACGACCACCAAGGCGATCCTGATCGAGAAGGTCGACGGCGTGTACCGCCAGACTTTCCGCGGCGAAGCCCCGACCACCGTCGAACAGCCGACCGCCGACGTGACCATCGGCGTCGTCAACGCGGCGACCGAAGTCGGCGAACTCGCCGGCCGCCGGTTGGTCGATGACGACGGCCAACTCATCCGTCCCAGCAACGGCCCAGACGGCTGCGACATCTACATCTCGACCTCCAGCGCGGGGGGCGGGTTGCAGATGCTGGTCGCCGGCGTCGTTAAAGAGATGACCGGCGCGAGCGCCCAACGGGCTGCCTTGGGTGCCGGGGCGATCGTGATGGACGTCCTCGCCACTAACGACAAACGGAAGCCGCACGAGCAGATTCAACGCATCCGCGACCTGCGGCCCGACATGATCCTGATCTCCGGCGGCACCGACGGCGGTACGACCTCGCACGTCGTGCAGATGGCCGAGCTGATCGCCCCCGCGCGACCGCAGCCGCGGTTCGGCGGGCAGTTCCGCATGCCGGTGATCTACGCCGGCAACAAGGACGCCGCGAGCCTCGTGGCCGACGCGCTCAAGAACGCGTTCGAGCTGTCCATCGTCCCCAATCTGCGGCCGACGATGGAGCGCGAGACCCTCGGCCCGGCCCGCGACCGCATCCACGACCTGTTCCTCGAACACGTGATGGCCCACGCGCCGGGATACGACAAGCTGATTTCGTGGGCCGACGCCCCGATCATGCCCACGCCCGGCGCGGTCGGCGACATTTTGCGGACAATCGCCGAGCGGCAGAACATCAACGTCGTCGGCGTGGACATCGGCGGCGCGACCACCGACATGTTCAGCGTCTTCGGCAAGGCGTTCAACCGGACGGTGAGCGCCAACCTCGGCATGAGTTACTCGATCTCGAACGTCTGCGCCGAAGCGACGTTGCCCCAGATTCTGCGGTGGGTCTCCTACGATTGCGAAGAGCGCGAGCTGCGCAATCGGGTGAAGAACAAAATGATCCGCCCGACGACGATCCCGCAGACGCTCGACGCCCTGATCTTCGAGCAGGCGGTCGCGCGCGAAGCGCTGCGGCTCGCCTACGTGCAGCACAAGCAGTTCGCCGTCGGGTTGCAGGGAGTGCAGCAGCAGCGGACCGTCGGCGATGCGTTCTCGCAGAGCAGCGGCACGCAATCCATCGTCGACAACATGGCGCTCAACCTGCTGGTGGCGTCGGGCGGCGTGCTGTCCCATGCCCCGCGGATGGTGCAGACGGCGATGATGCTGGTCGACGCCTTCGAGCCGGAAGGGGTCACGCGGCTGGCGAAGGACAGCATCTTCATGATGCCGCACCTGGGCGTGCTCGCACAGGTCCACCCGCGGGCGGCGATGGAAGTCTTCGACCGCGATTGCCTCGTCTACCTCGGCACGTGCGTGGCCCCAAAGGGAACCGGCAAACCGGGGCAACCGTGCTGCAAGTATCGGTTGACGGGCGCAATTCAGGATCAAGGTGAATTGAAGGTCGGCGACCTGCGACGGATTCCACTGGCTGCCGATCAAACGGTGGAAGCGGTCTTGGAACCGTCGCGCGGTTTCGACGTCGGCAACGGCCCCGGCCAAGCGCTCACGGCGACCTTGCACGGCGGGACGGTGGGAATCATCCTCGACGCTCGCGGCCGCCCGCTGGTGCTGCCGGGCGATCGAGCGGAGTGTCAGCGAACCGTCAGACAGTGGAATGCAGCGGTGGAGATGTATCCGGAGAATGGTTGATGTTTGAGAGTGGATGGTTGATGGTGAAACAGGCAACACAGAAGCCGTGGGGTCCCACCCCCACGGACGAATGTCGCGCGATGCGGAAGAGAAGATCCGCGGGGGTGGAACCCCGCGGCTTCTGAAGCATGTTTCTGACTCGAAACCTTGAGCAAAGCGAACCCATGGCCCAAGCCTATACGCCCGGACTGCTGGTCTCGCCGCGGACGCGGTGGCGGTGTCGACGCGTGCTGCCGATTGCGGGGCGGGTGTTGGCGACGCAGGGCCAGACGGTGCAGGCACTGGATGTCGTTGCCGAGACCGAACTCCCCGGCGATGCCACGCCGCTGAATGTCGCCAAGCTGCTCGGCACGCCGGCGGCGAATGTCCCCGCGGCGTTGCTGAAGAAGATCGGTGACAACGTCGCGGCGGGAGAACTGCTCGCCAAGACCGCGGGGTTGTTCGGCCTGTTCGGCAGCGAGATCAAATCGCCGGTCGCGGGGACGATGGAATCCATTTCGCCCGTGACGGGATTAGTGATCCTCCGCGGCGAGCCGCTGAAGGTGCAGGTCCGGGCGTATCTCGCCGGGGCTGTCATCGAAGTCCTGCCCGATGAAGGGGTCGTCATCGAAGCCCTGGTCGCGGCGATTCAGGGAATCTTCGGCATCGGCGGCGAAGCCTACGGCGACCTCCGCGTCGTCTGTCAAACCCCCGAGCAAGACCTGACCGACGACCTCATTCAACCCGCCCACCACGGCCAGATCGTCATCGGCGGCCGGCGCGTCACCCGCGCCGCCGTGACCAAAGCGCAGCAGGTCGGCGTATCGGCGCTCATCACCGGCGGGATCGACGATCAGGATCTGAAGGACATTCTCGGCTACGACCTCGGCGTCGCCGTCACCGGGACCGAGAAGATCGGCGTGACGGTCATCATCACCGAAGGCTTCGGCGACATCGCGATGGCCCGGAGGACGTTCGACCTGCTCCGCAGTCACGAGGGACACTCCGCGGCGGTCAACGGAGCGACCCAGATTCGCGCCGGCGTAATGCGGCCCGAGATCATCATTCCGCTCAGCGAGCAGTCAGCCGGTCAGTCCGCCGACCGACCGACGACGCTCGGCGTGCTCGAACCCGGCGCTCCGGTGCGGCTGATCCGCGAACCGTACTTCGGCGAACTGGGGACGGTCGCGGGATTGCCGTCAGAACTGACCGTGCTGGCGTCGGAATCCAAAGCCCGCGTGGTGACGGTGCGGTTGTCGCGCGGCGACACGGTTGTCACGCCGCGGGCCAATGTGGAAGTCATCGAAGGGTAGTCGTATGGCGAAGATCGGATTCGTCACAGCCCGGAGCGCAAGCGACGGCGTCGGGATCGGTATTCGGAAATCATCTCGCTCCGTCGCTTGCGCTCCGGGCTGCGTGATCGCACTCGTCCTGTTGTTCGTGGCTCCGTCGCTGTTACACGCGGCGGACCGCGCCCCGGCGGCTGATCTGCCGTGGTTCGACTGGTCCAAATCCTGGTTCGCGTTGATCCTGCTGCTCGTCTGCGGCGCCGTCATCGTCTGCACCGAGATGGCGAAACGCGGCTGGTCGACGTATGTCCGGCCGATTGCCGGCCTCGCGGCGATTGATGACGCCGTCGGTCGGGCGACCGAGATGGGGCGGCCGATTCTGTATGTGCCGGGGATCATGGATCTCGACCAGATCGAAACGGTCGCGGGGCTGACGGTGCTGGCCCACGTCGCGCGTAAGGCGGCGGAGTACGATGCGGTCATTGAGGTGCCGACGTCGCGGTCGCTGGTGATGACCGCCGCGCGAGAGGCGTTGCAGGGGGCGTATCTGGCGGCTGGCCGGCCGGAGAGCTTCAACGAAGACCGCGTGTACTACGTCACCGATGACCAGTTCGGGTACGTCGCCTACACCTGCGGCTGGATGGCTCGCGAAAAGCCGGCGGCGTGCTTTTATCTGGGCAAGTTCTTCGCTGAGTCGCTGCTGTTCGCCGAGACCGGCAACTCCATCGGTGCGATTCAGCTCGCAGGGACCGCCGAGGCGGCGCAGTTGCCGTTCTTCGTGGCCGCGTGCGATTACACGCTGATCGGCGAAGAGCTGTTCGCGGCGTCGGCCTATCTGTCGGGCGAGCCGCAGCAGTTGGGCACGCTCAAGGGGCAGGATTTCGGCAAGCTGCTCGCGGGGGGCTTGCTGATCTTCGGCTGCCTGCTGGCGACACTCGCCGCGGTGTCGCCAAAGAATTCGCTGCCGGCCCGGGCGCTGTCTTATTACACGAATGTCGTCCTCGACAAAGGGGAATAGCCCATGCAATCGCTGTTACGGAACACGGTCCCGGCTTTGATTGCGGGGATCGCCGGGGTGGTGATGATCGTGGCGTTCTTCGTGCCCGTTGCGAAGCCGTTGCAGCAGCTCGCGGAGGTGTGGTTCACCATTCTCGCGGCGATGGCGTTCCTGATCGGCGGGACGAACCTGTTCCTGCATCACGCGAAAAAGATCGCCCAGCAGCAGGCCGGCTGGGGATTCTCGGCCGTCACGCTGGTGGCATTTTTGGGGACGACGATCGTTGGCCTCTTGAAGTGGGGCGTTCCGCCGGCGGAGAAATACCCCAACGTCGCGTGGTCGGGGTCGTATCAGGAGGAAGGGTCCGCCCTGTGGTGGCTGTACGAGTACGTGATGAATCCCGTCATCGCGACGATGTTCGCCTTGCTCGCGTTCTACGTCGCCTCGGCGGCGTACCGCGCATTCCGGGCGAAGAACACCGAGGCGATGCTGCTCCTGGGGACCGCGTTCATCGTGCTGCTCGGCCGGACCTACGCGGGAACGGTGATGACGTCGTGGGTGCCCGACGAGTATTCGGCCCTCACATTCCCCGGCATGACGGGGGTCATCATGGCCATCTTCACGACCGCGGGGCAGCGGGCGATCATGATCGGCATCGCCTTGGGCATCGCGGCGATCTCACTGCGGATCATTCTGGGACTCGACCGGTCGTATCTCGGCGCGGATGACTAAGAAGCCCAGGGATAGCAATCCCTGGGCTTCCGCTTCACCGATGTCGTTTGGGAGTAATCATCGTGCTCGACTTCCTCACCACCCTCGACCGCCGCTGGATCTTCCTGATGATGGCGCTCGCGGTCGCGATTCCGGTCCTCACGCAGGCGACGTTTCCGGAAGCGCCGACGCCGCCGACTCGTGCTGTCTTCAAGGCGGTCGAGGACTTGCCCGCAGGCTCGCTGGTGCTGCTGGCGTTCGATTACGACCCCGGCTCGGCTCCCGAACTGCAACCGATGGCGACCGCGTTCACCCGGCATTGCTGCCTGAAAAAGCACAAGATGATCTTCCTCACGCTGTGGCCCACCGGCACGCCGATGGTCGACCAGACCATCCGCGACGTCATCGACGGCGAGTTCGCCGACCTGAGCCTGAAATACGGCGAAGACTACGTCAACCTCGGCTACCGGCCCGGCAACGAGGTCACCATTAAAGGGGTCGCCACGGAGATTCGGAAGCTCTACAACACCGACGCCAACGGCACCAGCCTCGACGATCTGCCCCTGACGAAACCCGTCCGAAACCTCTTCGATACGAAGTTGTTGCTGAACGTCTCGGCCGGCTATCCCGGAGCGAAGGAATGGGTGCAATACGGGGGGACTCTGGGTGAAATCAAGATCGGCGTCGGCGTGACCGGTGTGCAGGCTCCACAGATGTATCCCTACTATCCGGACCAGGTGCTGGGGATGCTCGCGGCGCTCAAAGGGGCCGCCGAGTATGAGGCCGCCCTGGGCGACCGCTACGAGCAGTATCGCGATCCGAAACGGAACGCGGCGATTCTGCGCATGGGTCCGCAACTGTTCGCGCATCTGCTGATGGTCGGGCTGATTGTGCTCGGCAACGTCGTCCACTTCGCCAACCGCCGGCGGGGAGTCGCCTGATGAGCCGCGAAATGCGCCTCTGGACCGTGTTGTTCGTCCTCGGCGGGCTGGCCTTGCTGGCGAAAGGGACGCTGACCGAATCGGGCCTCGGCCGCCTCTACGTCAAACCGGCGCGGACCGCGGAGCAAGGGGAGGTCATCGCGTGGACTGCCGCCGAGCCGATGGAGACCGACGCCAGGCTCAGCCCGGCCCGCACGGTTGGGCTGTGGATCGCAGCGTTTCTGACGCTGGGGATCTTCAGTTATCTGTACCGCGACAACGTGCTCTACAAGCTGGCGGAGTCGATCATCGTCGGCGTGTCGGCGGGGTACTACTTCGTCGCCGGCTTCTGGGATTCGATCGTCGCGCAGTTGCTGGTCGAACTGGCGCCGGATTTCACCCGCGCGCATTTTCGGCCGGGGTTCGATCTCACGCGACATGATACCGACTGGTGGTTCGTCGTCCCGCTGGTGCTGAGCGTGTTTCTGTTCTGCAAGTTCGTGCCGGGCGTCGGCTGGCTGGCGCGGTGGCCGCTGGCGTTCGTGGTGGGGACGTTCGCCGGCCTGCGGCTGGTGCTGTTTCTCGACGCCGACTTCGTCAGCCAGATCCGCAACACGATCATGCCGCTCGTGGTGTATTCGGCGGACGGCTCGTTCCTGGTCTGGTCGTCGCTGCGGAACCTGGGGATCATTCTCAGCGTGCTGGCCTGCCTGACGTATTTCTTTTTCTCGGTCGAGCACAAGGGGGCGATCGGCCGCGTGTCGCGAATTGGCATCTGGGTGCTGATGATCACATTCGGCGCATCGTTCGCGTTCACCGTCATGGGCCGCATCACGCTGTTGACGAAACGGTTCGAGTTCCTGTTCGTCGACTGGCTGCGGCTGATCGGCGGATAACGCTTTCACAGCCCGGAGCGCCAGCGACGGCGTCCCCCACACCAACCCGAAGCGTGAGCGAGGGCGATCAACATTCGACGCGATACGAAGCGCCCGCCCTCGCTCACGCTTCGGGTTAGTATTAGAAAAAAAAGAAAACGCCCAATGACCTCCGCTCCGCCACTTCTCGAAATCGACAACCTCAAAACCTACTTCGACACCGAGGAAGGGACCGTCAAAGCCGTCGATGGCCTGTCGATCCGGCTCGAACCGGGTCGCACGCTGGGTCTCGTCGGCGAATCGGGATCGGGCAAATCGGTGACGTCGCTGTCGATCCTGCGGCTGCTGCCCGATGTCGGCGCCCGGATCGCCGCCGGGCGAATCGCGTTCCTGGGGCGCGATCTCGTCCAGTTGCCCATCCGCGACATGCGACAGATCCGCGGCCGCGACATCAGCATGATCTTTCAGGAGCCGGGCACGTCGCTGAACCCGGTCTACCGCGTCGGCGATCAGGTGATGGAGGCGATGCGGCAGCATCAATCGCTCTCCAAAACGGACGCCCGCCGGAAGACCATTGACCTGTTCTGCGAGGTCGGCATTCCCGAGCCGGAACGCCGCGTCGATTCCTACCCGCACGAAATGTCGGGCGGCCAGAAGCAGCGGGTGATGATCGCGATGGCCCTCAGTTGCGGGCCGAAGCTGCTCATCGCCGACGAGCCGACGACCGCGCTCGACGTGACGATTCAGAAACAGATTCTGGACCTGATCCGCAAGCTGCAGGCCGCACATCAGATGGCGGTGCTGTTCATCACCCACGATCTGGGGGTCATCGCCGAGGTGGCCGACGACGTCGCGGTCATGTACCGCGGTCAACTGGTCGAATACGGCCCGGTGCTCGACCTCTTCCGCAACCCGCAGCATCCCTACACGAAGGGGCTGCTCGCCTGCCGGCCGCGACTCGACCTCGAACGCCGACGGCTGCCCACCGTTGCCGACTACATGCAGTCCAGCACCGCGGCAGACGGCACGGTGTCCATCATCGTGAAGCCGCTCACGCCGGAGCGGCTGAAGGAGATCGAAGGCCGCGGCCGCGGCCGGCTGCTGCATCCGCAACGCGAACTCAACCGGTTGGGCATCGCGCTCCGCCCGCAGGATCACTCCGCCGGCACGCAACTCGTCCCGGACGCTGAACGCCCGCTGCTCAAGGTCGAGAATCTCAAGGTCTATTATCCGATCAAGACCGGCCTCCTGCGCCGCGTCACCGGATACGTCAAAGCGGTCGACGGCATCAGCTTCGAAGTCTATCGCGGACAGACGCTGGGCCTCGTCGGCGAATCCGGCTGCGGCAAGACGACCGCCGGCCGGGCCATCCTGCGGCTGCTGCCGATCACCGAGGGCCATATCGAGTTCGAGAACGCCGACTGGCGGGCGCTGCACGGGGCCGAATTGCGCAAGCAGCGCCGCAAAATGCAGATCGTCTTCCAGGACCCGTACAGCTCGCTCAACCCCCGGCTGACCGTCGAGGACATGCTCACCGAGGCGATGGCCGTGCATCGAGTCGGCCGCACGCCCGATGACCGCCGCGACCGGGCCGCCGCATTGTTGGATGAAGTCGGCCTGCCGTCCGCGCATCTGCGGCGTTATCCGCACGAGTTCTCCGGCGGGCAGCGGCAACGGCTCGGCATCGCCCGGGCACTCGCCGTCGAACCGGAGTTCCTGGTCTGCGACGAATCGGTCTCGGCGCTCGACGTGTCGGTGCAGGCGCAGGTACTGAACCTGCTCAAGGATCTGCAGGAACGCCGCGGGCTGACGTACATCTTCATCAGCCACGACCTGAGCGTGGTCAAATTCATGGCCGACATGATGGCGGTGATGAACGCCGGCAAGATCGTCGAGTTCGGCCCGTCGGAACAGATCTATGCGCAGCCGCAGGACGATTACACAAAGCGCCTGATCGCCGCGATTCCCCAAGTCTCGCTGGACGCCATCGAACGCCGGATGCAGTCGCGCGCACCATAAAAGTGTCCCGGACGCTTTAAGCGTCCGGGACACTGCTGTTCCACCAAGCCAGTTGACCCGGCCCCCGTGGCGGCATAGAGTTAATGGTCCTGCATCCGGAACCGCGGCCGATTCCTAACGGATTGGCGGAGAACGGCTTCCGGCGATTGATGCCGAGCGTCCCGCACCCGCCGGACGGTCCCAACTGGGAATCTCCCGCTGATGACGGATTCCGAACCCCGCGCGAACCCGGACGACGTCAAGAAACCCGTCACCCCGCGCAAACCCGAACGGGGCGTGAACAACAGCCTGTTCTGGTATCTTCTGGTCGGCATCTTTCTCGCCGCGCTCGTCTTCTCGTTCGGCAGCCGCGCCAACCGTGGAGAATCGCTTGATGTCAGCGAGTTCAAGTCCCGCCTGGTCGCCGGAACGCTCAACGCGGCCAACGTCCACAAGCTGGTGATCGGCATCAGCCGCATCACGTTCCAGGACGCCCCGGAACTGCGGTCCACCGCCGGCAGCAAGCAGTCCCCCAAGCAGTTCACCGTCGCCATTCGCGCCATCTCGCCCGACGGCCGATACGAGATCGAGCAGGCGCTCGGCGCGGCCGGCATCAAGTACCAGTCCGAAGACGAGATCACCGACTGGCTGCCGCTGATTTACACGCTGGTGATGGTCGCGCTCTTCCTCGGTTTCATGATCTTTCTGTTCCGACGGATCGGCGGCCCGGGGGCCGCGATGTCCTTCGGCCGCAGCCGCGGCAAACTGTACGCGCAGGAAGAGCTCGGCGTGACGTTCAACGACGTCGCCGGCATCGACGAGGCCGTCGAGGAGCTGCGCGAGATCGTCGAGTTCCTCCGCAATCCCGGCAAGTATCAGGCGCTCGGCGGCCGCATTCCCCGCGGCGTGCTGCTGGTCGGTCCTCCCGGAACGGGCAAGACGCTGCTGGCGAAAGCCGTCGCGGGGGAGGCCGGCGTGCCGTTCTACGGGCTGTCGGGGTCCGATTTCGTCGAGATGTTCGTCGGCGTCGGCGCGGCTCGCGTGCGCGACATGTTCCAGCAGGCGGGGCAGCGCTCACCGTCGATCATCTTCATCGACGAACTCGACGCCCTCGGCAAGGTCCGTGGCAGCGGCATGCCGGGCGGACACGACGAACGCGAACAAACCCTCAACGCCCTGCTGGTCGAGATGGACGGCTTCTCGTCCGATCAAAGCGTGATCGTGATGGGGGCCACCAACCGCCCGGAAACGCTCGACCCCGCGCTCATGCGGCCCGGCCGCTTCGATCGCCACGTGCTGGTCGACCGGCCCGACATCAACGGCCGCGAGGCAATTCTAAAGGTCCACGCCGGCCGGGTGAAGATGGACGAGGGGGTCAATCTCAAGCACATCGCCAAGCTCACGCCGGGCTTCGTCGGGGCCGACCTCGCCAACCTCGTCAACGAAGCCGCGTTGCTCGCCGCCCGCAACGGCAAGAGCAAGGTGACGAAGGCGGAGTTCGAAGAGGGGATCGAGCGCGTCGTCGCCGGGCTGGAGAAGCAGACCCGGATCATTTCGGAAGACGAAAAGGTGCGCGTGGCGTATCACGAGATCGGTCACGCGCTGGTCGCCTGTTCGCTGCCGCACGTCGATCCGGTCCACAAAATTTCGATCATCCCCCGCGGCCTCGGGGCGCTCGGTTACACGCTGCAACGGCCCGAAGAAGACCGGCAGCTCATCACCAAGACGGAAATCTCGCACCGTATCTGCGTGCTGCTGGGGGGCATCGCCTGCGAGGAAATCGTCTTCGGCGAGAACAGCACCGGGGCCTCCAACGACCTGCAACGGGCCACCGACCTGGCCCGGCGGATGGTCACCGAGTTCGGCATGAGCGCCAAGCTCGGCCGCGTGCATTACAGCGAAGTCACGCGGTCGCCATTCCTGGGGACCGTGCAGGCGACCGGCGAACACGCCCACAGCGAAGAGACCATCCGCGAGATCGACCTGGAAATCCGCCGGATCATCGACCACGGCTACGACGCCGCCCACGACATCCTGACGCAGCGCCGCCCGGCGATGGAGCACCTGACCCGCGAGCTGTTGGAGATCGAAGTCATGGACGCCGACAAGCTGCGGCAGATCCTCGACCAGTACAAAACGGGCCCGCAACTCGCACCGTTCACCTCGGCCGCCTCCACGCCGACGACGACCATCGAAGCCGCCCGCGAGACCATCGCGCCGGGCGACACCGCGCAGTCGGTGTGACGGTCAGTCGCAGCCCCGAGCGCCAGCGAGGGCGTCTTGCTTTCGCTGGAGTCCAGCCTTCAGGCTGTCTTCTGTTCTTAACGGCGTAGGGCAGGCTCCCGGCGAGCCGGGATGTTACGTAAGCGTGGATTCGCATAGCTTCTTGATTCACGGAATGCCACGGAGAATGGGACAGTGTCCCGTGGACGCGATCGGCGCCATCAAAAACGTGGCGGACCCGCATGGCGCGGTGTAGAATCAGGAACGAAGGAGACCATCATGAAAGCGGTCAAGGCCATCTACCGGAACGGTCAGATCACGTTCGCCGAAAAGCCGGCTGACACGGGTCCCGTGGAGGTGCTGGTCGTTTTTCCTGATGTCGCAGACGATCGCTGGGAAGCGATCCTAAACGAGGAAACGCCCCGGCCCGCTTTTCTTAAGTTCGTCGAGGAATGTCAGGCAGAAATCCAAAAAGGCAGGGCCAAACCCCTGAATCTCGAGCGGCTGTGAAATCGCTCACCTTGCCAGTTTTTTGGCGGTATTACCGCCAGCTTCCCGCTGCGGTTCGACGACGGGCGCAGGCCGCCTATCGAAACTTCGAGAAGAACCCGCAACATCCCGGACTTCATTTTCATCGATTGTTCCACGATTCCCGCTATTGGTCCGTCCGCATCACGCGCGACCACCGTGCGGTCGGCATTTTTGAGGACGAGACCATCACGTGGATCTGGATCGGTGACCATGAGGCGTTCGACCGAGCATTTCCCAAGTGAGCCAACTCGGGAAGGCTTCCGGTCACGGAGTGCCCGGTCTACTGTTTGCCGTTCGCCGGCGCTCTCGGCTGTGACGGAATCATCCCCCGATCTGCCGCCTTAACTCCGCGAAGTCATCTTTCAGCGTCGTCAGCAACTCGCGGACGTCCGCCAGTTGCGATTGCAGGTCGTGGATCCTCCCCTCCAGCGCGGCGATGCGGGCATCGTCGCGGGTGACAGATTCGGGGCGCGATGGGGGTGTGGGACGAACCGGCCGCTCCTCGGCATCGGCGGCCGGTTCGGCGATGTCCTGATACGCGGCGAGCGGCTCGTGGTTCTCGCCCGGCGGGTAGAGGTTGTGATCGACCTCGATGCCGCGGCGTTCGAGCGGGCCGTTGGCGCGGACGAGGTTCTTTTGCGACAGCGGCTGCAGCGCGTCGCGGAGGTCGTCCTGCGAGTCGATGGCCACCATGCGGCTGGCGCGGGTCCGCAGTTCGCCGAGTTGCTGCGGGCCGCGGAGCAGCAGTTCGGTGATGATCGCCAGTTGCGGCTCGGTCAGGTCGGTGCGGTGGCGGAGATAGTGGCGATACCGTTCGGTGCGGCCGGACTCGGTGTGCAGGCAGCCGACGAAGCCCCGTTCGCGGAGTTCTTCGAGCGTCTGGTGGACGGTGTCTTCGTCGTAACTGCTGACCGGGTCGCGGTTGTTTTTCTGGTTGCAGCCGGTGGTCGTGGCCTTCAGCGTCAGCGGGTACTGCTCCGGCGTGGTGAACGCCTTTTCCAGC
Organism: Planctomycetaceae bacterium; assembly: GCA_034439795.1. Classification (GTDB taxonomy): domain Bacteria; phylum Planctomycetota; class Planctomycetia; order Planctomycetales; family Planctomycetaceae; genus DSVQ01. Next base: position 12,047 of record JAWXBB010000619.1, on the reverse strand, counting down.
AGCACCCCCAGCACGCGGCGCTGCTTGCGGCTCATCGGCGTGAGCGGGATTTTTTCGGTTCCGGTGTCGGACATGGCGATCTCTTTGGGGCATCCAGCGGACAGGACAGGCGTGCGCGTCGCGACGACTGGCGGGATCGTAACGTGTCCGACGCCGCGGTCAACTCGGTTGTCTTTGTAGGGTGATGTCGAGGCTTTGCGAGGCTCACCCCGTCGGGGCAAATCGGGTGAACCTCGCAAAGCCTCGACTGCACCCTACAAGACCCGACAAATCGGCCCGTTCTTGCCGATGGTCGGCGGGGCCGATAGATTATATGACGTTCGTCAGAGTGTTCCCGCCCCTAGAATCCTCGCATCATGCGCACACGCCTGTCATTCGCTGTGAGCGCATCGACCCATGCCCTGCTGCTGGGGGCGTTGGCGGTGGCGGACGACTGGCTGATGACGGCCCCCGCGTTCGCCGTGCGGGCGGGGAACGGCACGCCGATCTTTTCGTTCGCGTCACGGGCGCGGACCGCGCCGTTCCCAATGGACACGCAACTCGACGCGCCCGACAACGAGCCAATCGAGATCGCAACCCCGTCGTCTCCGCAACCGCCGACACCGAAGCCATCCCCGACCGCGGCCGACCTCGATCATCGCGCGGTCCCCCGGCCGACGGCGGACAGCGTCGCCTTCCAACGGACTGGACGCGGGTTTGCGACCGAGGTCAGTACGCAGTCCGCTCTCGAACCGCTCGATCTGGCAGAGGTCTCCGTCGATGCGGCCGTGGTCGTCGAGAACACCGTCGCCGCGCCATCGTCATCGGTGAACGACATCGAGACGCCGCAGCCGGAGCGCGTCGAAGCGCCAGTGCAGCGCACCGTCGCCATCGCCTCCAGGCCGGCGGTGATCGGCGATGTGATTCAGGACGGGAACGGCAACGTCAATTCGATCGCGGCCAGCATCCCCGCCGGAGCGCAGGTCGATCAGTTGCCGTCGGCGTTGCCGCTCAATGCGCAGCCGGTGTATCCCGAAGAGCTCCGCCGCCGGCAGATCGGCGGTCAGGTGCTGCTGCGGGTGGCGATCGGTCCTGACGGCCGGGTCGAAAACGTCCGCGTGGAGAAGTCGTCGGGCCATCGGGAACTGGACGAATCGGCTGAGATCGCCGTCCGCACCTGGCGGTTCGCCCCCGCCCAGTGGGGCCGGCAGCCGGTGCGAACCGAAGTGCGGCTGCCGATTACGTTCTCGATCCGCCGTGGATGAGACCACTCAGTTTTCTTCGTGCGTGCCATGCTTGCAGCTTTGGGCAAGCATGTGTCTTTTCTTCACGAAGCCATGCTTGCCCAAAGCTGCAAGCATGGCACCCGAACTGCGAATGCGTGACTAGCGCGGCCAATCGAGAAGCGTCTCGCGGAGGATCTCTAACGCCGTGCGGCGGACGTCTTCGCTGCGTTCCGGGCCGGTCCAGGGAACGCTGCCGTCGAGGAGGGCGGTCATGCGGGTCTGCACTTCGCGACGGGCGGGGTCGGGGAGTTCGCGGAATGTCTGCGAGTAGACCAGCGGACTCACACCCCATTTGTAGACGCGGGTGTCGAGATCGAGTTCGCGGAGCGAACGCTCCTGGGCATCGCGCGGGCCCTGTTCGAGATATTGCTCGGCGAACCCGCCGATGCCCGTGATCGGGCCGACCAGCGGGGCTTCATCGAGCAGCAAGAGCGCCGTGACCAGGCCGTCCATCCCCTTGAGCGGTTTGTCCAAGCGTTGCTCGGCGTTGACCCGCATCAGCACGTTGTAGGTGTCGCCGTAGTGATCGAAGACCAACGCGGCGTTCACGTCGCTGTGCCGGGAGGGATAGCGGGCGAGGTCGGTCAGCGACGACAGATCGGCGAGCGCCCCGCGGTGCAGCGGCTCGGCCGTATGCTGCTCGAAGTCGCCCGGGCCGATGAGGTTCGCGCGGTGCGACTGCTTCGGCGTCTGGCCCGTCAGAAACCAGCCCCCCCAGCGGTCGACGACCGGCGACGCATGCGTGATCCGCGCCTTCCCCGACACCGGGCCGCCGCGGGCATCGGTCTCGAAGCTCCGCACGATGAAGCCCGGCACGCCGGCTGAGCGTTGCGTCACATGACAGCCGTTGCAGCGCTGCGACTCGCGGCGCGGCTGGAAGGCATCGGCCGTTTGCGGGATCGTATAGAACACGCTCCCCTTCACCGGGTCTTGCCCCATGACCTCGATGATCGGCGCATCGGGAATCCAGCCGATGGTCACTTCGTCGGTGAAGTAAATCGCCCGCGGCGTTTTGGGGCCGATGTGCCGGGACTGCAACGACGTCCGCGAGAACAACAGCAGTTGCGACTCGACGGGCACGTCCAAAGCGGCGAGCAACGCGGGGAGATACCCGGTGGACTCGTTGTGCGCGAGCGTTGTCTTCCCCGCCTCAACGTCGGCGATCAACCGGGCGACCGGATCGGAGGTCGCCGGGGACAGGTAATCCACGCCCTTCTGCCCGATCGGCAATCGCGGCGGATCGGCGTCCTGGGCGTGGATTGAACCAGCCAGCAGCAGGCCGACGGTCATCAAAACCAATGCGAATCGCGCGTGGATCATCGTCGCTCCCGAGTTTTTGACATCAGCCATTGTAAATCTGTCGGCGGGGATGAAACACCGTCACGGCCGCGGAATCTAACAGTTCATCACACTCCCCTCGCCCGCCGTTTCGGCGGGAGAGGGGTCAGGGGTAAGGGTGTATTGGCTTTCTCCATCGTGGCAAAGGCCAAAGGCACCCTCACCCTAACCCTCTCCCACAGAAGCTGTGGGCGAGGGGACAAGAGGGCGGAAATTGGACAAGACGGCTGGTCGAATCGGCGGTTGGGAGCTAACATGAATGCCAGTCAATGCTTGCGAATCGACCATCGTGTCCCGGCCGACCGGATGACGCTGCGGACAGCCGCGGCGATCCAATGGTCGGGCCGATCTCGGCGTAAGGATGGTCGTCCGGGGCATTGGATTGGCGGCGACAGGCAGACCGCGCCCGTTCCGACGACCGGCTGCCGCAACGAGTTTCTCAGGATGCGTTGTATGGACCGCTTCGGTCTGCATTCAGCCTTGGTCGTGGCCTGGTTGTTGGCGACACTGGCCCTCCCTGCCGGCGTTCAAGCCCAAAGCGATCTGCAGGATCTGCTCGGCGGCAAAAAGTCGGTTCGGTCCAAGTCCCCGAAGGCGGAGTTCACCGCGACCGTATCGCCGCAGTCGATTCGTCCCGGCGAGACCGTCGCTGTTTCGATCACCGCCAGGCTGCCGGACGGCTATTACATCTACGGGACCGACGGCAAGTTTGCGGGGAGGACGCGCATCGCGCTGTCATCGCCGCAGGCGGAACCGATTGATGACGACTTCCTGCCCGATCACGCCGGCAAGACGTCGTTCGATCCCGATCTGAAAGTCGAAGTCACGAAGTTCCCCGGCGGCGTCACGTGGACGCGCAAGTACCGTGTCTCGGGCACTGCGACCGGCAGCGACGTCCGCTTCACCGGCAAGCTCGAAGGCCAATACTGCAACAGCAGCGACGCCGGCGGGCAGTGCATTCCGATTATTCCCGCGCACAAGATCGACGTCGTCGCGCAACTTGTCTCGACCACGCCCGCCGCGCTAACGAGCCGCTACGTGATGGAAACGCGGCCGATGCGAAAGTCGTCGGGCGAGCCGCAACCCGACCCGATCGCGTACCGCTTCCGCCTGAGTCCCGAAGACGCCTTGCCGGGCGGCCAGGTGACGCTGTCGGTGACCGCGATGATCGACGAGGGCTGGCACACCTATTCGTTGTCGCAGACCGGCCTCGGCGCGGCTCCCACCGAGATCGACGTGACGCTGCGGAATCTGGAACCGGTCGGCGAGGGTTTCGAGGCGGACAAGCCCTACGTCATCGAACAGTTCGGGGACATCACGCTGCAGTCGCACTACAACGTGGTCACCTGGTCGCGGCAGTTCCGCGTGACCGGCGACCGCCGCGGCGACTACAGCGTCGCGGGGGACGTCACGTACGTCGTCTGCAAGGAGAACGTCTGCAAGCCGTTGAATGTCTTATCATTCGCCGTGGGGATGCAGCCGGAAACGCCGCCGCCGGTGGTGGCCGTGTCGCTGCCGGAGGAGATTCCGTCGCCGTTTGCGCAGGCCATCGAGCCGCCCGTCGAGGACGTCGTCGAACCCGCCGAGCCGGCGATGAACGGGGCCCGTGTGGCGGAGATCACGTTGCAGTGGATCGAAGGCGGCGGCGCGGCAGCCGAGCCGGTGAAGACGCGCACGCTGTGGCCGTTCCTGCTGCTGTGCATTGGCGGCGGGTTGCTGGCGCTGCTCACGCCGTGCTCGTTCCCGATGGTGCCGATCACGGTCAGCTTCTTCCTCAAGCAGAGCGAGCTGAACCACAAGCGGCCGTGGCTGCTGGCCTTGGTGTATTGCGGTTCAATCGTGCTGGCATTCACGGGACTGGGCGTCGGCATCTCGGCGGTGTTCGGAGCGACCAAGCTCAATGAACTGGCCAACAATGCCTGGCTCAACATCGCCATCGGCGGCGTATTCATCGCCTTCGGCCTCAATATGCTGGGGGCCTTCGAGATTCGCATCCCGAGCAGCCTGTTAAGCTGGTCGGCGGGGCACGAATCGGGAGGCAGCTACCTCGGCGCAGTCTTCATGGCGCTGACGTTCACGCTGACCAGCTTCACCTGCACGTTCGCCGTCGCCGGTTCGCTTCTGGTCTCCGCCTCGCAGGGGGAGTACTACTGGCCGATCGTGGGGATGCTCGCCTTCGGGACGGCGTTTGCCGCACCGTTCTTCATTCTGGCCTTGTTGCCGGGACTGCTGAAGAAGCTGCCCAAGAGCGGCGGGTGGATGAACTCGGTGAAGGTGGTGATGGGGCTGATTGAGTTCGGCGCGGCGGTGAAGTTCTTCAGCGTCGCCGATCTGGCCTGGAATCCCGCGCCGGTGCTGTTCGACTTCGTCACCACGATGCTGATCTGGCTGGTGCTGTCGCTGGGCATCGCGCTCTATCTGTTGGGTATCTACCGTTTCGCGCACGATACGCCGACCGACAGCATCTCCACGACGCGGGGTCTGCTGGCGTTCGGCTTTCTCGGACTGACCGCGATGATCGGCTATCTGATCCTGCAACCCGAACGAGCGGCCGGCGTGTTGATGCAGCAGATCGTGGCCTTCGCGCCGCCCGATCTCAACAGCATCGCGGGCGATGTCGGTCCGCAGGTCGAAACGCACGGCATCAAGTTCGCACTGGATTTGGAGCAGGCGCTCCCCGTCGCCAGGAACCGGCGGCAGCCGCTGCTGCTCGATTTCACCGGCGTCAATTGCATCAACTGCCGGCGGATGGAAAAGATCATGGCCGAAGCCGACAACAAGCGCCGGATGTCCGGCTTCATTCCCGTTCAACTGTATGCCGACAAAGTCCCCGCGATCACCAATGCCGATCTCGCCGAGAGAATTCTCGCCCGCAATCTGGAGCGGCAGGTGAACTGGTTCGGCGACGTGTCGCTGCCGTCGTATGCCGTGGTGACGCCGGACGGGAAGGAAATCCTTGCCGCGTACATCGGCTACGAACAGCGCGAGGGGCACTTCGGGAAGTTCCTGGAATACGGCTGGAAGCAGTGGGAGGCCCGCCAGGCACAGGCCCGGCAAGTCGGCGCTGACGGCGTCCTCGGGCGGTAAAGTAGACCGGGCACTCCGTGACCGGAAAGCTTCGAGCTCCGTAGGGTGGGCTGTGCCCACCACCGTGCGCGATTTTTATGCCGATGGAAGTTGGTGGTTAACCGCTGGTGGGCACAGCCCACCCTACTCAAGGCCGTCACATCAGCAGCCGGTCCAGCACCAGCAGCGCGACGAGGAAGTACGTCGCCGTCGCGAACGTGTCGCTGAACGACGCGATCAGCGGGTTGCTCATCACGGCCGGGTCCCAGCCCAGTTGTTCGCAGATCATCGGCAACAGCGCGCCGGTGCATGCGCCCATTGCGATCACCACGCCGATGGTGCAGCCGACCACGCCGGCCTCCAGAAACGTCCGGCCGAACAGCGGTTGCAGCAGCAGGAAGATCATGAAGCCCAGCGCGCCGCCGAGCAGCAGGCCGGTCAGAAATTCCCGTTGCAGGGCGTGCCAGCGTTCCTTGCGAGTGAGGTCGCCCAGGCCCATTGCGCGGATGATCAGCGTCGCCGATTGCGAGCCGGTGTTCCCGCCGCTCGCCAGCACGAGAGGCAGAAACCACTCCATCCATTCGTGCCGCTCGGCGATCCCGCGGAAGCTCTTCGCAACCGCCGCGGTCACCAGCGACATCAGCGACAGCACGAACAGCCACACGCCGCGCTTGCGCGCGATCGTGAACAGCGGCGTCGAGAAGTAGCCGTTCTCCAGCGGTTCCATGGCCGACTGGCGATAGGCGTCCTCTTCGGCCTCCTCCTGGACGACGTCGAGCACGTCGTCGTGCGTGATGATGCCGACCAGACGGTTCTCGTCGTCGACGACCGGCAAGGCGAGCAAGTCGAACCGGGCCAGTTGCCGGGCCGCTTCGTCGCGCTCGTCGCCGGTTTGGACGGTGACGACTTCGCGGCGCATGAGGTCGGCGAGCAGCGTCGTCGGGCGGGCGAGGATCAGTTGCCGCAGCGTGATGACGCCCTGCAGGTGGCGGGCCTCATCGACGATGAAGATGTAGTAAATCGTCTCGCGGTCCGGGGCCTGCTGCCGGAGTTTGTCGAGCGCGTCGCGGACGATGAGGTTCTCCGGCAGCGACGCGTACTCGGTGGTCATGATCGACCCGCACGAGTCTTCCGGGTACGACAGCAACTTACGGATCTCGTCGCGCTCGGCCTGCGCGATGAGGGGCAGAATCTGCTCGACCTGCTCGTCTTCCAGATGCTCGAGCAGATCGACGCGGTCGTCGGACGACATCGCCTCGACCAGTTGCGACAAATGCCGGCGGTCCAGCGACTGGACGAGCTCGATCTGCTGGTGCGGTTCGACGAACTCGAGAATCTCCGCCTGCCGGACAATGCTGCACGAGTTCAGCACCCGCCACGCCTCGGCGACGTCCAGCCCGTCCAGGACCTCCGCGACGACGACGGGGTTCAGCGCGTCGCAGAATTCGTGGAGGCCCAGTTCATCATCTTCCTGCAGCATGATCCGCAGGTCGGGCTGCAGCAGGTGATGGTAGAAGCCGTTCATGGTGGGGTCAGTGGTCCGTGGTTAGTGGTCCGTGGTCAGTTGTGAAGAATGACGCGATTCCTCAGTCTTTGCCACTGACCACGGACCACTGACGCCATGAAATGCCACCGCCCTGCCAAAGGGCAGGGCGGGGAAAGGCTGCACGGTTCGGGCGGCGATCAGCGCTTCGAGAACTGGAAGCTGCGGCGGGCCTTCTTGTAGCCGTACTTCTTGCGTTCGACCATGCGGCTGTCGCGGGTGAGGAAGCCGTGCTCGCCCAGCGTCTGGTGGAGGCTGGGGTTCAGGGCTTCCAGGGCGCGGGAGATGCCGAGCAGAATCGCGCCGGCCTGGCCCGTGGTGCCGCCCCCTTCGCCGTTGACGCTGATGTCGACCGTGCCGAATTTCTCGGTGGCCCGCAGCGGCGCTTCGACCATCTGGCGGTCGCGTTCGACGCAGAAGTAGTCCGCCATCGGCTTGCCGTTGACCACGAACTTGCCGCTGCCGGTGGGCTTCACCTGGACGCGGGCGACGGACGTCTTGCGGCGGCCGGTGCCCCAGGCGGTGCCGAACCGGTCCAGCTTGCCGCGGATCACGACGGCGGCGGGCTCGACCGGAGCCGCGACCGCTTCGCCGGTGGTCTCGCTGCCGGGGGTGCCGAAGACCAGTTCCGGCATGGCGGCCGGCGGTTGCTCGGTCGCGGGGGTTTCAGCCGTATCGCTCATGGAAAACGTCACCCTGTCTGACAGTCAATCGATGATTTCAAGGACGAAGCGCACTCCGCTGCATGATGATCACATGGGGCGGACTACGTCGGGAGCAAATGTTCCGGGAACGGCTGCGGCTGCTGCGCCTGATGCGGGTGTTCGGACCCCACATACAGATGCAGCTTGTCCAGCATGTGCCGGGCCAGCGCGTTCTTGGGCAGCATCCGGCGGACGGCCAGCCGCAGAATCTCCGTGGGATTCTTGTCCCACATCTTGGCGGCAGTCGTCGCCTTCAGGCCGCCGACGAACTGCGAGTGCGTGTAATAGGTCTTGGTCGACATCTTGTCGGAGAAGTGCGGATGCTTGGGATGCGTCATCTCGTTGCCGACGAACTTCACCCGTTCGGCATTGACGACCACCACGCAATCGCCGCTGTCCACATGCGGCGTGTACGTCGGCTTGTGCTTTCCCATCAGCACGGTGGCAATCTGGGTGGCCAGCCGGCCGACGATCTGGTCGTCGCCATCGACCACAAACCAGTTGGGAGCCGCGGTGCCGGCTCCGGTCACTTCGGTGGGCTTCAGAAACGTCGTACGCTGACCAACAGTCACGGGACACCTCACGGATGAGCCGGCAGGGGCGATTCGGCCCGCCTGCGGCGATACAATCCCCCGCGCCGTCGCAATGCACGGCTTTACGGGAATCGCACAGGATAACGGCCGGGCGGCACGCAATCAACCGCAGGCGGTGGAATTCTGAAGTGATAGCGGTGCTGAGAGTTAGAGCGGCGAAAACAGAGGTGAATAGGTGGTCGGTGGTAGAAGCGGCTTCAAAACCACAGGGTCTTTACGCCGAAGGCGTTATACCGCACAGCCCAGGGTCGCGAGTCGGCGAGCGCACCCTGGGTGGCGATCAATAAAGAACCCCATACCCTGAAAGGGTTTCATAGTGGTTTGGCGTCGCCGGTGATGCGACCCTTTCAGGGTCGATGCGCCTCGGACGCCATGTCCCCAGGGTGCGCTCGCAGACTCGCGACCCTGGGCTGTGTGATCGAACGCCTGCGGCGTAATGACCTCCGACCAATGATCCACTGCCAAACGGCAACAACCCGAAGCGGGTTTGAAACCCCTGCCAGGCAGAGAGAAGACGTCGTCGCCCTGTATTCTCTGCCTATCACCTACCACCCATCACCTCTCCTCACAGGTACTGCAGAATCGAAACCTGCAAGGTTTCCGACGCGATCTTCAGGTACGCCTGCATCGACTGCTGCTGGGCGAGGAATTCCGTGATCGTCACCGACAGGTCCACGTCCTGGAGCTTCGACAGCCGGTCCTTGATCTCCACGTGACGGTCCGCCAGCAGGTTGTCGATGGACTCCAGTTGCCGCTGATCGTTCCCCAGGTCGCCGCGGACAATGGTCACATGGCCGTAGGCGGCGTCGAGTTCTTCAGCGAGGCGTTCGAGCGTCGGCAGATCGCGGTCGCGGAGCGCCTGCTCCAGCCGCGACAACACATTGAACGCCCCGGCGGCCTGCTGCGGGTTGACGTCGCGGCCGGCCAGCACGCCGGTCGGACCGGTGCCGTTCAGGCCCAGCTTGACGCTCCAGTCGTTTTCGACGACGGTCAGCGGACCCGCGAAGAGCGAGTTATCCTGAAGCGAGATGCCGTTGCCGACCGTGTTCAGCGCGGCGACCAGAACTCCCGGCTCGACATCGTTGATCTTATTGAGGACGTCCTGCACGGTCGCGGCTCCGGACAGGTCCACCGTCACCTGGCTGCCGTCGCGGCGAATGATGGTGAGCGGCTGCGCATCGACTCCGGGAACGCCCACGCCCAAGTTGAGGTCGGCCAACAGCGTGTTCGCGGTGAACGTCCGCAAGCCCAGCTCGGTGGCGTTCGCATGGCCGCTCACTTCGCCGATCGAAAAGTTCGCGCCGCTCAACCGGCTGGTCACGGACAACCCGCGGCCGTCGGGAGAGATCTCGGCAATAACGTTCGGGTCGGTCTCCAGGATGCGGTTCAACACATCCTGGACCGTGACCGCGCCGGCCAGATCGACCGTCCTTACCATGCCGCCGTTTTCGATCCGCAGCCCCGCTCCCGCGGTCACGTCAATTCCAACCCCGCCGTTAAGCGCCGACAGCGGCGTCAGGAGCGACAGGACGGGATCGACGTCGCTTCCCTGCAAGTTCGCGGTTGGCCCACCCCGCAGCCCCAACTGCAAGGCCGTGTTGCCCGATTGCAGATCGCGGACTTCGACCGTCCCCGCCGTCGTGATTTGCAGCCCGTTCGCGGCGGCGTTGATGTCCACGTCGACGGTGATCAACTCGGTGGAGAAGGCGTCCTCGATTCGCAGTTTGACATCATCCAAAGTTTCCGCGCCGCTCAAGTCGATCGTCTTGCTGATGCCGCTGACGATCACCTGCAGGCTGCCGAGGTCCACGCCCTGCCCGCGGTGCAACTGGTCCAGTCGTGTGCCGAGCGTGACAGCGGGGTTGAGGTCGGCCGCCGTCGCCGTCGTCGTCGTGGCCTGCAACCCGTTGACGCCGTCGATGCCGCTGGCGACCAGCGTGTTGAAGTCGGCGAGGCCGGACAGCGTCTGGCTGTTGCCGTTGTAGCGGACCAGCCCGTCGCCGATCTGCTCGAAGGGGACGCCGCCGGTCGCCGAGCCGGCGAAGATCGCGCGGCCGTTGTAGGTGGTGTTCGCCGCCTGGATGATCGACTTGGTGAGGGCGGCCACTTCCTGGGCGAGGGCTTCCCGTTCGTCGGCGGTCACCTGATCGCCGATGCCCGCCTGCAGCAGGCCGCGCGCCCGGGCGAGCGCATCGCTGATCGTCCCCAACGACTGATCGGCGACGGCCAGGAAGCCGAGATTGGTCTGCAGGCTCGTCTGAAACGCCGCGGCCCGCTCGTCGACTTTCTGCAGGGCAATCGCCTGTGTCGCGGCGGTCGGCGATTCGGACGGAAGGAGGTATTTCTGTCCGGTTCCCAACTGCGTCTGCAAACGGCTCAACCGGCCCTGCGCAATCGCGATCGCCTGCGTCGTCCGCGACGTGGCCAGCGAATTGGGAGTCCGCGAGAGGGAGAGCGCGCTGATGCTCATGGGTGATGGTCATTTCGGAAGCCACGGGGTCCCACCCCCGTGGAGTTTTCATGCTGCAAAGATCCGCGGGGGTGGGACCCCGCGGCTTCTGGGAATCAAATCTGCAGCAGCGTGTTCAACAGTTCGTCGATGGTGCTGATGATGCGGGCCGCGGCCTGGTAATTGTGCTGCAGTTCCATCACGTTGATGGCTTCCTCGTCGATGCTCACGCCGGAGCGCTGTTCGCGCTGCGCTTTGAGCGCGTCGCGGAAGTTCAGGCTGCCGTCGGCGAGCGTCTGCTCGGCGGACCCGGCCTGGGCGACGGTGCCCACCAGGTTCGTATAGAACTGGTCCACGCTGACGCCGTTGAGGGCGTCGACGGGGCGGTCGAGAATCTGGGCCAGTTCCAGCGCGTTGGTATTGTCGGACGGACCGCCGCCGCGACCGCTGGCGAAGTAGCGCTGGTCGGCCGCGACGAGCGCGTTGATGCCGATGTCGTCGGAACTGCTGCCGGTGAAGAACGTGTTGATGCCGAGCGCGGCCAGCGCACCGGACGTGTCGTTGCCGAAACGGACTTCGTACCCGGCGGCGGCGTTGATCTGCAACCGGCCGTCGGATGTGATCGACGCTGTGACATTGTCCAACGCGTCAATGGCCACACTCAGGTCTACGAGCGACGTATCTGTCCCGATGCCGCCGAGGCCGTCCAGATCAATCGCGATGTTCGACACCGTCACCGCGCCTGTTGCCGCGTTCACGGTCTTCAACTGGAAGCTGCCGTGCCTGGGCGTAAACGCCAGCCCTGCGGCGTTGAGCGCGGCGGTGGTGTTGCTCACAAACGCCTCGCTCGTCACCGATTGGTAGCCGCGGAGGCCCTCGCCGCTGGAATAGACCTTGTTGAACTCGTTGATGACGCCGCCGGTCCATTGATCGATCTGGTCGAGAAACCCGGTGAGAATGTTGTCGCGGGCGTCGATGGCGCCGCCGAGTTCGCCGCCGCCGGCGCTGAGCGCGAAGTGCGTGCGAGTGGTCTCCACGCCGACTTCCGCGACGCCTGTGGACGTCGGCGCGACGGCGGTCTGCAGGTTC
>JAWXBB010000618.1:0-16681 GCA_034439795.1 Planctomycetaceae bacterium | reverse complement strand
CGCGGACTTCGACCGGGCGAATGAAGAGTACCGGTTCCGCTGAGTTGCGATGATGGATACGTCAACGAAGAAGCCCAGGGATAGCTATCCCTGGGCTTCCGTCATTGCGTGTCCATCACATTCACGTCAACTGCAGATGCGCCAGCGCCTCCGCGGGGGGCAGAATGTAACTGACGTAGAACGGCCCGAACTCCGCGTACCGGGCCGACGCCTTGTCGAATCGCATCGTGTAGACGATGTCCTTGAGATACTGCGGCGTGCGGCCCCACAGCGTGACGCCCCACTCCCAGTCGTCGAGGCCGGTCGACGCCGTGATGAGCTGCGACACCTTCCCGGCGAACTGCATGCCGCTGGTGGCGTGTTCGGCCATCAACTGGCTGCGGACGCTGAACGGCTCGGTGAACCAGTTGGCCAGCGGATGCCGGGCCTTGTTCATCGGATAGAAGCACGTCACCGGCCAGTCCGGGAAGTCGGGGTACAGCCGCTGCTTGTTCATCATCGGCAGCCGCGTCTCGTACGCCTTCATCCGGGCCTCATACGAGGCCTGGTCCGGCCCGATGCCGTCCTGCGCGAGCCGCACGGCGTACTGCTCCACGGTGGGAACGTACTCGGAAACTTCGGTGATCGAGACGAACGAGTAGACCGGCTGCAAGACCGTGCCGAACGCACTGGCGCGCAGACTCTGACGCAATCCGTCGATGAGCAGCGGGTCGGGGTCCATCACCATCAGCCCGAGTTCCGCCTTGTGCCCCGAGACGATCGATGTCTGCACCCGCTGCGGCGCGCCGGGCCGTGCGGGATCGAGCAGATGCACGACGGTCTCGCACCCCGCGCGGCGCTCGTCCGGCGACAACGCCCGCCACGCGGCCTGATCGACGCGGTAATACAGGTGCAGGCAGTGCCAGCCCTCGATGAGCTTGGTACTCGGCGGCGGCAAATCAACGGGCGATGCAGGCGGACGGCTCACGGGTGGGTGGTCTCGATGTTAGAGGGATGGTTCGTGCGAGGGTAGTTGGTAGTTGGTCGTGGGTGGTTGGCAGGCAGAGAAGAGAGGGGAAGACCGCGAAACCGCAAGCGTGGCTGCGCACCCACGCTTGCGGTTTCGCGGTTTTTCTCTTCTCTTCCTACCCACGACCCACGACCACCTACCCACTCATTCCTCTGTCGGCATCTCGCTCGGATGCGTCTCCGCCTTCGGATACCCGGTCCACGCCAGCGGCTTGGCAGCCATGGGAATTTCGCCGGCTTCGAGAATCTTGAGAATCGTCTGCACGGTGCCGACGGTCAGCAATTCGCGTTTGAGCCTGGCCACGACCTCCGGCGGAACCAGCTCCTGCCCCTTGCCGGCGTCCCCTTCGAGGTACGCCCGCTTCTGATCGAAGACGGCCCAGTAGATCGTGCGGGCGTGGCCTTTGGCGCCGTCGCGGACTTCGGTCGCCTTGCCCCCTTTGGCCCGGTTGCCGTTGATGCGGTACAGATCCCGGCGTTCAAAAATGACCGCAATGACGTTCCAATCTTTCGAACTGAACAGACCCATGCTGGCCGTCCCCGCTGAAGAGCACGCGACTGACTGAGCCTGTAGGTGTACCGCGCCGCACGGGGATTCGCCACGCTACCCACGACGTTGTACCCTCCCGTTAGCCGCGACCCGGAGGACATCGTTTGGGGTAGGCCATGACGGTGGACTTGCCTAAAATTGACGCATGAACGAATCTTCCTTCGACCGCCCGGCGTCTCCTCCGCAACAGTTGTCCACGGGAGATTTCCTGCCGGACGATCCGCCGCTGATGATCGGGCATTCGCCAAAGGGGATCGCGATCTGCGCGGGTTTGTTCCTGCTGACGTGCGCGTCGACGTTCGTCAACGGCATGTTATACGGCGAGCGGACGCCCACAACGACCAGCACCGACCTGCTGTGGGACGGCCTGAGTTACGCCGGGCCGCTGATGCTCATTCTCGCGGCTCACGAGATGGGCCACTATCTGATGGCCCGCTGGTATCGCGTGCCGGCGACGCTGCCGATCTTCATTCCGTTGTGGCCCGTCTGGCTCTGGTTCTTATTCTTGCCAATTCCGTGGCTGCCGTTGCCGCAGTTATTGCCGCAGTTAGGGGGAGCGTTCCATTTCGCCGTGCTGGGGCTGTTCGGCACGATGGGCGCCGTGATCGTCCAGCAGGCCGGGTTCGCACACCGGAAGGCGACCTTTGACATCGGCATCGCCGGGCCACTGGCTGGCCTCGTGATTGCGTTGCCGGTGGCATGGCTTGGCATTCAGCAGGCGCACCTCGTGGAATTCACTGCCGGTGGCCTGACGTATGGCGACCCGTTGATTCTAAAGCTCATGGTCTGGTGGAAATTTGGCCCACTGCCTCCGAATCACGATGTCGCCTTGAATCCGCTGTTGTACGCCGGCTGGGTGGGCATCTTCCTGACGGGACTCAATCTCGTCCCCATCAGTCAACTCGATGGCGGCCACATTCTCTACACGCTGACCGGACGCCGGGCGCACGTGCTCTCCTACATCATGTTCGCCGCCGCGGCAGCCTTCATGATGTATTTCGGCCGATTGGAATATGCGCTCATCTTGATATTGCTCGCGATGATGGGCCTCCGCCATCCGCCCACGACGAATGACGACATGCCCCTCGGTCTGGCCCGTCACATCCTGGGCTGGATCACGCTGGCCGTATTGTTTGTCGTCTGCTTCACGCCGTTCCCGCTGACGTTCAACGATCCCCCGGTCCCTCCGAGCCAGATGCGGCCGCTGCCGCCGGGCGAAGGGGACATCACAGTGCAACGATCTCTCAACACCGCCCCTGCCCGGAACTCCAGCGACGGAGACCGGATTGCAATGTCCAACGAAACCATGCGATGACGATCCGTTCGCTGCTTTCGAAGCGAATCGCTCGGTGGCTGGCCGCTGTTGCGGTGTCGCTCACGTTGGTGCTGATCGCTCTCGGCGTCTTCTTCCGCATCTCCAGTACGCGGCATCTGATTGCCTATCAAGCGATGCCGCGGGAATGCCATCCAATCTGGCGCGAGTTGGCCTGGCGGCGAATCAATCTCGGCGACTCGGTGGAGGACGTTCTGATCCGATTTCCGCCGAGCCTCAGCGAGGAATTCGGCGACTATGGTCACTATGTCTTTTTTCGAGAAACATTCCATGACGAAGGCGGCCTCCATTTCACCGGCGTGAGCATCACTGCCAAGCGGGGACGGCTGATCAATGCTGAAGCTTGGAGTTGCACGTGGGAACTTCCCTTCTTCGGCCACGACGATGCAGAATTTCTAGCAGCCCTTCAGGCCCATACGCACGATCGGAACCGGGTGTTTCGGCAACATCCGGAAGAGTCGCCGTAGAACATTCTCGCATTCGTAAAACTATTATCCGCGAGGAAATTTGTCCCCCGCGTGCTGCTTCCCCGCAATTCCCTCTGTCGGCGATCGACGACACGGACAGTCAGTCACAGACGGGGTTTCACGGATCGGCGTCCGGTCCGCGGGGACTTTCGGCAAAACATGCGAGAGGGACGAATCATGCTGCGGAAATTGGGTGCGATGGCGGTGGTGATTGGGTCGATGATCTGCGTGCAAGCCGGAACGGCGGACGCCGCGGCGGTCCGCGCCAGCCGGACGGTCGCCGTCCGCGGGCCGGTCCACAGCGCGGCGGCCCACGGACATGTCGCGGTGCGCGGCGTCGGCGTGGGCCGGCCGGGGGGCACCGTCGTCGCCCGCGGCACCGCGGTGGGGGCGCGCGGCGTCGCCCACGGCTCGGCCCGCGTGCGGTATTGAACTCACCGTACACGCAAAAAAAAGAAGCCCAGGGGTCGCAGCCCCTGGGCTTCGGTCATTGCGTGAGCCTACTCCTCCGTCTCGCGCAGCTTCGCGAGCACCGACAGATCCTCCAGCGTCGTCGTGTCGCCCACCGATTCCCGGCCCGCGGCGATGTCGCGCAGCAGCCGCCGCATAATTTTTCCGCTGCGGGTCTTGGGCAGCGACGGCGTGAAGCGGATCTTGTCCGGCGTCGCCAGTGCGCCGATCTGCTTGCGGACATGGGCGACGAGCTCCTTCTCCAGCGCTTCGTTCCCGTTCCCCGATTTGAGCGTGACGAAGCAGCAGATCCCCTCCCCCTTGATGTCGTGCGGGAAGCCGACCACCGCGGCTTCGGCGACTTGCGCATGGGCGACGAGGGCCGATTCCACTTCCATTGTGCTCAACCGGTGGCCGGCGACGTTGAGCACGTCGTCCACGCGGCCCATCACCCACGTATAGCCGTCTTCGTCCTTGCGGGCGCCGTCGCCGGCGAAGTAGCAGCCGGGAATTGTGCTGAAGTACGTCAGCTTGAACCGCTCGTGATCGCCGTACAGCGTCCGCAGCATCGACGGCCACGGCTGCTTCATCACCAGCAGGCCCCCTTCGTTGGGGCCGAGGCTTTGGCCTTCCTGCGTGACGATGTCCGGCACCACGCCCGGCAACGGCCGCGTGCAACTGCCGGGTTTGGTCGCCGTCACGCCCGGCAGCGGCGAGATCATGATGCAGCCGGTCTCCGTCTGCCACCACGTATCGACAATCGGGCACCGCTCGG
The DNA here is from genome assembly GCA_034439795.1 of Planctomycetaceae bacterium. GTDB lineage: Bacteria > Planctomycetota > Planctomycetia > Planctomycetales > Planctomycetaceae > DSVQ01. The sequence goes on along the minus strand of JAWXBB010000618.1, from coordinate 12,098 downwards.
CTCCGATCACCTTGTGATACCACATCCACGCTTCGGGATTGATCGGTTCGCCGACGGAGCCGAGCAGCCGCAGACTCGACAGGTCGGACTTCTGCGGCCAGTGGTCGCCCCACTTGATGAACGCCCGGATCGCCGTCGGGGCCGTGTAGAACACCGACACGCGGTACTTCTCGATGAGCTCCCAGAACCGGCCTTCATCGGGCCAATTGGGAGCGCCCTCGTACATGACGACCGTGGCACCGTTCTGCAGCGGGCCGTAACAAATGTAGCTGTGCCCCGTGACCCAGCCGATGTCGGCCGTGCACCAATACACGTCGTCTTCCTTGAGGTCGAAGACCCACTTCGTCGTCATCTGCGTGCCGAGCAGATACCCCGCGGTGGTGTGCAGCACCCCCTTCGGTTTGCCGGTGCTGCCTGACGTGTAGAGGATAAACAGTGGATGTTCGCTGTCGACTGCCACCGCATCACAGTCGGCGGAGGCGTCCTTCATCAAATCGTGCCACCAGTAATCGCGGTCGGGCACCATTTGCACGGCCTGTCCAGTGCGGCGGACGACCACCACCTTCTGCACCGTGGGCGACTTTTCGAGGCTTTCATCGACGGCCTGCTTGAGCGCGATCTCCTTGCCGCGCCGCCAGCCGGCGTCAGCGGTGATGACCACCTTTGCCTGTGCGTCGTTGTTCCGGTCGGCAACGGCGTCGGCGCTGAAGCCGCCGAAGATGATCGAATGCGTCGCCCCCAGCCGCGCGCACGCCAGCATCGCGATCGTCAGTTCGGGGATCATCGGCATGTAGATCGTGACGCGGTCGCCGGTCTGCACGCCGAGCCGCTTCAGCACGTTGGCGAACTTGCAGACTTCGCGATGCAGATCCTGATAAGTCAGCACGCGGGTGTCGCCCGGCTCCCCCTCCCAGATGATCGCCGCCTTGTTCTTCCGCCAGGAGGCGAGATGCTTGTCGACGCAGTTGACCGACGCATTCAGCTTCCCGCCGGTGAACCACTTCGTGTCGGGCATCTGGCCGGTCAGCACCTGATCGAACGGCTTGGAGAAGACGAGGTTTTCCTTCGCCAGTTCCCCCCAGAAGCCGGCCGGATCGTCCTTGGCCCGCTGCCACATCTGCTGATACTGCTGCTCGCTGCTGATATGCGCCTGGGCAACGAACTCCGCAGCGGGCGGAAACAGGCGGTGCTCCTGCAGGGTGGACTGAATGGCATCGGACATCGCGGGCGAATCCTTGGGGGCGAACGGCGTTGGAGAGGGCCACGGACGTAATGATCTTATCGGAGGGGGATGAAAGCGGTCAACGTGCGGGGCGAAGCGTCGAAGGCACTTCGTGATGGGTTGAGAAGATGAGCGATGTTACTGCCCGCGCTATGGAATAGTAGGGTGTTTCAACAACCAATTGAATAGATTCCAGAGCTTCTCTTGAGCATCTTCTGCGAGTGCGCGTTCGCGAAGTGGAGAAAGCAAAATGCTGAGCAGTGCGATTTGTGCAATGCCCTCCACTGACAACTGTGATCCGTATTCCTCGGGTGTCAGCTCAAGCAACCGTTCGAGGCGAGTAAATGCGTCTGCCTCCAATCGCTCGGACAAGCTCGCTTGGCGTACCTTTGCGATACAAGCGTTCTTGTGAGCATCCATATATTCGCTAAGGGAACAAATGATCGAATCAATATTCGGATGGTCTTTCAACTGTTGACGAAGTTGCAGCAACCAAGCCAGTCTTTCCGACTTTGATTCTTGAGCCATCCGATCAGCTTGACGAAACAGTTCTCGCTGGTCGTCGGTCATGTGGAAGTCAATCATTCCGGGCGATTCGTAGAACACCACGCCTACCACTTTGGGCAAGCATGTCCTCGCTCGGAATCGAAATCAATGCCGGGACTCTCGCAGACGTGCGGTTCCGGATATATTCCCATATGCTGCTGGCCATGATTTGCTGTGCGTCAACTTGCCATTTTCGCGGAGTTCCCATGATTCGCTCATCAATTGCCCTGATGTGCGCTTTGTTTGCAGCGTCGGCAGCCGCGGACGCCGTCCGCTTCGAGAAGGACGTGCAGTACCTGCCGGAGAATCGCGCGGAGAAGGCCGATCTGTATCGCCCCGCCGACGACCGGACGCTGCACCCCGCGGTGGTCATCATTCACGGCGGCGGCTGGAGCGGAGGGAAGAAGGACGCCGCCCGCGAGATCAACATCGGCACCACGCTCGCCGAGCAGGGGTACGTCTGCCTGAGCATCGATTACCTGCTGGCCGACGACAAGAGCGACCAGCCCTGCTGGCCGCAGAATCTGCACGACTGCAAGACGGCGGTCCGCTGGCTGCGGGCCAACGCCGACCGGCTGCACATCGACGTGCATCACATCGGCGCGATCGGCGGCTCCGCGGGCGGGCATCTGACCGCGATGCTCGCCGTCACCGGTCCCGAACGTGGCCTCGACCCTGACGGCCCTTACGGCGAACACTCCTGCCGCGTGCAGTGCGCCGTGGACCTGTACGGGCCGATCGACATCGAGAAATGGAAGGACGTCGCTGCCCTCAAGAAAACGCGGGCCGAAGCGCCGGACCTGTACCGCGAGTTCACGGTCCTGACGCACCTCGACTTCACTGACCCCCCGTTCCTGATTCTGCACGGCACCGCCGACACCACCGTCCCCGTCGAGCAGTCGCAGATCTTCGCCGCGGCGCTCAAGCAGCACGGGATCGATCATCATCTGGAAATCATCGAAGGGGCGCCGCACACGTTCGATCTGCAGCCGAAGCAGAAAGATCTGCGGCCGATGGTGATCGAGTTCTTCGACCGGCATCTGAAACCGAAGGCAAAGTAGGAAGCCCTGGGATAGCTATCCCAGGGCTTCGGGCGCTTCCCGAGACGTCAATTCCGACCAGACCCACGCACCTTCCTTCGCGTGATCCAAAATGTATTGATACACATTCTTCTGATGCGTCCGGTCTTTGATGCGCACGATCTTCGGCTTCAACGCCCAAAGTTTGCCCTCGAATCCGTTGGCATGCGCGACGAACGTCGCATGGCGCTTCGCCAATCCCGCGGGGTGCCTCGCATCACCGTCCGGCAACTGGACCTGCACGTGGACGTGTTGACCGCCGCACGCGACGACCAACACGCGGCCGGATTCCTGCTCCAACCGTTCGCGAACCGCCTCACCGATCACCGGACGCAATGCTGAGGGGATGATCGTCGCCGGTTGCGTCAACAGCTTGCGGCTGTGCTGGTGACGCTGGTCGTACATCCCCTTCGGCGGCGGATGCTTATAATCTCCTTCGACGTGTTCGCGATGATGTCGGGTGCGGAAACCGCGTGGGTCGCCGGGCAACCATGAGCCGTACGTCGAAATGATGATGTGAAACCAGACACGTTTCTCGGACATTGCATGCTCCGCGAAGCGCCCGAAGCCCAGGGATAGCTATCCCTGGGCTTCCTTTGCGTGTTCATTTCACCACATAATTCAACAGCTTCCCCGGCACATAGATCGCCTTCGCGATCGTCTTCCCGGCGAGGTTCACGGCAATCGTCTCGTGCGATTTCGCGGCGGCTTCGACGGTGCCTTGGTCGGCGTCTTTCGCCACCGTCACCTTGCCGCGGACTTTGCCATTCACCTGCACCGGGACTTCCATCGTCGATTCCACCAGCAGCGCGGCGTCGAACGTCGGCCACGGCTCGTAGGCCAGCGTGTCGCCGTGCCCGAGCAGTTGCCACAGCTCTTCGGCGAGATGCGGCGCGAACGGGCTGAGGAGCAGCACGAACGGCTCCAGTGCCGACTTCGGGCGGACCTCCTGCGACGTGAACTCGTTGGTGAACTCCATCATCCGGCTGATGGCGGTGTTGAACTGCAAGCGTTCGAGGTCTTCCGTCACCGCTTTGATCGTGCGGTGCAGCGTCCGCAACTGCTCCGTCGTCGCTGGGATGTCGTGCACGGCGTCGCTCAGCCGGATGTCGTCCGCCCGGTCATCGGCGACCAGCCGCCACACGCGGCCGAGGAACCGGTAGATGCCGTCCACGCCGGCCGTGCTCCACGGCTTGGTGGCTTCCAGCGGCCCCATGAACATCTCGTACAGCCGCAGCGAATCGGCCCCGTATTCCTTCACGACGGTGTCGGGGTTGATGACATTCCCGCGGGATTTGGACATTTTGTAGGAGCGGGCATCGACGGTAACGTTCGGGTCGCTCTTGAGCACCCATTTCTCGCCGCGTTTTTCGACATCGTCCGCCGAAACTTTGCCACCCTCATTGGGCAGCGTGAACTCCATCTCGCCAAGAATCATCCCCTGATTCACCAGCCGCGCGAACGGCTCCGGGCACGTCACGTGGCCGCGGTCGAACAGCACCTTGTGCCAGAACCGGGCGTACAACAGGTGCAGCACGGCGTGTTCGGCGCCGCCGATGTAGAGGTCCACCGGCAGCCAGTATTTCTCCTTCGCCGGGTCGATGAACCGCTCGGCGTTTTTGTTGTCGCAGAACCGCAGGTAGTACCAGCAACTGCCGGCCCACTGCGGCATGCTGTTCGTTTCGCGCTTCAGCCGCGTGCCGTCGGGGGCGGTCCCGTACAGCCAGTCGTCGGGGGCCTTCGACAACAGCGGCTCCGGCGTGCCGGTCGGCTGGAAGTCCTCCATCTCCGGCAACCGCACGGGCAATTCGGCGGCGGTCACCGCACGGACCATGCCCGTCGGCTGGCCGTTGGCATCCAGTTCGTGCCAGATCGGGAACGGCTCGCCCCAATAGCGTTGGCGGCTGAACAGCCAGTCGCGGAGACGGTAGTTGATTGCCTTCTTGCCGAGCCCCTGTGCGGTGAGGTCCGCGGTGATTTTTGCTTTGAACATCACCGTAACCAATCCATCGTAGCCGGGCGAACTGGCACCAAAGCCAGTTTCAGTCATTGCAGCGGCCAGAGGCACCCAAGGACAATTGCCATTAAGAGGGATTGGATGAAAACCGACTTTCTTGAAGAGCAGGAAGGATCGCCCATTGATTTCTCGGAGGTCGACGTTGTTCGCGAGTTCTGGCGTCTCGTCGAGAATCGTCCGAACATACTCCGCTGAATTGGATGGATGAACTTCCATCATCGAGCGATACGGCCCGCGTCCCACAAGATCTGAGTAAAGGTCCAGCAACTCCTTTGACGGTGACGAGACTGGTGAAACCACCAGCCTAATTGGCAGATTAAATGTCTTCGCGAACTCGAAATCGCGTTCATCATGCGCCGGCACGGCCATGATTGCCCCGGTGCCGTAGCTGATGAGGACGTAATCCGCGATCCACACCGGCACCCGTTCGCCGTTGACGGGGTTGAGCGCGTACCCGCCGGTGAAGACGCCGGATTTCTCCTTGGCGAGGTCGGTCCGGTCGAGATCGCTCTTGAGGACCGCCTGTTGCCGGTACGCATCGACCGCGGCCCGCTGCTCCGGCGTCGTGATCTGATCGACCAGCGGATGCTCCGGCGACAACACCATATAAGTCACGCCGAACAACGTGTCCGGGCGGGTGGTGTAGACGCGCAAGAAGCCCAGGGATAGCAATCCCTGGGCGTCCTCAACCCGGAAATCAACCTCCGCCCCTTCGCTCTTGCCGATCCAGTTCCGTTGCAGAACCTTGATCGACTCCGACCAGTTCAGCGGTTCGAGTTCGTCGATCAATCGTTCCGCATAAGCGGTGATGCGGAGCATCCACTGCTTGAGGTTGCGACGTTCGACGGGGTGGTTGCCGCGGTCGCTTTTGCCGTCGGCGGTCACTTCTTCATTGGCGAGCACGGTGCCGAGGGCCGGGCACCAGTTCACCGGCGCTTCGTGGCTGTACGCCAGCCGGTTCGCGTCCTGGTACTTGCGGACGGCGACGTCCCCCAGCGTGCGGACCTCGGCGGGAATCGGCAACTCGGCGATCGGCCGCCCCTTGCCGATGCGCGCGACGCCGTCCGGTCCGGTCCACGGATAATCGGGGTCGTACCAGGTGTCGAACAACTGGAGAAAAATCCACTGCGTCCAGCGGACGTAGTCGGGGTCGGTCGTCGCCAGCTCGCGGTTCCAGTCGTAACTGAAGCCAAGGCTCTTGAGCTGCCGCTTGAACGTCTGGATGTTCTTGTCGGTGGTGACACGCGGATGCGTGCCGGTCTTGATGGCGTGCTGTTCCGCCGGCAGTCCGAAGGCGTCCCAGCCCATCGGGTGCAGCACGTTCTTGCCGCACATGCGGTGGTAGCGGCAGATGATGTCGGTCGCCGTGTACCCTTCCGGGTGTCCGACGTGCAGGCCGTCACCCGATGGGTAGGGGAACATGTCGAGCACGTACAGCTTGGGCTTCGCCGGGTCCATCTCGACGCGGAACGTCGAGTGCGATTCCCAGAATTGTTGCCACTTGGGCTCAATGCGGGCGGCGTCGTAACGGGGCATGGGGGAGGTGAGTCTAGAGCTAAGGGTCGAGAGTCGAGAGCCAGAATCAGACCGATCAGTCAACCGCGCGAACGATCCACAGCGGTCGCTTGCGGTTTCGCGGTCTTCCGAACGACACGACTCGGTTGGCAACGGTTCACCGGGTGGACCGCGGAAGAGCGTCAGTGTAAAAGCATGGGGGAACGAATGCCATTCGGAAGAAGCCCAGGGATTGCTATCCCTGGGCTTTCTGAGGTGAACACCATGAACTTCATCGACGCCCATTCGCACATCTGGACGCCCGACACTGCGAAGTACCCGCTGGGGCCGGGGCATCGGCGGGCCAACATGGAGCCGGCGAGCTTCACCGTCGAGCAGTTGCAGGCGGAAATGAAATCCGTCGGCGTCGCCAAGGTCGTGCTGATCCAAATGTCGTTCTACGGGTACGACAACGCGTACATGCTCGATTCCATCGCCGCCCATCCGGGCCAGTTCCGTGGCGTGGCGGTCATCGAACAGGACGCCGGCGACCCGGCGGCGAAGATGCGGGACTTGAAGGCGAAGGGGGTCCGCGGGTTTCGCATCTATCCGAAGGACCGCGACTTCACCAACTGGCTGTCGGCCGAGTCGATGCACACGATGTGGCAAACGGCCGGCAAAGAGCGGCTCAACATCTGCTGCCTGATGGACCCCAACGGCCTCCCCGCGCTCGACCGGATGTGCCGGATGAATCCGGAGACGCCCGTCGTCATCGACCACATGTGCCGGATCGGCGTCACGGGCGAAGTCCCGCCGGCGGAACTGACCGCGCTGTGCGACATGGCGAAACATCGCCAGGTGACGGTCAAGGTCTCGGCGTTCTACGCCCTCGGCAAGAAGTCGCCGCCGTATACCGACCTCGGCCCGATGATCCGCAAGCTGCTCGACGCCTACGGCCGCGAACGGTTGATGTGGGCCAGCGACGGCCCGTTTCAGATGCAGCCGCCGCACAGTTACAAGGCGTCGATCTCGCTGATTCAGTCGGGACTGGATTTCCTGACGGCGGACGACAAGGAGTGGCTGCTGAGGAAGACGGCGGAGCGGGTGTTCTTCGCGTGATCACAAGAAGCCCAGGGATTGCTATCCCTGGGCTTCCGAATGGGAGTTCGTTGTGAAGCTGGATGTGCCGACGATTGCGAATGTCGCCGAATTGTTGTCCCCGTCGCTGGTGGTCGTCCGCGAGGCGATGGACCGCAACCTGCGGCGGATGATCGGCATCGCCGGGGATGCGAAGCGTCTGCGGCCGCATTGCAAGACGCACAAGATGGCCGCGGTGACGAAGATCGAGCTCGGTCTCGGCTTCGCGAAGCACAAGTGCGCGACGTTCGCCGAGGCGGAGATGCTCGCCGACGCGGGGGTGAAGGACATCTTCCTGGCGTACAACCTCGTCGGCCCCAACATCGGCCGGGCGGTGCGGTTCCTGGAGAAGTACCCCGACGTCGCGTTCGCCGTCACCGCGGACGATGAGGCGATGATCGACGCGCTGAGCGCCGCGCTGAAGCCCAGGGATAGCAATCCCTGGGCTTCTTTAGGCGTATTGCTCGATCTCGATACGGGCCAGCATCGCACGGGGGTGAATGACCCGGCACGCGCGGCGGCGTTGTATGGGCGGATCAATCAATCCCAGGGATTGCGATCCCTGGGCTTCCACCTTTACGACGGCCACAACCACCAGACTCCGCTCGGCGAGCGCACCGCCGCGGTGATGCAGGGGTGGGAGTTCGCGAAACGGCTGCGTGACGACTTCGTCGCGCGTGGCTGGCCGGTGTCGAGGATCGTCTGCGGCGGCACGGGATCGTTCCCTGTCTTCGCGAAGCTGACCGACTCCGCGGTGGAACTCAGTCCCGGCACCTGCGTGTTTCACGACACCGGTTACGGCACCGCGTTTCCGGAGATGGATTTCGAGCCGGCGCTGTGGATTCTCACCCGCGTCGTCAGCCGGCCGACGAACGACCGGCTGACGCTCGACGTCGGCAACAAGGCGGTCGCGTCCGATCCGCCGAAGGGGCAACGCGTGTTCTTTCCCGATTTGCCCGATGCCGAGCAGGTCGTCCACAACGAAGAGCACTTGGTCCTCCAGACGCCGCTCGCGAAGAACTACCGCGTCGGCGATGTGCTGCTCGCGGTCCCCAGGCACGTCTGTCCGACGACGGCGCTGCACAAGCAGGTCTACGTCGCGGAAGGGGGCCGCGTCACCGGGCAGTGGGACGTGACGGCGCGCGATCGGTGCATCACGATTTAAGAAGCCCAGGGATTGCAATCCCTGGGCGTCAATGCGCCGCGCACGTGTTGCAGTGACCCTTGAGCAGGATCTCCGTCACGCGGCCGATTTTGGTCCAGCTCTTCTGCGCGGTTTTGGGCATCTCGACGTCGTGCAGGCAGGTGACGCCGCCGCAGTCGACGCAGACGAAGTGCGGATGCTGGCCGCTTTCGTCGTGCTTGGCGTCGCGCAGCTCGAACCGCCAGACGTGATCGCCAAGCTCAGTGCGCGAGACCAGGCCGGCATCGACCAGGTCCGTCAGATTGCGGAAGACGGTCGCCTTGTCGAATCCGAGCGGCACGAGCTCCTCGGCGACCTCGGCGTGCGACAGCGGCGACTTGGTGTGACGCAACCGTCGCACCACCGCCAGCCGGGCGGCCGTGGTCCGCAAGCCCGCCCGGCTGAGGAACTCGCGGATCTCGGCGACCGAATCGATGTCATTTTGGCGCGTCATGCGTTACGTCCGCTGGCTTTCGGCTAGGGCTCCATCTGTCGTGGAAGTATACCGGCTGTTACGGCACGGGCAATTGCGGGCCTCTGTGTCCCGGACACTTCATTTCAATTTGTTGGATTTCTTCTTGGGCTGGTTGTTGTCGCGCGCGTCGGCGGCCTGCTTCTGCTGCAATTTCTGGGTGGCCTGGGCGAGCCGGTTGCGGGCTTCGACAGCCGCGCGGCTGGCACGCGTGAGTGCGGTCTCGGCAGCGTCAACGTCCCGCTTCGATTTCTCGAACGCCTGCCGAGCCGCTTTCAGATCGCCGTCCCGTTCGACGGCGGCCTCGAACTTCCGGACTGCGGTCTGCACGGCGGTCTCGGCGGTATCGATGCGCTCCAGCAAGGGCTTCGTGGTCGCGTCGGCCTCCAGCGCCTGGCGTTCGATGTCGCGGAGCTGCTTCGTCAGTTTGGCCTGCTCGACGACGGCATCGCGGCGCGACTGGGGGATTTCGTCGTCCGCCGGTTTCAACGCCTGTTTCGCCCGATCCAACGCTTCGACCAATGGCTTTTGATCGGCATGGACACGATCGAGGACGGGTTTCGACGCCCGGTCCAACTCGATCTGGACGTCCTTGAGCTTCTGCCTCGCCGGGATCAGCCCGGTCCGTTCGCCATGCACGTCTTCCAAGCGGCCCTGCACTTTCTGGACGGCGGAGGTCGCCGTCTTCTGGGCGGTGACGGCTTGGCGGAGCTGCATCTGCTCCTGGGTCAGCGATTTCTCGGCGTCGCGCAGCTTGTCGCGGGCCTCCTGCAGATCCCGCTGGGCGTCGTTGACCGCTGCGTTCTCGCGTCGCTCGTCCTGCTTCGGAAAGGGCTTCTTGACGACCTTCTGCGCCCACACGGGACCGGCGGACATTCCCACGCTCACGCTGGAGAACACGAGACCGATCCAGAAAGTGCGCATGATGAAGTTCTCGGTGGTAGGTGGACATCTCTCACAGCCGGGCTACGGATCGACGCGAATCCGCATCCGACGGACCTCGAACGGATGGTCTTCCGCCTGGATGCCGATCGAGCCGGCGCTCAGGAACGCCGGCTGGCTGTGCGTCACTTCGTAACCGTTGAGCGAGACCGTCAGTTCCCCCTCCCTGGAGACGATTTCCAGAACGTTCCATTGGCCGACCCGGTTTCGGGCGGCGAGCCGCTTGTCCGGATCGCTGTCCACCTCCGGAGTTTCCGCCCCGCCGTTCTCTTTGATGGCGGCGAGGTCGACGTGCTTCCCCTGCACTTCCAGGCACAACGGCCAGATCTTGGGCTCACCGGTGATGTACACCAGGAAGCCGGTGTTCCCCTTGAACTTGTCGTCGTCAATGAGCTTCTCCGGTCGCGGGAACCGGTACTCGAACCGCCAGGTGAAGTTCGCAAAACTGTCGGTCGAGTAGACGTAACCCTTTGGCTTGCCGGTGGAGACCAGCACGTCGCCGTCCATTGACCACGTGGCGGTATCGGCCGGGAATGACTGGAAGTCGGCCAGCGCGAGCAGGCGGAACTCCGGTTCCAGCTCGAAGGCCGTCTCCTCGGGGGCCGCTTCGAGCGACGCGTACTGCTCGGCCAGTTCCGGGACGCTCGTCGTGCTGGGCGTCGGCGTCACGGCCACGGGGTCGCAACCGACGAGCAAAACCGACAGCCAACCGAGGGTGATGAAAGGGGATAGGGAACGCTTCACAATCGGGAATCCTCCGTGAAATGGGACTAATCGGCACTGTAGCGCGCGGCGACACTGTCTGCAACGTGAGTGCGGCCGCCAGAATCCGCACGATGATCGCCGCGGGTGCGACAGGCCCGGTCCACGCAGGAGTCGCGGTTTCGCCGATCGGGAGGCATTGCCTCGCCAGCGGAGTCGGTTGGCGATCCGATCACAGGCTTGGGGGCCGCCACGGATTGCGGGCCTTGGCCCCCGGCTTTCGTGAAGTGAGCTGTCATGACTGCAACCTCTGCCCACTCTTCCGAGATCGCCGTCCTCACGCTGAGCTGGATCAACGAACAGCTCCTGCTGGAACTCGACCGGCGGATCGAGCGGGAACTCCGCCGCCCGGCGTCGTTCTGGCGTCGTCAGGCGCAGGCGATTCTGTCGCTGATTGTCTGTGGGGTGAACCTGATTACGCTGCGGGCGTTCGCGTAGCGGGGAAGAGGCGCGAAACCGCAAGCGTGGGTTGGGGATGGGTTCGGCGAGTGTAAGTCGATTCTGAATTGCGACTTGCGCGGAAATCTTGTTCGCGGTGCGCCGTTGGGCTGATGTTTCATCAATGTGAAACTCTTCCGTCTGCGCGGATTGTGTCGAAGTTTCCGACGCGAGCGTCCGATTCTAAGGGTTGTGCGGAACCGTGGCCTGTCGCCGCGGTGTCCGCGATGTCAATCGGTCTGCTCGTGGTACGAGGCAGGCAAGGACGCTGCTATGAACGCACGGACGGGTTCCGCCGCTGGCCGCTGGTGGCTGGGGTTGTGTTTGCTCTCCACCCTGAGTTCGGTGGGCTGCCTGCAAACGAACATCGGCGGGCAGACATTGCCGTCGGCGTACTACCTCGACGACGACGTGCAGTATTTCCCGATGGGGCCGGAAACCAAGCTCTCGAATCAGATTCGCGCGCTCGAACGCTACAAAGTCGAGCAGCAGGCGACTCAAGCAGGGACCGCGGGCGGCGCCTACTAGCGCCGCTGTCGGACCAACACGAGTTACTCGTGCGCCGTGGTGACGACCTGACCTTCGTCGCAACGGTGTCTGGGGGGGACGAGCCCTTCGCGGTCGACGTTGTCTGGGTGTGGGGTTCTGCGCGGACCCGCCTCGGAGATCGTCGACTCGCGAAGGGTTTTTTGTTGGGCTGAGGGCTGAGAGCTAAGGGTTGAGTTGTTTCAAAACCACAGGGTTTTACGCCGAAGGCGTTGCATCTCAAAGCCCAGGGTCGCGAGTCTGCGAGCGCACCCTGGGTG
>JAWXBB010000617.1:0-7651 GCA_034439795.1 Planctomycetaceae bacterium | reverse complement strand
TTGCTCGTCGTCGGCACGTCTTCCAGGCGGTGAGCCGACGGCTGCAAGCCCAGCGACTCCGCGGCGTCCACAATCGCGTGCGACGTCGTCGCGAGGGATTGCGGCAGGAAGACGAGCCCCACGCGCGCGGGCAACGACAGCGGTTGCGCCCGAGCGCCGGCGATCACGATCTCTTCGCTCGACAATGGCGGCAGTCGCAGCTCCCACAATTCGCCGCCGGAGGGCAATTCGCGCGCGAGACGGCGGTCGGCCGTCAATCGCCGGCTGAGCACTTCGACACCGTCCGGCTGCTCGACGCGCCACGACACCTCGGGACCGGGCTGCGTGATGAAGATCAACAGCCGTTCGCTCGCGCCCCGTTCTTCCGGGCGAATCTTCAGGGTGTATTCTTCGGCGAGAACGCCCTGCGCCAGTTCGGCCCGCACGGTGACGTCGGCCCGGACCGGCCGCGGGCGGCTGTCGAGCCGGAGCGGCCCCGCTTCGTCGCTGCGGTCGCTGTGAAACCAGGCATCGACGGGCTCTCGGCCGGACGTCAACGAAGCCCACATCGGCGAGGCGTTCCAAGGCGCAGAGAGCTGAGCTCCGTCGATGGGCTTCAGCGTCCCCGTTTCGTTGGCCGCCAGCCAGTACCGCGAACCCGCCTGGAAGGCGAGGACCGTTTCGACCGATTGGCAATCGAGCGGGCGGAGGGCAGGGCACTCAAAAGTGGCCCCTTCTTCCACCGGGCGCCGCCGCGACCAGACGGTGAACCGCCGCGGCACTTCCGGCCGCAGGGCGTCCAGCAGTTCGACCGCCAGGCGGGTTGCGCCGTCGGCCTCGGTCAGCCGTTCCCAACTGATGCGTTCCGGAGCGCCGGATTCGGAGAAGGCGTCGACGTCGATCACCTCCCAACCGGGGGGCACGCGCATCGCCAACTGGAACGCCGTGCCCGAAGTCGACCGCCACGCCACCTCGGATTGCTGGGTCCACTCGTCGTCCCCCAGCGCGACCGCCGACAGCACGTGCGCCGCGAGCGTCGAGCGCGGGCTGCGGATCTCGAACGTCAGCAGCGACTCCGGCCGCGACTGATGAAAATTATACGTCTCGCCGTCGCTCGTGCTGACGACCGGCGCTTGCTGCCGGCAGCCGGTGGCCCGCAAGGCCACGACCTGCAAGGGGCGCGACACCGTGACCAGCACCTCGCCGGAGCGGAAGACGGCGTCCTTCAACTCCACGTCGGGAATGCCGGTCGGGCTGCCGGTGCGTCGCGGTGCCAGCCCCTCCAGACGAATCGCGCGCAACTCGCCGCCGACGCGGTCGGGGAGCTTGACCTTGACGAGGCTGCGCGGCGCGCCGGACGCCTCGCGCGTCCACGACAACGGCAGATCGTTGCCCCACGTGACCGACTGAATCTCCACCGCGGCGGGGAAGGTGAAGGACAGCTCGTCCACCTCGCCGTCCAGAACTTCCGGGGCGATCGTGGTCTGAAACTGCAGGTGATCTTCGCGAATCCAGGCCCGCTGTTGCCGACGATACGTCATCAGCTTCGGCACGGGTTCGTCAACGACGTCGGTGAGCCGCAGCCGGCAAGTCGCACGACTCCCCAGCGGAACTTCCCACGTCCGCGTGGCGTCGTCCGCCGACGTGCTGCGCAGCGGGGCGTCATCGCACAGCATCTGCCGACGCACGGGGGCGGTCAGTACCAGCGTGGACGAGAGCGCGGCCGGGAATTCCAGCGCGAACCGCGTTTCGTCAGCGATCACCTGTCCCGACGCCGACCACGTGCCCGTCAATTCTCCGCCTTGGGAGTCGACCCACAGCCAGAGTTTTCCGGCGGCATCCGCTCCCCAAATAGCGGGCCGGTCGGACCACCGCAGTTTCTCGATGGCGATGTTGCCGCCGCCCAACTCCAGCCACACGGGACGCGCTACATGGCGTCGCACGCGCCACACGCACTGTCCCGGCCCCAGCGTCGAACCGGTGACGCTGGCTTCATACCGGGCCGATTCCAGCGTCGCCTCGGGCGGCTTCGCGGCGCGGGGCTGAGCGCGGTTCCACAGCCGCTCGAACTCGTCGCGCGGAATGGCGACCATCGAGTTCGCCTGGGGCGGCCAGAGGCTGACGTCGTCCGCCGGCACATCCACCCGGCGCAGCGACGGCGGACCGTCGGCCGGCAACGGTGACGTTGCCAGCACGAGCCCCACCAGCCAACACCAGCGGCTGCGATCGCGCATCATCATCCGACCTGGCTCTCCGCCGCAATCCGCGGCCGCGATCCGTCCGACGAAGTGGGCGCGCGGAACACGGTCGCCGAGTCCGGGCTGCCGATCAGCAGGTTGTGGGCGGCGGTGGCGGCTTCGGGATCGGCGACGCGGAAATCGCTGGGACTGGCGGACAACGTCAGCACGGTCCCCGCCACGCGGCGGCGGTTCCAGCCGTCCAAACTTCCCAGCAGCATCACCAGCAGCAGCCCCAGCAACATCGGTTGCAGCAGCAATTCGATCTGCGGCATTAACCACAGGGCCGCCGTCAGCACCGCGCAACACAGGACGAGCAACGCCGGCAACGATCGCAGCCACGGCGCTTTCAGAATGATAAAACCCAGCAGCAGCGAGCAGCCGGACCCGAAGAACAAGGCGGCTCCGCTGCTCAGCAGCCGCAATTGCAGATCCTGCACGCCCCCGAACTGGCTGAAGGCGTAGCGATTCCGGGCCGACGTCGCTGCAACGCCGTCTTCCGGCGGAAGTCCGCGGGCTTCACCGTCCGTCGGTGAAACCCGGCGGTACACCACTCCGTCGCGAACCCATTCAAACAGCGGCGCTGCGGTGGCCGGGTAACTGAAGAGGTGCTGATCGGTCGGCACGTGGACCTGCCAGACAATCTGTGCGGCCCATCGGCATTGCGGCAGATGCGGCGTCTTCGTCGTCAGCACCGGCGACATGCCCGGCGGCGTGCCTCCCGCCAACGTGTAATCGATGGTCAACAACCGCTCGACTTGCGCGTCGGCCGCGTCGGGCATCGGCACGGTGAAGCGGCTCGACCCCGCCGGCAACTCCAGCAGCTCGCGCTCGTCCACCGGTTGCGAGCCCCAGAAGAATCGAGTTCCCGCCACGCCGCGCGGCAGTTGCACGTTGACCCGCGGCGCTCCGCCGGAGAGCGTCACCCGATAGCGGTAGTGCTGCACGCCGGACCGTTCCAGTTGAACGCGAACCTTGGCTCGCGTCGCGATCAATTCGCCGCCGTCGGCGCCGGTCGTCGGCGAGATCAACACCGTCACGTCGTCAACCGCGGCCTCCGACCGCCAGCGGGTGACCGTCTCGTCGCGATGTTGCAGCTCCCACTCGGGCGCTGCGACCGAGACGTCGAACCAGGCGGGCCGAACGCATTCCACCCGGGTCTGTTCGATCGGCCCCTGCGTGGAGGACAGCAGCGGAATCGACACCGTCGCCTCGCGGTCGTTCCACAAATCGTCCGGCAACACCTGATCCCAGGCAGCCGTCAACGTCACCTGGCCGAGCCGGGCTTCCGGCAATGCGATGCGCGCGATGCGCTCGGTCGGCTTGCCTCCCGGTTGCCAGTCGGGCTGCACGTCGCGCTCGCCCAACCGGAAGTTCACGCTGGCCGCGAGATCGGCCGGCGTGGCGACCAACAGTTCCGGCAGCCGGTCGTATGCGATCTGATAATTCAATTCCTGCTTGACCGACAGCCGCTTGGAACCGAACGAGACGGCCACCTGCCGGTCGACCGTGACCTGTAATGGCCGCTGGGCAACCCGGACGGTCAGCATCCGTTCGTCCGATTCCAGCCGGTATTCCCGCACCTGCAACCCGGCTGCGAAGCCCAGTTCGGCGGACGTCGGGGGCGATTGGCCGGTGATCGGTCGCAGCGCCGTCTCGCCGCGCGCGCTCAATTCGGCTTCGACATTCTCGGCATGCACGAACAGCAGCCGCGCCGGCGCGGTCGAAGACGGGCTTTCCGACTTCGGCAGGCTGATGCGGACTTCATCGGGCGTGCGGCGCAGCAGCCGGCCAATGAGTCGAAGTTGAAACGACTGCGGGGCGCGATCGGCAATGTGGGCCACAATCCGGCCGCTGCCGTCGGTGTCGTCGGGGGTGTAACCCGTGGCGACGGTCCCCTGCGGCTGAAAGCCCTCCAGCGTCCAGCCCTCGGTTCGCCAGCCGGGCCACACGAACGGCAGTTCCGTCAATTGCCCGCGGAACGTCCGCACGTCGTACCGCGCATCGAGGCGGATGTCGTCCTCATCCGCATACACGATCAACGTCGGGCGCATGTCGAAATACGGCTCGACCGGTTCCAGCTGCAAGGGAAGCCGGAACGGCTGTCCGTAGAACCGGTAGGCCCGGACGACTTGACCGCCATGATTGGTGGGCCGCAATTCGCCGGCATTCATCCGTTCCAGTTGGGGATCGTTCCCTTCGGAATATGTCCAGCGGGCCGATTCCGGGGCGAGCAGGCCGATGTCGCCCGATTGCCGGCGTGCGCCGTCGACGCTGAAGCCTTCGAGGATCGTGCGCTTGCGGTCGGCGGGCACCAGCCGGACCTGCCACTTCACCGTCACCGGCCCTGCGGTTGGTGCGTTCAACTGCACGGTGATGCGCTCGGGATGGTCGGCGTCGCGTTGCGTTTCGCGGACCTCCGCACCGTCCACCTGCAGCAATTCGCCTTTGGGCGGCAACCGGACGACGAACTCGCGGAACGTCCCCTGCAAGGCGGTCACATACTGCGTGGCATCGATCAAAAACGTTCCGGTCGTGCCGCGGACGAGGATGGACGTGTTGACGTCCAGGCTGGCCGGTTGATCGGTCACGCTGACCGCCGGTTGCCAGGAGAGTTCCAGCCGGCTGCCAAAGCCCGCGACCAGCACGTCGGTTTGGCCGTCCTCGTGCGGCGTGGCTTCCAGCACGGCATCGCCGGTGGTCCGCACGACCGCGTTCCTGAGCGGCAGGCGGAGCTTCAGGCTCGTCACCGGCGCGAGCGGCACCGTCAACGGCATCCGTCGCCACGGCGACGCCTTCCGCACCGGCACCAGCAGGTCGAACTCCAGCTCGTACGCGCCGGCTCCCTCGAACCACCAGGTATAGCCCTGATCGCGGTCCTTGCCGCCGTACATCGCCCGTCCCGCACCGCGCGAAATCTCGCGCGTAATCACCGCTTCGCTCAACCCGATCGGGACCAGCACGGGACGGTCTGAACCCGCGATTTGAATCTTGAGGAGACATTTCAGACTGACGAGTTCTTCGTCGCTGCTCCCCTCCAGCTCCACCGCTGCGACCGAGAACGTCGGGCGTTGGACCGCGTCGTTGGTCTGCTGTTGACGCAGCCATTCGAGATAGCCGTCGAGGTTGGCGTCACGGAGAATCGGGATCAACTCCCCTTTGGCGTTCGGCAGATAACGCAATTCGGTCGGGATCGACGACAGCCCGGCCGGCACCGAGGGGTCGCGCGGCGTCGGGGACTCCGGCGACACCGGCTTGGCCGCCGTCGTCGGAGACGAGGCCGCGGGGACCGGCGGCGCTGCCGGGTCGGTTTGGCCGAAGGCAACGGCGGTTCCGAATAACCCCGCGAGCGCGATCGCCAGCACGGTCGTGCGGCGAACGGGACCGACCATCGTCGATGGCGGTGCTCGCATCCGTCGCGGCGGTCGTCGAGAGGCCGTCATGAAACTCGTTTTCGGATCAGAAGCCGCGGGATCCCACCCCCGCGGTCCTTTCGCCCCCGCTCGTCAAGAACCGTGGGGGTGGAACCCCACGGCTTCCTGGTTCGGTGGTGACATACGTAACCGATGAGCAGGCCAGTGGTTACTCGGGAGCCAGACAGGCTTTGCCACTCTCCACTGTAGTTCGGAATCGGCGGCGTCGAAAGGTCGGAGCGGGCAATTGGCGGGAACTTCACCGAAGCCGATGCGACAGCGCCTCGTGCAGCGCGGTACCGTTGCTGGCCAGCAAATCCGGTTCCATCAGCCGAAACGGACCACCGTCCAGCCGCGTGACCTTGCCCCCGGCTTCCGTGACGAGCAACACCCCCGCCGCCATGTCCCACGGCTTGAGGCTGGTGGACCAGAAACCTTCGATCCGTCCCGCGGCGAGGAACGCCAGGTTCAGCGCGGCCGAACCGGTCCGCTGCACGGTTTGCGCCTGCCCGATCATGCGGACGAAGCGTTGCACGGAAATGTCGTTGGGATCGCTCGCCACCGGCAGGCTGCCGATGAGCATTGCCTCCGACAGCGATTCAATTCCCGTACACCGCAGCGGTTGCCGGTTCAGCCACGCCCCCTGCCCCACGGCGGCGAGGAACATCTCCTCGCTCGTCGGGTTGTACACGGCCGCGGCGATCAGTTCGCCGTTCTGCTCCAAGCCGATGGAGACTGCGTAGTAGGGGAAGCCGTGAACGTAGTTCGTGGTGCCGTCGAGCGGATCGATGACCCAGCGAAAGCTCGATTGTGGGCGGGCTTCATCGAGGCCCTCCTCGCCGAGAAAGCCGTGCTGCGGATACCGCCGGCTGAGGAAGTCGTGAATCGCCTGCTGCGAGGCGTCGTCGGCCTCGGTCACCAGGTTGGCCCGGCTCTTTTCGCGGACGGTGAACTTCGACGACCAATGCCTCAGCACCTGTCCGCCGATCCGGGCCGCCTCTTCCGCCGCCTGCATGTATTCGCGCATGGAACCTCGTGAGATTCAGAGAATTCAGAACCTGTTTCAACACCGCTTGGTTTTTACGCCGAAGGCGTTGCATCGCACAGCCCAGGGTCGCGAGTCGGCGAGCGCACCCTGGGTGGCGATCAATGATTGAACCATACCCTGAATGGGTTTCATCACGATTTGACTCCGCCGATGATGCGACCCTTTCAGGGTCGATACGTCACGCACGCCAATTTCCCAGGGTGCGCTCGCCGACTCGCGACCCTGGGCTGTGTGATCGAACGCCTTCGGCGTACATGACATCCGAACATTGATCCGCTACCAACGGCAACAAACCGAAAAGGGTTCTGAAACCGCTACTCATTCGATTCGTCGTGCAACATCTTCTGCAGGATATGGACGTCGAGCAGCCGGCCGAACTTCCGGCCGACTTCCCGGAGCGTGCCGACGAAGACGAACCCCAGGCTTTCATTCAGATGCCGGCTGGCGTCGCTCCCCTCGGCGACGCGCGCGATCAGCGTGTGGAATCCCAGCCGTTTCGCCTCCACGATGGTTGCCGCCTTCAACTGACGGCCGATGCCTTGTCCCCGATGATTGGCGTGGACGTAAAAACGTCGTCTCGGCCGTGTCCGCATAGGCCAGCCGGTCCGACCACTGGCTGAGCGACGACCAGCCCACGACGGAACCCTGCCATTCCGCGACCAGAACCGGATGCCGGTCGCCGTGCGCGTCCCACCAGACCCGACGGTCGGCGAGCGTTTTTGGTTCGGTGTCAAACGTCGCCGTCGTGGTCAGGATGGCGTCATTGTAGATCGCGGTGATGGCCTCCAGATCCGTCAGCAGCGCACGGCGGATCGTGATGTCGGGCTTCACGAAAGTCTCCTGGCAAAGTGTCCCGGACGCTCCCAGCGTCCGGGACACTGGTCCCCATTATGGGCGCTGCCCCTCCGGTTCGGCCAGCGTCGGCAGAGTCCGCGCAATTGGCGTTACCGATACAAGCCGCAATCGCCCTGCGG
>JAWXBB010000616.1:0-3467 GCA_034439795.1 Planctomycetaceae bacterium | reverse complement strand
CTGCAACTGCTGATACGCCTGCGGACGCTGCTCGGCGGGCAGCCCGCTCACGCAGCGCTGTAGGAATTCGTTGAAGCCTAGCATCTCGCCCACGCGGTTGTCGGGACCGAGCCAGAACGAGAACCCGTTGTCCTTGAGGCCCGCATACGCCGTCGCCGCGGGCGGAATCGGGCCAGTGGGATTGGCGGAATCGTAGTCCACGAACTGCCCGCCCAGGTCCTGCGCGTACCGCACGCGATGATAGCGCACGCCCAGTTTTCGGAAGTTGCCGCGCAATTCCTCGACGAGCAGCGACATCGTCAGTTCGAGCCGCGTGTGTCCCACGACCGGCCCGGACGACAGTTGCTGCGTCAGCCGCTGTTCGACCGACTTGACGAGCGGAAACCGCTGGCCGACCTCCAGCTTCAGTGCGAACTCCTGCGCGGCCGCAGACAGATCGGCGGACGGATTGCCATCGGCGTCCGCGTCGGACGCTTTCGGGTCGGCGTCGAGGTCGGCGAACTCGTCGTCCAGTTCGCTCATCGAAGCCGACTTGCCGAACGGCAACTTGTCGCACCCCGTGAGCAACAGGCCGACGAACCCGAACAACGCGGCGGTCCGAAGCCAGCGGCACCCCATGGCGGATGATCCCCGACGGAGAAACGACGAAAGTTCCCTAGGGCCCAGCGCGGCCCGAAGCGGCGGCGAACCATAACAGCCATCGCCCATTGCGGCTAGACGGATTCCAGCCGACGGTCGTCTGGCTCTTCGTAGGGTGCAGTCGAGGCTTTGCGAGGCTCACCCCGCCTTGCAGTCAATCGTGGACGATGGGCAGCGACCCAAACGAAAAGAGGGTGAGCCTCGCAAAGCCTCGACTGCACCCTACGGAGACCATGCAGGGACACCGCTCGTCGACTCGGTTGCACTCTGCCGAAATGCCCCAAACCGCTGGTGTGACGGGGATTCCGCCGCGGAACTGTGCGTGACAGAATGCCGCGCTGAGTGGTCGCGAATCGGCACGATCTGCCGGTGCGTGTCGTCGGTTTGACGACGGTTTTCTGGGGTTTCAGGATCGACTGTGCTCTTTGTCGAGCGGAGATTTTTCGATCTGTCACTTGCAAACACTGACTGGGCATGATGTTGTGGAGAGCGATACCGAATCGCCGGACGATTGAGCGCCGTTGGCACGCATCGCGCTCAATTGACGACCGCACACGCATTCCGGACGATCACCGCGTTCCGCCCTCGAACCAACTGGGAGGTTGTCATGCCACGTTTCAAGTTTGCCGCCGCGTTCGCCGGGCTGGTTGCGCTCGTGTTGTCCGGCGGCGGAGTCGCTTTTGCCAACCAGAAGGAAGACAAAGAAGGCAAAAAGGGGACCGACGCTCCCAAGCGGCCGCAGGTGCAGCAACAGATTCAACAGCGGGCTCAAAGCCGACAGGAAAGCCGGCCGAGCGCCCCGCAAGCCTCTCAACCCAAGCCGACCAATCCCCCGTCCGGGGGGTCCGCGATCCGCAATCAAGTCCAGCAGCAGGTTCCACAGCGGCAAACGCAGCCACAGATCCCGCAGCGGCAACCGCAACTGCCGCAGGTTCAGCCGCGGAGCAACCCGCCCAGCAATCCTGCGGGTGGCGCTCGTAATCCGCCGAATCTTCCGAATCGCGATCTGCAGAACCTGCCCAATCGCGGCGGACAAACGCCGAACGTCGGCAACCTCCCTCGCCCCGATCGTACCCAGCCGTTTCCGAGCGGCGGGCAATCGCCGTTGCAATCCGGCAAGGATCGCTCCGCCCCCGATCTCGATCGCATGCGCGATCGGCTTCCCAACACCTCGGGCGTGAATCCCGGAACGCCTCGATTGCCCTCGAACGACGGCGCCGCCGACCAACAACTTCGTCAACGTCTGCAACAGCAGGCGGAAACGCTGCGGCAGCAGCAGGGGGGCAACCGCCCTGGGGCCAACCCGCTGGATCCGCGGGGGGATGGCGCCCGCGAGCGGATCGAGGCGCTGAAGCCGAAAACCGGCAACACGCCCAATGAAACGCCGGCCGACCGACTGCGCGACGAACAGCGCCGCGACAACCTGCGGGATCGTTTGCCGAACGCGGGAGACAAGCTTCCGAATGCCGGCGACCGTCCGAACCCCGGCAATCGTTTGCCCAACGCGGGAGACAAACTCCCGAACGTGGGAGATCGTCCGAACCTGAACGACCGCCTGCCGAATTCTGGCGACCGGCCGAACCTCGGCAATCGTCCCAATGTCGGCGACCGTCCCAATGTCGGCGACCGTCCCAATGTCGGCGACCGTCCGAATCTCGGAGATCGCCCGAATGTTGGCGACCGCCCCAATCTTGGCGGCCGTCCGAATCTCGGCGATCGCCCGAACCTCGGTGACCGTCCGAATATCGGCGACAAAGCGGATCGCGATCGCGTGCGGGACCGCGTCGATCTCGGCAAGTCGGGGCGGACCACCGTGCCGATGAAAGTGGACAAGAACGGACTGCTGGGACAGTTGAAGGACCGGCCGGACTTCAAGGACTTCGATCGCGACCGCATTCGCAACCCCAAGGATCTGGACCAGGCGTTCGACCGCTTGCAGAACCTGCCCGAGTTGCAGACGCAGCTTCGGCAGTCCAACCTGCGGGTGACCGACCTGTCCGGCGCGTTCCAGACGAAGATCCGTCGCAACGACGCGAGCTTCCAGCAACTGGGGCAGACGAACATCGGCCGCAAGATCAACATCAACCAGCAGTTCAACCTGGCTGTCAACGGCGACGTCGCCCGGCAGCTCAACCTGAACCAGGCGCTCGTGCAGAACGGCGGCTGGTCGCAGCGGTCGTACCTCGGCCCCGTCTACGGCGGCTACACACGTTCGGCGTACAGTTCGTGGTACGCCGGGCCGGGATTCTATCCGGCCTACGCCTGGACGCCGATTTGGAGCCCGTGGGTCAGTTGGACGTACTGGGATCACTGCCTGCCGATTTACGATCCGCGGCCGTTCTGGTGCCGGCCCGTTTACTGGTACGACCCGTGCCCGCCGATCGTCTATTACGAGTATCCGGTCTGGCAGTCGCTGCCCGTCGTGACGAGCGGCACGTGGGTCGACGTCCCGCCGGCCATCGTCGACACCGGGTTCGATCTGCAACTGCTCGCCGTGCGGTTCGTCGATCCGGGTCACAAGGAAGAGAACGACGGAACCCGGTTGCGCATCTGGGTGCGTAACAACAGCCGGGCCGCGATCGGTGCGCCGTTCAACGTGACGATCGTCGCCGCGAACGGTACCGAACTGGTCGGCGATCTCCCGCAGGCCGGCGTGACCGTGCCGAACATGGACGCCGATGCCGTGGTGCCGATCGACCTCCGCCTGCCGTATGAGGCGAACCGGATGAATCTCCTCGAGAATGGGCAGCGGACGCCGTTCACGCATCTGCACATTCTGGTCGACAGCCATCGCGACCTGCAGGAGGACGACGAAGCCAACAACGGGG
>JAWXBB010000615.1:0-9172 GCA_034439795.1 Planctomycetaceae bacterium | reverse complement strand
CCTCACCCTAACCCTCTCCCCCGAAGACGGGGGAGAGGGGACCGGACAAGAGCGATTACGTGACGACGTTGTCCGCCATCTTCACGTGCGCCGGCGCATTGATCGGGCGGTTGATGCGGCAGTTCGCGATCAGGTTGCCCGAGCCGGTGCCGACCCACTTGATCGCCGCCGTGGTCTTCGGCTCCGCCCGCGTGTCGAGAATGCTGGACCCGGTGATGAGCGTGTCGGACGTGTCCTCGGCGTAGATCGCATACGGCGTCCCCTCCAGCACCTGGATGCCGGTGATGTTGAGTCGCTGGCAGCGGATCAACTCGATCAGTCCTTCGCG
Source organism: Planctomycetaceae bacterium (assembly GCA_034439795.1). Taxonomy (GTDB): domain Bacteria; phylum Planctomycetota; class Planctomycetia; order Planctomycetales; family Planctomycetaceae; genus DSVQ01. Next base: position 8,844 of record JAWXBB010000615.1, on the reverse strand, counting down.
TTTGTTCGGCACGGCGTCTTTCACCGTGTGTTCGCCGGCCTGGGCGTCCTGGATCTGGAGGCCCGTCATGGTGCAGTTGTCGCAGTCTTCCAGCCGGATGCCGGTGCAGAGCTCCTTCTCCTGATAGTCCGGGTTGTGTCCGAAGCAGTTCGCGCCGATGAGGATGCTCTTGCAGTGCTCGAGCAACAGGTTGCGGTGGTGGCCGCTGTAGATGTAGTTCCCTTCGAGCGTGATGCCGCGGCAACTGGTGAGGTGGACGTTGGTTTCCTGGCTGCCGATGACGTTGCCGGAGATCGTCAGCATGCCGGCCTTCTGCCGGTCCGGCGTCGGCGAGCCGATCATGCGGATGTTCGCGCCGTTTTTGCTGTAGGTCGCCTGGATGGTGTTGCTGCTGATGGTGACTTCACGGACGGTGCCGGTCTCGCCGCAGTCGATGTAGATTTCCGCGGTGGGCAGGTCGTCGGCGTCGGGGACTTTGTGGGCGCGGTTGTTGTTGTATTCGATGTCGTTGCCGGTGATCTGCAGGTTGCGGATCTCGCTGTTCTCGATGCGGATGCCCCCCAGCCGGCCGTAGCTGATGTGGCTGCCGGTGATGATCGTCTGGTGCAGGTTCACCCGGTCGAGGAACACGTTGATGCCGGTGTTGTGGTAGAAGTGACAATGGCTGATGAGCACGTTCCGCGCCCGGCCGAAGATGTGGACGGCGTTGCGGACGCGGCGGATGAGGACGCCCGTCAGCGTGGGCTGCACGACGCCCTGAATCTTCACGCCGTCGGCTTCGGGGTGCTTGCCTTCGATCTCGATGTTCGAGATCGTCGGCATCCGCTCCAACTGCCATTCCTCCGGGCGGAAGCTGTTCGGATCGGCGGACGTGGTGTGCGTGCCGCGGAGGTCGAACGCCGGACCGGGGCCGTGCATCAGAATCTTGGCGACGCCGCCGGTGCCGTGGATCGACACGCGACCGGTCTCTTTGAGTTCGATGACGATCGGCTTCGTGATACGGTAGTCGCCGCGCGGGAATTCGAGGACGCCGCCGCCGTCATTGAGGGCGTGCAGGATGGCGTCGGTGTCGTCGTGGACGCCGTCCCCCATCGCGCCGAAGTCGTGGACGTTGCTCATGCGATGTTCGTCTCGTGAAAGGAAGAAGCCCAGGGATAGCAATCCCTGGGCGTCGCGCGTCACGTCAGGATTTCGCGGATGACGCGGGCGTGCTCGACGCCCGTCAGCTTCTGGTCGAGGCCCTGCGATTTGAACGTGAACCGCTCGTGGTCGATTCCCACGCAGTGCAGGATCGTTGCGTTGAGGTCGTTGATGTGGCACGGCTGATTGACGACGTTGTAGCTGAAGTCGTCAGTCTCGCCGTAGGTCGTGCCCCCCTGGATGCCGCCGCCGGCCATCCACATCGAAAAGTTTCGCGGGTGGTGGTCGCGGCCGTAGTTCTCCTTGGTGAGCGTCCCTTGCGAGTACACCGTGCGGCCGAACTCGCCGCCGCAGACGACCAGCGTCGAATCGAGCAGCCCGCGCTGCTTGAGATCCTGGATGAGCGCCGCGCACGGCTGGTCGACGTCGCCGCATTGCAGGGCGATGTCGCCCGGCAGGTTGTTGTGCTGGTCCCAGCCGCGATGCAGCAGCTGCACGCAGCGAACGCCGCGCTCGACCATTCGCCGGGCGAGCAAGACGCTGGACGCGAACGTGCCGGGCGTTTCGACATCGGGACCGTACATCTCCAGCGTGGCCTTCGATTCCGACTTGAGGTCGATCAGGTCGGGCACGCTGGACTGCATGCGGTACGCCATTTCGTACTGCGCGATGCGGGTCGCGATCTCCGGGTCGCCGAGTTGCGAGAGGCTCTTGCGGTTCAATTCGCCGAGGGCGTCGAGCATGATGCGGCGATCGCTCGCATCGACGCCCGGCGGATTCTGGATGTACAGGACGGGGTCGCCCTGGCTGCGAAGCGCGACGCCGGTGTAGCTCGTCGACAGGAAGCCGCTGCTCCACATGCGGGTGAACAGCGCCTGCGCCGACGCCTTCGCCGACCACGTCGGCGTCAGCACCACGAACGCGGGGAGATCCTGACTTTCGCTGCCGAGGCCGTACGCCAGCCACGAGCCGAGGCTCGCCTTGCCGGGGACTTCGCTGCCCGTCATCACGAACGTGCAGGCGGGGTCGTGGTTGATGGCGTTCGTATGCACCGACTTGATGATGGCAAGGTCGTCGACGCACTTCGCCGTGTGCGGCAGCAGCTCGCTGACCCACCGGCCGCATTCGCCGTGCTGCGCGAACTGGAATTTCGACGGCGCGACCGGGAACCGCTTCTGGCCGCTGGTCATCGTGGTGATCCGCTGCCCGTTGCGGATGCTGTCCGGCAGATCCTTGTCGAAGTGCTCCGCGAGCTTCGGCTTGTAGTCCCACGTGTCAATCTGTGACGGCCCGCCGTTCAGGTGCAGATAGATGACCGCCTTCGCCTTCGACGCGAAATGCGGAAACCCCGGCAACGCCGGATACGCCAGCGGCGCCTCCGAGGCCGAGGCGATCATCTGCCCCGATTGTGCCGCGGCGTACGCCAACCCGAGACCGCCGAGCCGCAGCCCGGTGTGGCCGAAGAACTGGCGACGGGTGAGATTCCGATGATAGTCGTGGAGAGGGTTCATCGTGAGTCTTTGCATTTTCCGGTCCCCTCGCCCCCGCTTCGGGGGAGAGGGTTAGGGTGAGGGGGCCGAGCGCTCGCTAGCTTATACACCATCAAGATTGGATATCCCACGGCATAGACCAAGGTCGTCGTGAAAAGCACGCCCAAGATGAGCCCAGTCCAACCGATCACACTCCAAGCCAATGCAACAACTCCTAGAGCGGAAAAAACGACTGCCCAAAACAGGCAATTGAACTGGCCTGCAAAGCAAACTTGAGCGAGCACCCGATTCCGATTCAATGCAGTCTGTGTGGGCTCATCACACGACACAAGACTTGGGACGTTTTCCTCACCAGCAAAGTGGGCGGAGAACAATCCAAGAACTTTTGCCGCGAATACCATGTGCAACAGGCACATCGCCATGCCAACGGCTGCTGATAGGTTGGCGAGGATGAACAGGATCGAGCTGACGACTCCCACCGTCTTGCTCACAAGCAACGTCAAGATTCCGGCAATGATCGCGCTGAATACTGTGACAAGAATCTTGTCGTATTCGAGCAACAAGTCGACGCTCTTTTCCGCGAAGAAGCGATACCGATGCTCGGCAATTTCCGAATCGTCCACAACCTGACTCCTTCTTCACCGAAAAAACGGCGTGACCTTATCCAGGCATCACGACTGATAGTGCATGAACGCAAGAGCTGATAGATCAGATCAGCACAGATTGGATATCGCGCGAGCGCTCGCCCCCTCACCCTAACCCTCTCCCCCGAAGACGGGGGCGAGGGGACCGGAGAAGGCGGACCATCGACCAATCTCAGTTTCGCGTCACCGTCTCATCCAAATTCAACACCAGATTCGCCACCAGCGTGTACGCCGCCAGTTCGCTCACCTCCGCCACGGTCATCGGCGACGATTCGCCGACGTGGATCAACTGCCGCGCGGCGGCGGGGTCTTCGCGGTAGCGGTCGAGGTACTTTTGCAGCGTGCGGGTGACGATCGCCGCCTCGTCGTCCGACGGACTGCGCGACAATGTCGTCCGATACGCGAAAGCGATCCGCTCCGTCGGGCTGCTGCCCCCCTCTTTCAACATCCGTTCGGCGAATGCGCGGGCGGCTTCGACGTGCTGCACGTCGTTCAGGAGTTGCAGCGCCTGCAGCGGCGTGTTGCTCCGTTCGCGGCGGGCGCACAACTGCTCGCGGTTGGGGCCGTCGAAGTTGCTCATAAACGGCGGCGGGGCGGTCCGCTTGAGGAAACAGTACAGCGTGCGGCGATACAGCTTGTCGCCGTGATCCTGCAGGTAGAACCGCGTGTTGCTGTCGGCGTAACCGACCGGCTCCCAGATGTTCGGCGGCTGGTACGGCTTCACCCCCGGACCGCCGCGACGCAGGTCGATGAGGCCGCTGACGAACAGGGCGTTGTCCCGAATCTGCTCGGCGTCGAGACGGAACCGCGGGCCGCGCGCATACAATCGGTTGGCGGAATCGGCGGCCAGTTCGTCCGGCGTGACGGCGGCGGCCTGGCGGAAGGCGGACGACAGCACCATCAGCCGCACCAGTTCCTTCGTGTCCCAGCCGCGATCGCGATACCACGCCGCCAGCCAGTCGAGCAGTTCGGGATGGCTCGGCGGCTCTCCCTGCGACCCGAAGTCGTCGCTGGTCTTCACGAGGCCCATACCGAACAGTTGCTGCCACACCCGATTGACGGCCACGCGCGCGGTGAGCGGCTGCTCCGGCGCGACGAGCCACTGCGCCAGATCGAGCCGGTTCGGCCGCGGCCCCGCCGGCTTCAACGGCGGCAACACGGCGGGCGTCGCCGGTTCGACTTTGTCCCCCGGCTTGTCGTACTGCCCGCGCTGCATCACAAAGGCGTCGCGCGGCTGCGGCATGTCCTTGAAGACGAACGTGCCGGGGATGCGGTCCTCGAACGCGGTCCGGGCGGCGATGACATCGTCCAGTTCGCGGCGGGCGGTGGTCCAGGCCGCTGTCGTCGGCCGCGCGATGTTCGTCCGCCAGAATTGCTCCAGCGCGGCGATGTCGTCGGCGAGCTTCAACTGCTCGGCACTATTGGCGACTTCAATCGCCGACACCGCCGCGTCATTGGCGGGTTCCGACTTCAGACCAGCTTTGAGCAAGGCTTGCAGCTTCGCGGGCGCTCCGGTGACGTCCTGTCCCTTCGCGACTTGCCGCCATTGGGGGAACGAGGCCCGCGGGTCATCGTTCGGGGCGAGATCGCCGGTGATGCGGAGGCCGTCCCAATCGACGATGCCGCCGTATTGCGCGAAGACGAGACTGCGGACGATGTCGCCCGGCTTGAGGTCGAGTTGCTCGGCGGTGACGGCGAGCGCGGTCCATTCGCCGCCGGGAGGGAGATCGCGAAGCCGCAAGCGTTCGGGAGTGCCGACGGTGCCCGAGCCGAGTTTCTCGGCGTCACCCAGCATCACACGCCGTGCGCCGCGGCTCGTGCTGAGTTCCAGCATCACCGATGTCGGCGGCTCGAACTGGTCGATGCGGACCCACCATTCGAGCTTCGCGTTCTCAGAGATGACCAGCGGCACGCCAATCGTTTCGATGCGGTCCTGATACATCCCCGCCCCCGCTTGCCGCAGCGCGCGTAAGCCGGACGGAATCTTCAACCCGTCGGCGGCCGTGACCCAGGTCGCTTTGTTGCGCGACGTCGTCGTCAGCTTCTGTGCGGGTGGGAACACGTCGTCCAGCCAGACATCGGTGATGGTTCGCTTTTCCGATGGCGAGTCGGAGGCCGCGGCGGCAACGGCGTCATCGAGCGATTTCTTCGCGACTTGCTCGGCCGCTTTCAACTTCGCGAGTTGGGTTTCCTGCTCCGGCGTCGCCAGCGACAGGAACGGGTCGGTGTCGCGGATGTTCTTGTCCATCGCCGGGTCGGCCGCGCTGTAGAAGAACGCGTACAGCGAATAGAACTCCTTCGCGCTGATCGGATCGAACTTGTGATCGTGGCAGACCGCGCACCCGGCGGTCAGCCCCATCCACGCCTGCACCGTCGTGCTGGTCCGTTCGACGGCGTAGCGGTACAGAAACTCCTCGGCGATCGAGCCCCCTTCGCTGGTCGTCACGTTGCAGCGATTGAAGCCGGTCGCGATGAGTTGGTCCTTCGTCGGATTCGGCAGCAGATCGCCGGCGAGTTGCTCGACGGTGAACTGATCGAACGGCAGGTTGCGGTTGAAGGCATCGACGACCCAGTCGCGGTAGGCCCACATCTCCCGTTCGTTGTCGAGATGCAGCCCGTGCGTGTCGGCGTACCGCGCGACGTCGAGCCAGTGTCGGGCCATCTCCTCGCCGAAGTGCGGCGAATCGAGATAGCGTTGCACCATGTTCTCATAGGCCGTCGGCGACGGGTCCGCCTCGTACTTCGCAACCTCCTCCAGCGTCGGCGGCAACCCGGTCAGCGCGAACGCCACGCGGCGGATGAGCGTCGACTTCGGCGCATCGCGGTTCGGCGTCAGCCCGGTGGATTCCATCCGCGCGAGCAGGAAGCGATCGATCGGATTGCGCGTCCACGCCGTTTGTTTCACGTTTGGTTCGGACGGCGACCTGACCGGCTCGAACGCCCAGTGCTTCTGATACGTCGCCCCCTGTTCGATCCACCGCTTGATCGTCGCGATCTCGGCCGGATTCAGCGTCTTGTGCGACGCTGGCGGCGGCATAATCTGATCGGGATCGTTCGACGTGATCCGCAGCCAGACCGCACTCTTCGCCAGCTCGCGCGGCGTGATCGCGGCGATGCCATCCTTCGCCGCGAACGCTCCGTCGGGCACATCCAGCCGCAACTCCGCCTGCCGGGTCTTGGCGTCGAAGCCATGACAGGCGAAGCAATTCTCGGACAGAATCGGCCGCACGTCGCGATTGAACTGCACCTCTTGCGCCGAACCGGTGTCCGCCAGGGCGAGGACTGAGAACGTCAAAGCGACGCGAATGCAAGAGGTCATCAGGCGAGTTCCCATCAGGCGGGATGCAACGGGAGGGCAGCGGACGCAATCCGCCTCGCCCGGCATTGTAACGCATGAATGCGGGCTGATGGAACCGTTGGGCAGATTCGTTGATGGCTCCCGATTTTCAGCCCCGATAGGGGCGTCGGGCTGTAGCCACGGGTGGAGCGCAGCCCGCCGCGGGCGAAGCGCAACCCGTGGTCGGTGATTGAAGAGTCAGTCCGTCCCGAAGGGCCGGCGGAAGTTCGCGCGCCCGGTTGATTCCTTTGCCCCTCCGGGGCAATCGGCATCAGGACTCGCACCACGGGTTCCGCGTCGGGCGGCGAGGCCGCCGCGCCGCTCCACCCGTGGCTACAATCCGGTCGCCCCTGCCGGGGCTGACGCAGATCATCTTCGGCGACAATCACCTGTGAAGGAGTTCGCGAGATGCGGCGACGGCGTCGGAAACGCCATCTGAAATCGTTTGCGCAGGCCGAGTGGATGATCCGCCACGGGGTTGGCAAGCGGCTCTTTCGCTGGCTGCGGAAGAAGCCTGCGCTCTGCGCACGACTGGATGGTTTTGGGCTGTTGCACCAAGCTGCGTGGGGAAAGCGGTACGACGTCGTCGCCTGGTTGCTTCGGCACGGCGTGCATCCCGACATCGGTCCGACGGGTAACAACTCCGCGTTGATCCATGCCGCCAGTGAGAACGACGTTCGCCTCATCAACCTCCTTCTCGACGCCGGTGCTGACATCGAATACTGCAACTTCTCGCTGGAGACCCCCTTGGGGTATGCGTGTAGCTGGAATGCAGTCGATGCGGTGCGCGTGCTGTGCGAACGCGGGGCCAACCTGAATGGAACCGAGGGCTGGGGCCATTCGCATCTGTGGTGTGTGCAGTGTGCGATCCCGCGGGATGAGACCGGCAAGCAGCGCGCGATCGAACAGATTCTGCTCGCGCATGGGGCCGAGGTCATCGAAGAGCCGCCGAAGCTGCCGTGGCCGTGATGGTGTGCGACCGTTGGCGATTCCCTCACGGCTGCGAGCGAAGTCTTCCGCCGTCCCGGAGGGACATCAGCCATTAGCCGGGGGTTGAGCGCAGCGATACCCCCGGAAGCGATCGTGATAGAACGCCGACCCCGGAGGGGTCGTAGCGCTGCGACCCCTCCGGGGTCGGTTCCATCGACCGTCGTCAACCGGGGGTGTCGCTGCGCTCAACCCCCGGCTAATGGCTGGGAACCCTCCGGGTTCCTCACGCAGGTTACACCAGACAACATCACTCCGCATTCGCACTCTTCGGCCGAATCATCAGCACGATGATCACCGACAGCAGCGCGATTCCCGCGAATGCGCCGAAGATCACGCTGAGCGGCACCTTGCGGTCGCGGAGGGCACCGAAGCCCCAGTCGGCGAAGCCGCCGCAACTGATGCTGACGAGGTTCATGATGCCGTAGCCGGTCGCGCGGAGCTCCGGGCGGACGAGCTGGCACAGGATCGGCATGTTGTTGCAGTCGAAGAAACCCCAGCCGATGCCGTAGAGGACGAGGAATGCGACGGCGATCTCCAATGACCCCGCGTTGCCGACGCCGAACAGCGCCGGGAGAAACAGCAGCGTGCCGATCGCGCTGACGTAGATTCGGCCGCGGACCGAGTGCCGCATCCAATAGTCGGCGAGCAGGCCGCCGGCCGTCGCACCGAACAGCGAGGCCAGCTGCGTCCACAGCACCGCGGACACCCCCGCCGCCCCCTGCTTGAGATCGAAGCGGTCTTTCAGAATCACCGGCATCCAGTCCTTCACCACCCAGCCCGCGATCGCCGGCAGCGTGAAGTACAGCACCAGCAGAATGAACGCCGGCTGCGATAACAGATCGCGACCGGCGACCCACGGCGACGGCTTCGGTCCGGCGTTCAGCAGCCGCGGCGCGTTCCTCAGCAACGCGAACAACGGCAACGCATACAACACGCCGACCACGCCGCAGATGCTGAACGCCAGCCGCCAGCCGGCGTTCGGGTTGTCGGCGACGTACCCGGAGAACCCGCCGAGGATGATGCCCGTGTAGATCGCCGTCTGATGGATGCCGACGGCCCGCGACCGGGTGTGCCCCTGATGGAAGTCGGTGATGAGCGCCAGCGCCGCGGGAATGTAGAACGCCTCGCTGACCCCCATGATGGACCGGGCGATCAGCAGTTCGTTGAACGTGGTGACGTACGCCGTCATCCAGGTGACCGCCGACCACACGAACAGGCTGGCGGTGATGACGTGTCGGCGGCT
>JAWXBB010000614.1:0-11729 GCA_034439795.1 Planctomycetaceae bacterium | reverse complement strand
CATCGCAGACGACGGCGTCAAGGCGCATCACCGGCCGTATGGCGGAATCAGATCAACCACCGCAGACATCGCGGTGCGACGCATTGGCGCGACGATCTCGGCAAATTCCGTAGGCCAGGCTGCGCCTGTCGCGCTCCCGGTCGATCGCGCCGCAAACGCCCCATTACACCGGTTCCAACCCCGCCATCGTCCCCGTGCCGGTCGCGAAGCGGGATTGTTCGAGACCGGTTTGCTGAAGGACCGACACGTAGAGGTTCGGAAGCGGATAGTTCTTCTTCGCGTTGAACGCCAGATGCCCGCCGTGACGGAAGCCGCCGCCAGCGAAGAGGACCGGCATGTTGCGGTTGTCGTGGCTGGAGGCGTTGCCGAGGTTGCTGGTCAACAGGATCGACGTGCGATCGAGCAGCGTGCCCCCTGCTTCGGGTGTGTCTTTCAGCGACCGCAGGAAATCGCCCCAGGCCTTGATGATCTCCGTTTCGACGAGGGCCAACTGCTCGAGCTTCTCGTCGTCGAGTCCGTGATGGCTGAGCGAGTGGTAGCCCTCCTCGACGCCGGGAATCGGCAGCACGCCGCCGGAGCCGCCGAAGTGCAGCGTGATGAACCGGGCCGAGTCGGTGGCGAGCGCGAGCCGCACCATGTCGCTCATCAGGCGTTGCCGGCCGATGAAATCGTTGGAGTTGCCGATGTCAACCGGTCGCGGCACGTCCACCTTCGGCTTCGGCCGGTTGGCCCACGCCTCCGATTCGGACAGCCGGTTCTCCAACTCGCGGACGCTGGTGAAGTAGGCATCCAACCGGTCGCGGTCGCCGGCCCCGAGTTGCCGTTCCAGCGACTTCGCGTCATCGGCGACGAGGTCCATGATGCTCCGCCCCTCGCGGGCCCGTTGCGTCTGCAGCCGGCGGTCGCGCGGCGAGTCGTTGACGAACAGTCGCTGGAACAACTGGCTGGGGGAGTCCTCGGCAGGGACCATCGAGCCGTTCTCGGTGTACGACGGGCTGTTGCTCCCCGACAACGACAGCACCAGCGATGGGAACCGCGTGTGATGACCGAGGTGCTTCGCGAGCAGTTGGTCGAGCGAGATCGTGTTCCGCGATTGGGCCGAGTTGCTCATCGGCGCCGCCGTCAGCAGGCTGGCCTCGGCCCGGTGTCCGCCGGACACGCCGGGATGCGACGATCCGGAGATCACCGTGAACTGATCGCGGAGATCCTCAAGCCCCGTGAGATACCGCGACGGCTGGTAATCGCGGCCTTCGTCTTTGGGGACGAGATTCGGGTTGTGCAGACCGAGGCCCAGCGTCATCGCCACGAACCGCCACGGCGGCTGGGCGGTCGACGAATCGGCAAACGCCGCCGTCATCGCGTTCAGCCACGGCAGCGTCAGCGCCACACCGGCCCCGCGCAGCACCGTCCGCCGGCTCAGTTTCCGCTGGAAGTTGAAGTTGGCCATGTTCGGAGATCCTCGATGAACGAATCCCAAGGCGATGTAATCCACAGATTTCACAGATGACACAGATTCAGGACAGAAAAAGGAAACTTCTCGCTGAACTGGTAAACGCCGTTCCTATCGCCTTCTGGCCTTAAAATCTGTGCAATCTGTGGACAACATGCCCTCATGATCTGACAGCTACTTACTCTGAAACACCGGGCTGGCCACCACGGCCTGCACGATCGAACGGAATCCGTAATCGTCGGCGGACGCCCGCTCCGCAATTTCGTCCACCACCGGCCGATCCGCAAACGCGATCGGCGCGCCGGTGCCGTACACCAACAACTGTTCGGCCACATTGTGGGCCAATTTGCGAGGATTGGCGACGATCAGCCGGCGAAATTCGCCGGCGTCACGGAATTCGCGGCCGTCGGGCAGCGTGTAGCCGGCGTCGACCGTGGCCCCGGAGCTGCGCCGACCGTCCTCCAGTTGCACGTACTTATCGCGCCACCTACCCGCGGGATCGTAATTCTCGAGCGCGAAGCCGGGCGGGTCGATCTTCACGTGGCAGCTCGCGCATTCGTCTTGCGAACGGTGCTTGGCCAGCAGTTCGCGGATGGTCTTCGCGCCCCGGATGTCGGGTTCGATGGCGGGGACGTTGTCCGGCGGCGGCGGGATGTGTTCCCCCAGCAACCGCTCCGAGACCCAGACGCCGCGGATGACCGGCGACGTGTTTGAGCCGTTCGCCGTCACCTTGAGGATCGCGCCCTGTGTCAACACGCCGCCGCGACGATGCTCGGGCTTCAACTCAACCCGGCGGAGCTCGTCCCCTGTCACGCCGTCGATGTCGTAGAACCGGGCGAGACGACTGTTGAGAAACGTGAAGTCCGAGTCGATCAGATGTGCGATGCTCAGGTTGTCGCGCAGCATCGTCTCCAGATACGTCCGCGTCTCGACCAGCATGGCGCTCTGCACGATGCTGTCGAATTGCGGGAACAGCTTGCCGTCCGGTTCGGTGAAGTCAATCTGATCGAGATCCAGCCACTCGGCCGCGAAGTCCTCGACGAACCGGCGACCGCCCGGTCCCGACAGCAATCGTTCCACTTCCCCGCGGAGGACATCACCATCGCGGAGTCGGCCGGCGTCGGCGTGCGCGATCAGCGTGGCATCGGGCGTGCTGCCGGTCAGCAGATAACTGAGCCGGGTCGCCAGGGCGTGGTCATCGAGCGGGCCGGGGGCTTCCGTCAGGTACAGAAACCGGGGCGAACAGAGCAGCGAACGATAACCGATCCGCAAGGCCGTGCTGAGCTCCTCGCCGTCATCCAACGCCTGCCTCGTGATCGTCACATACGGGGCGAGATCGGCGTCGCTCACCGGCCGGCGAAATGCGCGACGGGCGAACGCGGCCAGCAAACGGACGGCGTCTTCCGACGGCGACTCCGATTTCAACTGGTATGACTTCCGCGATTCCCGTTGCACCGGCAGGTCGCCGAACAGTCGTTGGCGGACTCCCTCGTCCTCCGGGCCGCGATGGAAACGCCGCATCGTGATCTCGTGGAAGGCCACGCCCGGCACGTCCTGCGGCTCTCCTTCGCCGGCGCCGACCTGTCCGCCGTTGAAGCGGGCCTTCTTCAAGGTGACGTCGCCGGGGCGGATTTCGAGCATGTGCCCCCGCGGCAGCCACGCCTCGAACTCCATCGTCCTTGGTTCGGGAGTCGCTTCAAACGCGCCGATCCATGCGAGCAACGGCGCGCTCGACACACACAACCCGCTGCGGACCGTACACCACACGCCGCCGCTTTCGGGCGGCTTGAGCGATGAGGCCCGGACGGTGAACCGATACCAGCCGTTCTCCGGCGCGATCGTCGCGGGGATACGGCCGTAGAAGATCAGGCCCGACGACCAGATCACCGCCTCGTCGTTCCGGATTTCCGGCTCGCGGTTGCGGTTCTTCGGATTCTGTCGGGCGATCTGCGGCACGTCGAGCGTGCGGTCCAACTCGTCCGGCGGCGAAAACGCACGGCGGTACGCTTCGTCGAGGGCGACATCGACCACGGCAAGGTGCCGCTCTAACTGGAAGTGCGACATCGCCTGCCCGGTTGCGATTGTGGAGAAGGTAGATGTGCTGGCCTCGTCGGGCAATTGATCGGCGAGCGGAATGTCGACGCCGAGCAGATCCTGCAGCGACCGTTCCAACTCGCGCTTGGTCAGCCGCCGCCCACGCACGCGGCCGAGTTCCACGAACTGTGCTTGCTGCCGATCGCGCAACCAGCCGCCGATGGTTTTGACGAACTCGGTCACGGCCTGCGAGGCCGGCTTCTCCGCGTCTTTAGGGGGCATCTCACCGTCGTGAACGCGGTCGATGATTCGCACCCAGCGCTGCTGCACGGCGGTGTCGGCGAGGTCGGTCGACAGCGTCGTCAGATCCAGCCCGGCGGCCGCGTCCTTTCCCTGATGACACTCGGCGCAATGCGTCTTGAGAAACGCCGCGCCGGGCATGGCATCCTCGGCGGACACCGCCGCCATGCACGCCGACAGCGCGATCGTAACGACTAAGATGTGGCCAACAGGAATCATGCGGGCGGGCATCGCAAGCACATTCAACGGAAGGCAGGAACACCGCGGCCGAACCGGCGGCGTTGCGGGAGGCGGGACTGTCACCGCATTGTAACCCGGTACGGCAGAACATCGAGAGAAATCCGCCCGGAAGGCTGTCCCAGCGGAGAATCGACTAGCGGCTCCGTGAGCCGTAGTGTCGCCTTTCGCTCCGCGAAAGGAACGCACTTTCGCGGAGCGAAAGGCGACAATCGGGCCTCCGGAGGAGAATCGCCTCAGCCGCGGGGAAGTGTTAGAGTGATGCCGACTCGTCGCAGAGAAAACGACATCGGCCTGTAACTCACTCCGAGAGACACCATGCGCGATCCTGGAAAACTGCTCGCCGCAGTCCTCTGTCTTACGATTTCGTTGCTCACTCACCTCGCCTCGGCCGCCGAACCGCGGCTGGAGCAGGTCGATCTGTTCGAAGCCGGCACCGACGGTTACGCCCTGTACCGCATTCCCGGTCTCATCGTCACGGCGAAGGGGACCGTGCTCGCCTACTGCGAGGCCCGCCGGACCGGCAAGAGCGATTGGGACACCATCGACATCATGCTGCGGCGCTCGACCGACGACGGCAAGACGTGGAGCGAACGCAAGAAAATCGCGGATGTCCCCGGACCGAAGACTAAGAACCCGGTCGCGCTCGCACAGAAGCTCGCCAACACCGACGACGTGACGTACAACAATCCGGTCGCGTTCGCCGACCGCAACGGGAGCGTATATTTCCTTTACTGTCTGGAATACTACCGCTGCTTCTCCATCCGCAGCGAGGACGACGGCGTGACGTGGTCGGCCCCCGTCGAGATCACAAAGACGTTCGACGAGTTCCGCCCCGAATACGGTTGGAAAGTCCTCGCCACTGGCCCGGCCCACGGCCTGCAACTCCGGACAGGGCGATTGCTCGTGCCCGTCTGGTTGTCGACGGGGACCGGCGGGCACGCGCATCGGCCGTCGGTGACGTCGACGATCTACAGCGACGACAGCGGCCGGACGTGGCAGCGCGGCGAGATCGCCGTCCCCAACACCGACGACTGGGTGTTCCCCAACGAGACCGTCGCCGTCGAACTCGCCGACGGCCGGGTGATGCTCAACGTCCGCAGCGAAGCCAAGAATCACCGCCGGCTCGTCGTCACCAGCGCCGACGGGGCGACGAAGTGGTCGCAGCCGAAGTTCGACGAGGCCTTGCTCGAACCGATCTGCATGGCGAGCATCATCCGCGTCAGCCAGTCGCCACAAGGCAAGAACCGCATCGTCTTCGCCAACCCGGACAACCTCGCGCGGAAGGACGGCAAGGAGATGCCCGGCAAATCGCGCGACCGGGTCAACCTGTCGATCAAGCTCAGCTACGACGAAGGCCAGACGTGGGCCGTCAACAAAGTTCTGGAACCCGGTTACAGCGCCTACAGCGACCTCGCCGTGCTCCCCGACGGCACGATCCTCTGTTACTACGAGCGCGGCCGCAAACCGAAGGACGAAGACCAGAAGCCGACCAGCTACGCGGGGCTGACGGTCGCCCGCTTCAACCTCGAATGGCTGACCGACGGCAAGGACGCATTCGTGGGACGTTGACTGCAGACTCATTCGGGGTGCCAGACTTCGCTGTTCACGGATTTGATCCAAGGGTAAAGGCGTTTATCCACAGATTTCGCCGATTACGCAGATTAAAGACTCGGAAACTGGTCGGGGTCTCATGTCTTCAATGCTGACATCTACTGAGTTTTCAATCTGTGTAATCGGCGAAATCTGTGGATTAGATCTAAGCCCGCCAACATGACTCACCGGAGATCGCCATCCATGAACCATGCCTGCCCAGCGCTCGCAGCGCTGATCGCCGTATGTCATGTCGCACTGCACGCTGCCGATGCTCCCTTCCAATACCACGACCCCAAGCCGCAGAAGTACGACGTCACCGCGCGGGCCAGCCAGATTGATCCGCGGACGAAGCCCCATCCGGAAGTCGGGTTCGTCTTCGAGAAGGACGGCAAGCCGACGGACGTCGAGCACGGCGTGGTCGACACCCGCGTCGCTCCGCGCGGCAAGCTCGTCATCTGGCTGATGGGCTACAACGCCCAACTGTTCGACCGCGTGTCCGGCTACGGGCTGCACGGCATCCAGGTGCATTACGCGAACGGCTGGTTCTCGACGCTGAACAAAGAGCCGCCGCCGGACGACCAGCATCTGGGCCGCATCCGCCTGGAGGCCGCGACGGGGCAGGACATCAGTGATGCCATCGACATCCCGCAGCCCGACGGCATGATGGAACGGTCGTACCAATTGGTGAAGTGGCTCGCCAAGGAGCATCCGCAGGGACGTTGGGAATACTTCCTCACGAAGGATGGCAAAGGACTCCGTTGGGACAACGTCATCATGGCCGGCAGCTCGCACGGCTCAACGACCTCCGCCCGGTTCGCGCTGCACCAGAAAGTGGACCGCGTGGTGATGTTCTCCGGCCCGCGCGATCAGTACGAGAACTGGTACAAGCTCCCCTCGGCGACGCCGAAGAACCGCTTCTTCGGGTTCACGCACGTGCTGGACACCGGTTGGACGGGCGACCATTACTGCCGGTCGTGGGAGCTGCTCGGCTTGCAGGAGTTCGGACCGATCGTCAATGTCGATCAGGCGAAGCCGCCGTTCGGCAACACGCGGCGATTGATCACCGACGCCGACGTCAAGAACGACGCCAAGCGGGCGCACGGGGCCTCCACTCCCGGCGGCAGCGCGGTGAAGGGCGCCAACGGCAAGTTCCTCCACGAGGACGTCTGGCGATACCTGTTCACGCACCCGGTCGATCAAACCGGCGACCCGGTCGCGGCCGACCCCGATTGCCGCAAGGATCTGAAGCGTTGATTCCCCGGCGAGCGGCGCGGCGTCAGCCCGCCGTGTCTTCTCCCCGCTACGCAGACACGGCGGGCTGACGCCGCGCCGCTCGCCTTGTGATGTCACCCACCAACTCTGGAGCCTCCCATGCCACGGTTCGCGATCACACTGCTTTGTCTCACATCGACGCTCGCGACGTTCGCCCAGGACGCCGCACCGAAAGCCGCTCAGAAAAAGACGGCCGCCAAGAAAGCCGCGGCGGCGCTGCCCACGCCGACGGTCGCCGACGTCGCGTACGGCACGCATCCCAAGCAGCTCATCCACTTCTGGAAGGCCGAATCGGACAAGCCCGCGCCGCTGCTGTTCTTCATTCACGGCGGCGGCTGGCAGGGGGGCAACCGCGACAGCGTCGCGGCGCTGCTGCCCGAGATGCTGAAGAACGGCATCTCGGTGGTCTCCGTCGAGTACCGGTTCATTCAGGAAGCGATCGCCGACGGCGTCACCCCGCCGGTCAAAGCCCCACTGCACGACGCGGCCCGCGCGTTGCAGTTCGTCCGCAGCAAGGCCGGGGAGTGGAACATCGACAAGACCCGCATCGCGGCGTCGGGCGGGTCGGCCGGCGCGTGTTCGAGCCTGTGGCTGGCGTTCCACGACGATCTCGCCGACCCCAAGAGCAGCGACCCCGTCGCGCGCGAATCGACGCGGCTGCTGTGCGCGGCGGTCACCGGGGCGCAGACCACGCTCGATCCGCAGCAGATGAAGGAGTGGACCCCGAACAGCACCTACGGCAGCCACGCCTTCGGCATCTTCAAGACGGAGAACGGCCGGACCGTCCGCGACTTCGAGGCGTTCCTCGCCAAACACGATGAGATCCTGCCGTGGATCGCCGAATACTCGCCGTACGCCCTCGTCACCAAGGACGACCCGCCGATCTACCTCTTCTACAACGCCCCGCCGGCGTTGGGGCAGGACCAGAAAGACCCCACGCACACCTCCAACTTCGGCGTGAAACTTCAGGAGAAAGTCCAATCCGTCGGCGTGCCGTGCGAACTGATCTACCCCGACGCGCCGGAGGTCAAGCATCCGACGGTGAAGGATTATCTGATCGCGAAGCTGAAGGGGTGATGACACCAGTGGTTGTGGATCGGTCCGCCCAAGCCGATCCGCAACCATCGAGCAAGCGCCAGACAGACACGCGCCGATCGGTCCGCTCCACATCCAGACGACCAGGCCGAACATCAACGCCTCGCACGCCGAGGCCATCCGCCTGATCCGGCGGCGATATCGCACCGCCGCAAATCGGCCAACGTCCGCGGCGACGGGACACGGGCCGGCAACCCGGCCGCGATTCGCAGCTTCGTCCACGATCCGCAGAACCGGGCCACCGTCCCCGGCGCAATGCCGACCTCGCGACAGAACCGGTCCAGCGTAATCCGGGGTCCACACCGTCGAGTCAAATCCCGCAATTCGGCGAGCAAATCGTCCGCGGCGCTCATGGCAGGCTCCCGTCGCAACGACGACAGCCGCCGCCGAGCCTGTCTCCGCGGCTGTCATCGTGTCCCTTACCCCAGGGGAAATGTTGCGCGGATTTTTTGGAGGCGAGCCGGGGGGTGGCGCGACACGCACGTCTCCGGCTTCGTGTGCTACGGCTGTGTCAGCCGTGCGGACGCTTCGCCGGACGATCAATCGCTCGTCCGGGGCACCCGGCTAAGAGTCTCAATGGGGCATGATTTAGACCGTATGCCTTTCAAGCTCCACGGGAACGTCGCCTAACGGTATTCCAGAATGCAGCGGCCGCAACGCAGTTATCAATCAAGAAGTCGTACGTGTGAATCTGAACATTGAGCTGGGTGACCATCTGCCGTCGACGGTCATGGGTTTTTGGATCAGTTGTTGCGCGACGGCCTATAAGAATGAGACCTGGTAGATTGCAGTCAACGTCCGTCAAACCCAGGCCGCCTTGGTCCAATGGGTTTGCAGCGTAATTCTGATTCCGCTTCAGCCATGCGCGCCAATCCAGAATCTGCCGAATCGCGTGATTAAGCTCCTTCGTGGGGTCTCCGGTCTTGGTGAACATCTTCTTCGTCGGACTTTCAATCTCGACGGCCTGCCACTCGAAACCACCAGAGTGGCAATGACCGATCATGAAATCGGTGACGTGCTCGCTGCCGAGGCGCTTTTGGGGAATGACGTAACGCCCATGTCCGCCAGCGAGGTGCTGGATTAGAGCCATCGGCTGCAATTCGAAGTACGCCTGCAACTCTCGTTCGCGCCGCGCGGTCTCCAGCACGGCCGTCAATCGCTTGGCGTCCGTCTTTCTGACATCCATCCACCACACGTGGTACTTTCCAAGTGGGTCATCTTTGAGCATCTGCGCCCGCGATTGTGGTTTCTCAAACTCAACCATTCTCTTCGCCCTCAATTGCTGCCGCAGGCCAGTCAATCATCAGAATCTTATGCCGAGCGGCAGGCACACCTGCCTGTTTGATGGGCTTGCTTCCCCAATAGTATGTGACGACCGAATAAGTGTTTTGATACAGGAGGTAAAGAGCCAATGCCGTCGCGACGGCATAAAGAAACGAAGCGGCAGATCGCGCACCAGGTCGCACTCGCTCGGCATGTTCCCTTACATACTCAAATGCATCAGGAAGGCATTGCTCGACGACATCGGCGTTCTCAAAGAATGGGGGAAGACGGGTTTGCACGAAGGTGAGTTCAGAGGATTCGACCTCTCGGCTAAGGTTCTCGATAAGTTGCTCCAAGACAACTTGGTTATTGTCGGCGCGTGCAAGTGACTCCCGCCGGCAGAAGCGGTCCAAGAACTTGGCAACGACAGCCCAGGTTCCTCGATCGTACCCAGACGGTCGAAATGACAACGCGTCTCTTAAAAGATTGCTCAGACTCCTTCCCGATCCTGTGGAAGAACGGAATTGGCTGAAGTCACGATAGTCCCGAATGATTCTCGGACACATCCACCCGAAGATGACATTCGCCGATGAAGCGAAAAGCGATGCCCAAAACAGGACTTGCCATGAGAACGGAAGACGTGTGTTCAGGTTCCACGGGTGACCGAACAGGTTGACCTGAAGGTATCTATCAAGCATTGAAAACAGATTGGCCGCAAGGGGTACGACGACGATCCAGACGTATGCGCTCTTGGCAACCGTGCTTTGCCCAAATCTGGCGATGTCGCTCCATTTTGGCACTCGCTCCACCAGACCGCGGATAGCTTCGGAATAGGTCCACCTGCCACTCGATTCTTCTGCCATGCCCAGGGTCTCCGAAATGGGATCTTGAGAACATACCGGCCTGCGCTCGCCACTGCCAATCCTCGTCTGATTTACATAGGGGGCTGCGTTCTTCGTCGATGAGCCTTGGTCGATGCTGGAGTCCAGAAGGGCCGGTGCCACCGGCCTCTTCGATGCGTGCCAGAGATTGGAGACCGCTCAGCATTTACTCAGGTGGAACCGGCCCTGTCCAACTGCACTGCCATCGCTGACGGCTTGCTTCCCTCATTTCCGCCGGTTACGCTCGCCGCTTAAGGAGTCCCACCATGAAGATCGCGTCCCTGGGCCTGTTGGCCGTCGCCGTATTCGTGCCGCAATTCGGATTCTCCGCCGATCCGGAATTGGCCGGACACTGGAAGCTGGATGACAAAGCCGGCAACACGGCGCTGGATAGCTCCGCCGCCAAACATGCCGGCAAGTTCTTCGGCGAGCCGGGCCGCACGACGGGCAAGTTCGGCGGCGCGCTCGCATTCAACGGCAAAGACAGCTACGTCGACATCCCCAACTCGAAGGATCTCGATCAGATCCAGAACGGCAGCTATGCCATCGCGGCCTGGTTCAAACCGGAGATGGTCCCGCCCGGCACGACAGAGACCGCCAACGACGCCGAGTTCGGCATCGTCTTGAAAGGGGGCTGGCACGAGGGCCTGAGCTACAGTCGCAACAAGCAATTCACGATGCACCATTGGCTGGCGGGAGACGCCGACCCGGTATGGAACGGCATCGGCACGTGGGAAGACGAGTATCAGCCGGGCGAATGGTATCACCTCGTTGGCGTGGTCGATCAGAAAGATCGCGTGGTCAAAATCTTCGTGAACGGCGAGTTGCGAAACACCACCGAACCGTGGACCAGTGGCGCGAAATCCCGCGATTACGAGCAGCAGACCTGGAAGATCGGCGTCGCCGCGCCGGGCAGCGACCAGTACGCGTGGTACGCCAAAGGAGCGGTGGGCGACGTGCGCATCTACAAAGGCGCGCTGACTGAGGAGCAGGTCAAGTCCCTGTACAAGGCTGGCGCGAATGGCACGGCGAAGTAGCCACGGTTGCCCCAGCTTGGCACATGTGGCTTCGATGAGGATCGAAGCGCAATCGAGTAGGGCCTCGGGACGGCCGCAGACGGCAAGCGGTGTTCCAACCATTGTTGCCCAACGAAGCGGCCGGTGGGACCGGCCGTACGAAACTGAAATTCCTTGAGCGCCGACAGCGGGATCGGTACAGTCCCAAGATCATCGAGGAGCACACCGGCGAGGTGATGCTCGGATACGGCGAGATCGAATCGGCTCCGAAGGCATCGTCACCCGAAGAGGCAAGGCGGATCGTGACGGCTCCCTGATCGTCCGCCTCACTTCGCTCCTTCAACTGGAGGAACTCACAATGGCAACTCTGCTGAAATACTTGAAGAAGGTTTTCATCGGAAGTCGGGTGCAGCAAGCGATGGGAGGATCGAGCCGTAAACAGACCGGCCAACACAAGGATTTGAACGATGAAGATCATTCTCCCGCGTTAGCAGCCCGTTGATGTAGTCCGATTCTTCGCGTCAGCTCGCGAGCGCCAGCTGCGGGAGGGCGGCCGAGGCCCGGAGGGACCGGCCGGTCAGGGTG
>JAWXBB010000613.1:0-4388 GCA_034439795.1 Planctomycetaceae bacterium | reverse complement strand
TTCGTCGCGCGACCGAGGTTCTGCCGCCCCTTCGGGGCTGAACAATGCCATGACGATGTTTCCCCAGGCTCACGCCTGGGGCTACGATCTGTCGCCGCTTCGCGGCTGGTGTGTTGTGCTCCGAGCCCCCCCAGGCTCACGCCTGGGGCTGCGATCTGTCGCCCCGCTGGGGCTGAAGACCGTTGCCAACCGAAGATGGGTGGTTGATTCCACTCGAAATCGAGACGCTGACGCCTGTCTTCACTTCCGACTTCCGACTTCAGACTGACTTCTTCGGCGGTTGGTTGACGGCGCGCTTGTTGACGTCGATTTCGATCGGGCCGAAGGCTTGTTCGTGGCGTTGCAGCGCGACGCCGAGGGCCATCGCCATCCGCTTTGCCGTGTAGAAATTGACGACCAGCCGCTGCGTGACCTTCACCGGCACCGTCGAGCCGCCGAACGGCTGCGGGTTGAGTCCGAAGTCCAGGACCAGCTCTTCGGGCGTGCTGGAGACGCGGCAGAAATTGGCGTACAGCGGCTCGAGGTTTTCCGGCTCGATCAGCGGCTGACCGGTTTGCGGGCGCGGTTCGGGGGGGTTGCCGTTGCCGTCGGTCATCGCAGGCGTCCTTCCATGCGGGTCGAGATGAGACAGGGAATCGCGGTTGGCGGAATCATGCGGCGGAGGGCGGCGGCGTGTCAACCGAGCGGTGGTGTTGGTGGATGCGGCGGCTGTGCATATCGAGTCAGGTTGACTTCTTTCTCCGGCCCCCTCGCCCCCGTCTTCGGGGGAGAGGGTCGGGGTGAGGGGGCGAGCGCTCACTCCGGCGTCCGATACCGAAATCGATGCGAGGGCAATCGTCTCTCAACAGGGGCGCTCAAGCGTCGGGATGGTGTTCCTGGCAGTCATCACGCTGCGAAGCACTCGGCCCCCTCACCCTAACCCTCTCCCCCGAAGACGGGGGCGAGGGGACCGAACCGAAGAACCGCTCAGAATCGAGATGCACATCCTGCGTCGCCTGGCCTTCCCGGCTCCGCCTTGTCCGGCCGGCGATTTCCGGGAATGATGCTTTCATCCCCATCACAGGAGTCGGAAACATGGCGAAGCAACACGGCGAGCGGTTTGTGCAACTGGTCGAGGCGGTCCGCGGCGGCATCCGCGAATGCACGGTGCAGGACGTGAAGGCCCGGCAGGACCGCGGCGAAGGGTTTCTGCTGGTCGACGTCCGCGAAGATCACGAATGGGCCGCCGGGCATCTGCCGCAGGCGACGCACCTCGGCAAGGGGATCATTGAACGCGACATCGAAACGACCGCGCCCGACCCGGCGACCGAGATCGTCCTCTACTGCGGCGGCGGCTACCGCTCGGCCCTCGCCGCCGACGCGCTGCAGAAGATGGGCTACACCAACGTGATCTCAATGGACGGCGGATTTCGCGGGTGGAAAGAGGCGGGCCATTCGGTTGTCGCGGGATGACAGCCTGAAGTCAAGAGGATTAGAAAACCGCGAAGGCGCGAAGAACTCAAAGGAAGACGAGGAATTCGGTCTTTGGGAAGAAACTCAGAACGAGTTTTCTGATCGCGGGATGCTCTTCATTTTATGACCTGTTCTTCGATTTCCTTCGCGTTCTTTGCGTCTTCGCGGTTGATCTGTCCTCTTCACCGAAAGCCGGTCAGAACTCCAGCACCAGCATCGCGACGCGCGAGCGGTCGCCGTAGCGGCGGAAGTCTTCGAGGATCGTCAGCAGGTCGGGCTTCACGAAGCCGGCGTGCTTTTGCTGGCCGTTGATCCGGACCGTCAGCTTCTTGTCGAAGTCGGCGAGTCCGTCCAGCAGCCGCAGTACCGTGGTCTTGGCTGGCGACTGGATGTGGATGGTGTTCCCCTCCGTGATGCTCCCTTTGATTTTCATCACGTCGACGCCCCCCTTTGTGCCCGGCGCGAGCGGCAGAATGTAGTTGCGGGGCAGCCCCGCGGCCCGAACCCAATGGAGTTCGTCGTTGGCCTGTCGCAGCGTGCGGTGCTC
The DNA here is from genome assembly GCA_034439795.1 of Planctomycetaceae bacterium. Lineage (GTDB taxonomy): Bacteria > Planctomycetota > Planctomycetia > Planctomycetales > Planctomycetaceae > DSVQ01. The sequence continues at coordinate 2,389 of JAWXBB010000613.1, read as the reverse complement.
GAATTCGCGCGGGGCGGACGGACGGCGGTGCAGGTCCATCCAGTCGAACAGCTTGGGCGACTCGTCGCCGTACGAGTCCAGCCCGCGGCCGACGTACTGCACGTAGATCAGGTCGAAGAACGCCCCCTGCACGAACATCCGGTCGAGAAACTTCGTCATCGGCTGGGCTTCGCTGTCCCGGCTCAGCTCCCCGCGGATGACGTACCAGGCGGTCTGCTGGCCGTTCTCGAACTCGAACGTCCCGTAATGCCGGACCAAGCCGCCGATGGGAATCACGCCGGCGAACTCGTCGGGATGGGCGAAGCCGATGTCGAAGGCCGCGTCGCCGCCGAAGTCGTGACCGGCGAGAAACACGCGGTCCGGGTCGATGGCGAACCGCAATCGGGCGTCGCGGAGCGCTTCGATGACGGCCCGGTGAGCCGCGGGGCTGTCGTTGTACTCCTTCGCGTCGGCGGGGAGGTACTCCGGCGCGATCACGATGTACCCGCGCCGCTGCGCCCACCCGGGTTGCTCTCCGTCGCCGGCCCACCATTGCACGGTCTCGGCGGCCGTCTTGTGTTGCGGGCGGAGCGCGACCAGGCACGGATACCGCCGCTGCGGCGAGTATTCGGGAGGCAACACCACCGTGTAGCTGGCCTTGGTCTCCGTGCGGCTGTCGCGCGGGACGACGTCGATCGTCGCCGGTTGCCCCGGCGACACCGTCTCGGCGTCGAGCGGCGGCGGCATGACTGAGAGCATCCGCCGCAGCGCCAACGGGCCGAAGCCTTCAATTCGGCGCAACTCCTCGAACAACTGCATCCGGGTCGCAGCGTCGGTCTCGCGCAGGTATTCGCGGACGTGGTGCCGGGCGTCCCACAACCGGACGGCTTTGGACAGATCGGTGTCGGCCCCTTCGGCTCCCAGCACCCAGCCGGTGTAGGCCAGCGCGAGTTTTTCCGAGGCGGTCAGCTGCGGATCGGCCTCAGCCTGACGAAACGGCTGCAACCGGTCGAGACCCGAACGGTCGAGCTCCTGCACCAGTTGCGTCCGCATCATCGAGACCTGTGTCGATTGCGGCCCGGCGACGAGCTGCGCCTGAATGTCGCCGAGCAGCGCGGCGATCCGTTCGATGTCGTCCCGTTCGCGCTGGCTGACTTCGAGGAACTGCCGCACTTCGCGCTGGACGGCCGCGCCGAGCTGGGCCTGCGGAATCCGGCGGGCGGCGTCTTCGGCGAGCTGGAACTGGCCGGCTTCGCGCCGCCGGCCGAGCTCGCGCAGGATGTGACGGCCGAAGATCTGCAACAACTCTTCGCGGAACGCGACGATGCGCGGCTGCAGGCCGGGGAAATCGCGGGCCAGGCCGTCCAGCTCACCGAACGCCTGGGGATACCATTCGGCCTCGACGTAGAACCGCGCGCGGGCCATGCGGTCCGGCTCGCTGTCCGGCTTGCAGACCACGGGGTTGTTGAGAATGGAGACGATGGTCTCCTGCGGCACCTGCGACAAGGCGAGGCCGAAGTCCCAGCCATACGCGACGCTGGTGACCATCACATGATCGGGCGTGATTTTGGCGATGCCCTGCACGACTTGAATCGGGCCGCGCTGCGTAAAGAGGTTCACGGTGCGACGGCCGAAATCATCGGGATCGAAAGGCTTGAGCACCGTGAAGCTGCCGACGTTCTGGACGATCTCCTGCCGGCTCTTCCGGAGTTGCGGCACGGTGAACTCGTGCGACCGGAGCAGATTGGCGTCGAGATTCAGCCCGCTCGCCGGCACCTGCCGGGCGGGGACGAAGTATCGCCGCCAGGTCTCCTGCGGCGCGCCATCCACGATCATGACGATGTGGTGGATGGGGACCGGCCCCTGATTCGGATTGACGGCGTTGACCAGCGACAGCAGTTTGCTCGGCCGGCCCTCGATGACGTGGCCGCTTTTGAGCTGAACCGACCCGGCGAGGGCGAGCGTTGGGAGGAACAGGGCGAGAAACAGGGCGACCTTGCAGGGTGGGCTGTGCCCACCACGACGGTAATAGAATTGGTGGGCACAGCCCACCCTACGGAAGAAGCGTGCAGCCCCGTTCAGGGCGAGGGGTCGGCAGATCGTTGTCCCGCGATCGGGAATCATCGGTCCCCGCTTCTGTCCCGGAGGGACGATAGCCATTAGCCGGGGGTTGAGCGCAGCGACACCCCCGGAATGCGGTGAAGAATCATCGACCCTGAAGGGGTCGCAGCGAGTGCAGTTGCTGCGACCCCTTCAGGGTCGAATTCGCCAATCATCGTCGACCGGGGGTGTCGCTGCGCTCAACCCCCGGCTAGAGCGCTTCCAACATAGGTCTAGCGTTGTAATGCGCTATCCGTTGTGGTGCTGGCGCGAGTAGCACCCCGCGACTGGTGGTTCAAACGCTAGACCT
>JAWXBB010000612.1:0-5360 GCA_034439795.1 Planctomycetaceae bacterium | reverse complement strand
GTTACACTGCGGAGCGAGTGCTGCATTGTCCTTCCGCAGTTGCGGACTGCTCGCGGGGTCGGATCGGTTACACTCCAGACCGGAGATCATCCCATGACACCACGGTTGCGGACTGCTCGCGGGGTCGGATCGGTTACACTCCGCTTCCAATTCGAGCCGCACCTGCCGCCGTTGCGGACTGCTCGCGGGGTCGGATCGGTTACACTACAGCTCGGCCACCAGCCAGGAGCGAGCCGGTTGCGGACTGCTCGCGGGGTCGGATCGGTTACACTTCTATCTCTTGAGACCAAGCAGCGTTGTCAGTTGCGGACTGCTCGCGGGGTCGGATCGGTTACACTACCATCGCCCCAAACTGAAACCCGGAATTGCGTTGCGGCTTTCCGGGCGTCAGAAAAGGGCCAGTTGACCCGGCGGTTCGGTCGCGGATTGACGGATTTTCCCCCAGAAAATCCGCATCCGCTCGAACTGTTTGTCGGTGACGGTGAGGATGCGCACCTCGCCGTCCGGGGGCAGATGACGCTCGATTCGCTTGAGATGGACATCGGCGTTTTCCTCGCTCGCGCAGTGCCGACCGTACACGGAATATTGTAGCTGCGTGAAGCCGTCCGTCAGCAGAAATTTGCGGAACAAGGTGTAGCGCCGCCGCGCTTCCTTGGTGTCCACCGGCAGGTCGAACATCGTTACGAGCCACATGCTGCGATAACTGCTGAGTTGCATCGAACGGGCACCTCCAGCTCGCGGGCTTCCCCCTCGAGCACCTTCACCAGCGACGCGACGTACCGGTGCAGCGAGACCATCAGCGGCCCGGCGAACTCGCCGACCTGCACCTCCGCGGTCAGCAGGTCGAGCAGTTCCGCCTTCACCGGCTGGGTCAGTTCCGTTTCGCCGGCGAACGCCAACTGACGGGCCCGCGCATCCACCAGCGGACGCAGCGGCTCGATCAGATCGTCGGCGAGACAGAACAGGTTGCTGCGGTGCGAATGGTGCAGCCCCAGCGCCGGATGCAGTCCCGCGGCGACGATGGCCCGGGCGAGCGCCGCCCGCACGATCGCATAGCCGTAGTTCAGCAGGGCGTTGAGGCCGTCGCCGTCGGGGTCGCGGCGGAAGCGTTCCGTCTCGGCCGCTTCGGGAGCCAGCAACAGCCAGGCGGCCCAATAGGCGCGGGCCGCATGGGCTTCGCGGTTATCGGGGTCGCCGGACCGCACGCCGGCCGCGAACTCGCGCAGCCGTCGGGCGGGGGACGTGTCCGGCTGCAGGTTCTGCGCCTGGGCGAGAATCTTGGCCCGGATCAACTGCTGCCACAGCCGTTTTTTCAGCGGCAAGCCGACGCCGACCTGCAACTGAATCCGCGAGACCACTTGATTGTGATCGGCGAACGGCAGCACGATGCCGCACGGCAGATGGTCGCGGCCGCAGAGCACCACGACGGCGTCCTGCAACATCAGTTCCGCGAGCGCGGCATGCGAGTACGTCGTCTGGGGATGATCAACGACGACCATGCCCAGGTCTTCGCAGGGGAACGAAGCGATCACGTCGTCGCCGCGGCGCAGCTGCAACTGTTCGTAGCGGACGGCGAGATGCGCCGGCTCGCGGGAAATTTCGAGCGTGCGTTTGATCATGACGGGCACTGGAGCGAGATGTCGTTCGCGACAGCGCCTCCGTGCCTACGTCAATCCGCGCAGGGCTCCCTGCGGCACCGTCCATGATGACGACGGCGGGGGACCGTTTGCACGCGGAAATCTTTAGATTCTCGCATACTCCGATGTTCAGTCGTGAAGCGGTGAGATACCGGACGGAGTTCCGAGACGAGTGGCCCAGGGTTCGAGACGAACTTTATAGGGCGGTTCGTCTGGCGTTGGACCGAGCTTGCGCAGCCCTTCGGGAGTAATCGGCCATGTATGTTCCCTCCGCGCATCCCAATGCGGAGCGAGAGTAATGCGATCCTTGTCGAGCTTCACCACGACAAAGTATCCGACCGCATCGGACGTGCCGAGCTCGCGATCTTTATGCCGGCAATAAAGGACTTCGCCTTGTGACAGCGACATGACAAACCGACATCCGCGATAGAACGCTGCCGCTTCGTCATCCAGAAGGTCGCGATTTAAGACGGATTCCAAGTCACGCCCAATGACCATTGGCAGCTTGGGCTGTCCCGCTGGTGGCCGAACACGACGTGCAACCGTGAACATGTCCCAGCATTGACCAACCCATTTGCCAGTCTTTTCATCCGTCAGAATCTCAAAGTGGTGATTGTTCCCACCCTGAAACACGCGCACTGGTTTACCGGGAGTTCGAATCACGACGGGTTCAGTAATGGTCCGTAACAGCGTGATACCTCGAATTGGCACGCCACTTGGCATCCTGAGCTGATCCGCCTTCGCGACCTCAGCGATTTGTTTGTCAGTGAATCCATCAGGATTTAGTCCCAGCTTTGCGATCTGGTCGCGGAGGACGCGGCGCAGTTCACGATCACGAACCAAACCGCTTTTTTCCAGCGGTGGTTCCTGCCACACGTCTCGCCCGTTGTCATCGCGTGTGAGAGTGGGCATCCGCAGCATTTTTTGCGTCAACTTGGCCAACGGAATACGAGTCGTGAACCGGCGGGCGTCAATGTCGACAACTCCGTATCCCGTGGCCTCGTGAAGCGAGCCAGCGATTCGTCGCTTGACTGGCCGATGTGCCACGACAGCGCTCGACACGACGGCCAGCACTTGCTGGCGGAATTCTTCCGAAGTCGCCCACGGTGGATCAATCGCAGTGCGCTTCGGCCAATAGCCGGTTCGCGACTTGTACTCCGCCGCATCCCTTGCTTGCGTGCCGAGTTTGGTGAGCAGTTCCGGGCCGCAGAGCGCGATCACGACCGCATCGATGGCGTGATGGCGATGGTCGGTGCGGTCCTTCTTGTCGCGGCGCGCTCGGGGTTCGACGATTCCCGTGGCTTCCGGTGAATCCACGCGCGCCATGAGGTCTTCGAGCAGCCCCCAATCGCGGCGGAGCATCCCGGTGTATTGCCCCTTCGTGGAAAAAATGTGCCGCCGCTGGCGGCCGTCCGGTTCCGGCGGCTCGTTGCCGTAGAGGGCCTCCCGGAGATAAGTGGCGACGGCGACGGCGGCATAGGACGTATCCGTCAACTGCGACTCGCGCCATTCCTCTTCGGGCCGGCCCTCCGAATGTAGCAGCTTGAACTTGCGGGGATTCGGGACCAGTTCATATTCGCCGATTTTTTCGCGGCTCCTACCGTCGAGATGGGCAAAGCGCCGTTCCAATTCGGCGAACTTCTCCGCCGAAAGCCATTCGCGCGGCGTCTGGTTGCGCTTTTCGCGATTCGCCTTGCGGAAGCAGAGCACCTTGTTGTGGTAACCGTTCTCGCCGCCGCGACTGTCAGGAACGATATGGTCGATTTCCAGGTCAGTGCCATGTCCGACATGGTCCCGGCCAATTTGCTCGCCGGAGTAGGCACATTGCCATTTTTGTTCGGTCCAGAGCCGGACGCGAAGCACGAGCTTGTGCGCAGGATTGCCGGGACCGATGTATTCGGCAAAGTCTTGTTCGATCTTTCGTCGCTCGGCTTCGCGGCGTTTGTTGGCGGAGAGTTGGTCATTGCGATCGCGCGATGAAAGAGTCACGCCGCGGGCGAACTCGATGACGATGCGATCCGGCTTTTTCTGGAACCGCCGCAACCAGGAGTTGATGTGTCGCCGCACTTCATGAATGGATTTGCGCACGACGGGATTGAGAATCATCGGCGCGGGCGGCAACGAATGGACGTGCTTGCGGAGATAGCGACGGTCCGCTTTCGTCAATGCTCGCGGGGCTGCGGGATAGCCATGTTTCAACTTTGCCGTCGAAACATCGTCACCTTGTCGCATGTACGGCAGCAGAGTTCGGATCGCGCGACGGGAGAGATTCACGCGGTCATCCAATGCGGGACGCTTCTTCCAGACTTCCACCAACCGTTCAGTTTGCTCGGAAGACAAGCCCCACCATTCAGCAGCCCCTTGGCGAAGCCGCTCCGGATCGTCGAGCTTTTGGATGGCCTGATTCACTGATTGTTGCTGGCGTTCGGTCAATGTGGTCCACTGCTCGCGGCCGAACACACCCTCGATGATTTCGCGGCCGAACCAATCCGTATTGAGTTCGATCTGCTTCATTCGTTCGAGATTCAGCCCGACGGTGGCCTTCTTCACGGCGGTGTGAATCTTTAGGGCTTTGCGGAGAGTGGCCGTCGTGGGCTGCTTCACCGTCCGCAGCACCTGAATCACGGCTGCGCGCTCCGCGTCATCGAGAAATGGATCGACTCGTCCCCGTTCTTCCAGCTTGATCGAGTTCACCGTTTGGAGTACGAGGAACTCCGACGCATACATGTCGCAGCGGGGACACAGCCGGTCCGAGGGTTCTAGCTCGCAACGTCCGAGAGTGCCTGTATTCCAGTACGTTCGCCGTTGACCGAATAGCGCACCGCGGACGGCCCAGGTCGAAGTCGGCGTGGGGTCGTCTAACTCCTTCTGGAGATCGTCCGTGAGGAGCGCGGCCAGCGGCGATGGAAGGTTCCGCTGTTTGTCCCAGAGCGTGTGAAATTCGTCGCGGATCAAGTCGCGGTTGGCATGGAACTCGAAGGCATCGCGGCGGTTGCGAATAGCGTCGCGAAAGACCTTGCCTGTCTTGTTCGGCACGTCGTGTTTTCGCTCGTCATAAAGCATGGCCATCAGTTCGCCGAACGTGCGGACTTTGCGCTTGTCCATTTCCTTTTGCGTATGGCTGATGGACTGCTTGACCTTGCCGGCATCGCCTTCTTCGTCGTCATCCCATTCGACGCCGCGCGCACCGCGACGCTGGGCCAGATGCAAAAGCACGCGGCCGAACTCGAACGCAGTGAGCGGTTCCGTCAGGCCCAGGCGGCGCAGATGCCACGGCGTCTCTTTACGCGGGTCGCTTTCCGTCTGGCGGACGAAGAGTGTCCATTCGTCGGAGGTGGCGGGAAGCAACCCCGAACGAATCAGCAATTGCCGCAGCCGTCGTTTGCGGGCCGCACGGCGGGCGATGGAACGTCGCTGACTGCGGGCCTGTCGTCGAACTTGACCGGTGGGATCGCCCCGTTTCGTGTCGGTCTCCTCAGCCCCGGCCGGAAAAATCGTGACGGCGACGTCAATCGACTGCCGTCCCGTATCAATCCAGGCACTGCCGACGGAGTTGGTGCCGATGTCGAGGCCGAGCGTGATCATTTTGATTGCCTTTGGAGTTGAAAGACGGCCAGAACAGCCTTAGAGCCTGTTATGCACTTTCGAGAACGATTTTTCCGAGCAGCAAGCTGAGGAAGGCCAGCCAATGCCAGCCGGCGAGCGTGGCGGTGAGGCGTTCGT
>JAWXBB010000611.1:0-4272 GCA_034439795.1 Planctomycetaceae bacterium | reverse complement strand
TAGCCGCGACCCGGAGGTTTTACGCAGGGGAGCGCGGGGTGGAGCACGCGACACGTCGTGCGCGCTCCACGACGCGCTCCCCTCCGCGAAGCGCTGCGGGTCGCGGCTAACGGGACGCGATGATGTGATGGGAGCGCTGACAATATTGCGGGGGATGGTATCATTCGCGGCGGGAGGGTTCGGGCCATGTTGGGCGCGCACGTGATTTTCGGGGCGTATGGGTTCTGGTTGCCCAATGATCCGCGCGGGTCGTGGTCGGAGTTTGTCGGCGCGTGGGACTTGTTCCGCTACGGACCGGCCACGAAAACGACCGCGCGGCGGTCGGTGGCAGGGACGCCGCACGATGTTGCCGCGCGGTTCGCGGCGAAGGAGTCGCTGAAGTATCCGGCGGTGCGGTTCACCGGCCTTCAGGCGCGGGCGGCGGCGCGAGGATTCGGCGAATACGCCCGAAACGCCGGGCTGACGATCTGGGCCTGCGCCATTCTGCCGGATCATGTCCATCTGGTGATCGCCCGGTTCCGGAGCGACGTGAAACAAGCCGTCATCCAGTTGAAGGGGGCGGCGACGCGACGACTGGATTCCGAAGGACTGCATCCGATGGCCCGGTTTCCCCGTCATAACGGACGCTTGGCCAGAGCCTTCGCCATCGGAGAATGGAAGGTGTTTCTGGACAGCCCAGATGACATCGTCCGGGCGATTCGATACGTCGAACACAATCCCGCGAAGGAAGGCCTCCCCCCGCAGCGCTGGAATTTCGTCCGTCCATTCGATTCGCGCTTCCGTTAGCCGCGACCCGGAGGTTTTACGGAGGGGAGCGCGGCGTGAGCGCGCATCACGTTTGGTGCGCTCCACCCCTAACGGTGGTGCGCTCGCCAGAACGCCCCGTGCGGCGTTTCGCGCGTCTGGTAGATCCGCAGGTAGTCGCGATACGCCGCGGTGTCCGCCGGGCCCTGGTCGGGGGGGTACGGGTAGCCCGGCATGGCGACGTAGGGGAGCGGCTCGACGGTCTGGCCGTAGACGGTGTGCAGGTCGGCGTCTTTGTCCCAGCCGACGTTGTGCAGGAAGAAGTCGCGACGCCAGCCGGGGGGCAACTCGGCCGCGGGAGGGGCGAACGTCACCGTGACTTCATCGCCGGAGGCCATCACCAGCAGCCGGTCGTCGGTCGATTGCAGCAGTTCGCGGACGTCGCCGTAGCGCGTGAAGCGGCCGGCCATCGGCGGCCATTTGAGACTGGTCGAGACCTGCGAGTAATCGTACGTCTCCGGGGCGTTCGGCTGCGGCAGGTTGGGCTGCGAGAAGCCACGCGGATGCACGTCGGCCGACAGCAGTTTCAGCGGCGTCATCCGCACGTCGGCGGGCGGCTCGTCGACGGTGAAGAACGCGGAGTCCCAGTAGATTTCGTGCGTCGTCGGAATCCGCAGGCGGTAATCGCTGCCGGTGAACGTGTTCGTCAGATCAATGGCGATCGTCTTCGTCTTGCCGCCGGGGAAGCCGATGAACGGGCGGACTTCGCGGAACTCGCCGGTGGCGTCCGGCGTCCACAACGACGGCGGCTTCGGGCCGGACAACTCAGGGTCGTGATCGAGCGCAATGTTCAGCGACACGTCGGTCGGATAGATCCAGCCGGTGAGGAACAGCGTGATCTGCCGCGGACTGTCGAGCGGGCCGAGATCGAGTTCCAGGTAATGCGGCTCGGTGAGCCCCTGCCGCAGCTCGCGGTCGCACGCCTTGAGATAGACGCCGTCGATGTCGCGGACCTGGTCGAGCACGTCGCGGCCCCGCTGATCGCGCGCGGCGACCGGCGTGCGGCGCTGGCGGACGGTGTGGGCCTTCATCTCGGCGATGTCGGGCGGACCGACTTTCTCGTTGGAGAAGACTTCCACATCCGCGGGGTGATCGACGGCGATCAGTTCGATTTCGTCGAAGTACGCCGTCTCCCACAGTTCCTCGGTGATCTGCAGCACGTACTGCCCGTCGCGCGGCCGGCAGGCGTCGCCGGGGACGAGCAGATACTCCCACGCCCGCGACGGTGCGAGCACGCCGTCGGCGAATTGCAGGCCGACCGGCGCGTTCCACAACAGGTCGGTGAAGAACTCGAACCGCCCGCCGGTCCACGTGTAGAGATAGGGGCACGACCCCTTCAATGTCAGCCGCTCGCACACCGCCTGATTCGGCTGCGGACTGAGCACGACCTGCGGCACGCCGTTGGTCCACACGACCCGCAGGCTGTCGGCCTGCATTTGCGTTCCCAGCCCGAAGTGTGTGGCCTGCCCGGTGATGACCTGCGCCTGATACCGCCCGCCGGTGCGCACTTCGACGAGGCTGCCGACGCCGTACTGATTGACGCGGCCGCTCTGCGGATCTTCCGCCCCGCGCACGCGGACCGACAGCCAGCCCGGCTTGGTGTCGGATTCATTGCGATACAACATGGGCGGAGTACGTTCCGCGGCGATCAGCAGGTCGAGATCGCCGTCGGCGTCGATGTCGCCCGCCGCAATCGACGTTGTCCGGCCCACTCCGATCCCACTCGCGGCGCTGAATTTTCCATCGCCGCGACCAAGATGGATCGTCACTCCCATCGGCGACCAGGCGACCAGGTCCATGACCGCATCGTTGTTAACATCGGCCGCGATTGCGCCCTGCACGCCCGCGGTGAGAATCGACGACGCCGTCCGGTACGCAATCTGACCGCGACCCGGCGTGTCGGTGAGCAGGACGGACACTCCCCTCGGACCGGCGGCGACGAGGTCCCACGACACGTTGCCGTCGGCTTCGATGACGGCGAGCGACGCCGCGTTCGCGAACTTCGTCTCCACGGGGAGTTCCCGATACCGCAGTTCGCCGTGCCGCAGATTTTCGAGGTAGCCGACCGGGCGTTCCGGCCCGCCGAGCACGAGATCGAGGTCGATGTCGCGGTCGAGATCGACGGCGACGATCGTCGTGACCGGCGGACCATCCGGCGGCAACTGGGACCGCGCGGAGACGTCGACGAACCGCCACGCTCCCTGTTGCGCCCACAACTGAATGCCGGCGGGAGTGGACAGCACGACGTCGAGGTCGCCGTCGTGATCGAAATCGGCCGGGATCGCGGCCAGCACGTCGCGAACCTCGCCGAGCGGCTGATCGGTGATGGCGTTGACCAGCGTCCGCTGACCGGCGGCGTCGAGTTCATTCTTCAACAGCAGCACGCCGCCGGGACCGTAGGCGAGCACGTCGGGATCGGCGTCCTGGCAAATCTCCGCCGGCCTTGGACCCGCGGTTTCGACGGCGTCGCGATCGAAATCGACGGCGACCAGCCCCGTGTAGGCGGATGTCAACGGCAGTCGCGCGGCCGCCTCCCAGGCTTGCCCGTCTGTCTGTTGCAGCGCGACCAGCGATTCACTGCCAACGACGATGATGTCCAATCGGCCGTCGAGGTTGAAATCGACCGTCGTCAGTCCGCGCAACTCGCCGAGACCATCGAGCGGCCATGCGACCTCACTGTGGACGAATGATGGCACAGTCGGATTCACAGCGGACGCGCCGACGGCAGGACAAGTCGCCGCCTGGAAGTCGTGCAGCACGAATTCCAACGGATGCGGCGCGATGCGGCGGCGGTCGCTTTGGGCCTGTTCCTCGGGCCGGAGCACCGATCCGAGCGCACGGACCTTGCCGGTCGCCAGGGGCCACGTTCCGGCGGCGACGGCCTTGGTGGCGTCGTCGATCAACGTCTGCACGTCCACTCGGCTGCGGGTCCGAATCCCCTCTCGCAAGGGCGCGACGAGCTGCGACAGACCGGCGAGCGAGCCGGCGATCTCCGCGTCCTTCTGTTCGGCCTGCACGGCCAGCCAATCGGCCAGCACGAACAGATTCTCCGGCGCGAGCCGGTGCGCTTCGCGCAGCGCGCGGTGCGCCCGGACGAGATCGTCGGCCGACGTGGAGTATCGCAGGGCGTCGAACAACTCGTAGTGAATGGCGGCGACGTCGGGCGACAGCGTCAGGGCTTTGTCGAACCGCGCGACGGCGGTTTGACGCAGCGCATTCCGCTCCGGCCCGTCGGGCAACAATTCGGCCGCCGACACGGCCGCGCGGGCGGCGAGCCACGAGGCGGCGGACGACTGCGGCTCGCGGGCCAGCATCTGGTCCACCGCCGCGGCGAGGTCGTCGGGGTTCGTCTGCCCGATCTTCAGCGCCTGCAACCGGGCCACGACGAGGTTCCGCGGCCCGGGCGGATCATTCGGCAGCGCGGTCGCCAGTTCCGCAAACGCCGGCATGGCGTCGGCGAAGTTGTCG
>JAWXBB010000610.1:0-8787 GCA_034439795.1 Planctomycetaceae bacterium | reverse complement strand
CGAGTGCATAGAACCCTCCCAGGATCGCGCCCGCGAGGCCTCCCCACACCGCCATATTCCGATGGGCCACCTCCGTTCGAGCGGCGTTCAACGTCTGCTGGTCCGCGGAACTGATGTTGCCGCCACCGAGCTTCGCGACTTCGTCAGTGAGGTGAAACACGTCGCCCACCTGGAGAATCGCGGCCGCACTCAGGCCCGTCGCGAGGGCCGCCACAACGATCATGACGAGGACGCGCAAGCCGGCATTCATCGGCGCCGGGGCAGGCGAGTCAGCGGCCTGGACTGTCGTTTCCGCCGCTCCGGGGGCTGGTTCGGACATGGCTGATGGTCTTTCGTCAGAGCGGGGTGACGTTCGCGAAGCGGGGCGACAATGCCGGATGCGACGATCTGGGGCCTCATTGGACACGTTGGTCCGCACTCCTTGCAACCATGCGCGTTGATGGAAGCCGCTACCGAGTGTGGTCGCTCATTGGTGGACTACAAGCATTGAGAAGCATTGAGGTGATGGTCTTGGCAGCCCCGGTAGGGGCGACCGGGCTGTAGCCACGGGTGGAGCGGCGCGGCGGCGCATCGCCGCCCGACGCGGAACCCGTGGTTCGATGAGCCGGCAGACGTTGCCCCGTGAGGGGCAAAGGAAGCGTGCGTCCGTTCCTCAACTTCCGCCGGCCCTCCGGGGCGGGCTGATTCCCGGACACCGTCCCACGGGTTGCGCTCCGCCCGAAGCGGGCTGCGCTGCACCCGTGGCTACAGTCCGCGGCCCCTGCCGGGGCCAAGAAGAGTCTCTCTCGACAAACGTTCCCCACCAATGAGCGACCACACCCGGAGCCTCGGCGCGTTCGAAGAATTGCTGTCGTCCCCTCGCGGGATCGGCTACGATACCGTCCGAACAGGTCAGTTGCGTGCGGCGGCGTCTGATACGGCGAACCCATCGAATGAAACTCCAGCCACCGTCAGCGGCGATCCTGTGGTCGATGGTCCTGCTCGCCGGCAGCATCGCCGCGTGCCGTCGCGCGGAGGACAGCGCGCTCAAACCGATCGAGACGGTCGTTGCCGAGCGGTCCGTCGAGTACGCGGGGCACGCGTCCTGTGCGGAGTGTCATGCCGACATTGCCGCCACGCACCGGCAGACGGGCCATGCGCGGACGTTCGCCCTCACGAAAGACTCGGACATCGCGGCCCGGCTGTGCGGTTCCACGCTGACGTTGCCGGCGCCCTACGGTCGCTACGAATACACCTGCGACGCCGAAGGGGCCATGGTCGCCATTCCCGCCCGGTCCGCCGAGCGGGCCTTCCCGCTGGAATATGCCTTGGGATCGGGCGACCACGCGGTGACGTTCTTTTCGCTGATGCCGAAACCCTCGGGAGAAACCGTGGGGATCGAGCATCGCATCACCTGGTACCGCTCGGATGAAGCCTTCGACGTCACGCCCGGTCAGGACGACCTCACCCCGTCGCTGGATGCCGAGTTCTTCGGCCGCGTGATTCCGCCAAACCAGGCGAAAGAGTGCATCGACTGTCACACGACCACGGCCGTTTTCGACGGCCATCGGCTGACATCGCTGGATCCCGGCGTGCATTGCGAGGAATGTCACGGTCCCGGCGCGCAGCATGTGAGCGCTGCCAAGGCGGGAGACACCAAGGCCAGCTTGAGTCACATCGTGCGCGCTCACAGCGCCATTGACGAGATGGAGCTGTGCGGACGTTGCCATCGCACGGCGAAAGACATCACCCCCGAGCGCCTGGCGAAGTACCCGCGTTCGGTGATCCGCTTCCAGCCGGTTGGTCTGTCGAAAAGCCGCTGTTTTCTGGAGACGGAGGGCGGATTGCGATGCACGCATTGTCACGACCCGCACAGCCCGGTGACGTCCCGCACGCTAGCCGTTCAGGAGGCCACGTGCATGGAATGTCATAGCCGTGCGGACCAGACGCACTGTTCCGTCTCGCCCGCGGCCGACTGCATCAAGTGCCACATGCCGGCCATCGAGCTGGTGCGCGGCATCTCGTTCCACGATCACTGGATTCGCGTCCGCAAAGCCGAGGACGCCGGTCGGACCGCGCCCGAAGACGCCGGCCATGCCACCGTCAAGTAGCACGCGAGAAAGCCTCTCCCATGGCGCGGAAGAAACCGGGGCGCAGCCCGAGGAGCTCGCCGGCGAAAGTCCCGCCCCCGCGGCCGGTGCCCCTCAAGTTGTTCCCCCGCAAACTGTGGCTGTTCCGCTGCGCGGCCGTGCTGCTGCCGTTCGTCCTGTTCGGAGTGTTGGAACTCGTCTTCCGGGTCGTTGGCATCGGGCCGGATGTGCGCCTGATTCTACGCGTGCCCGGACAACCAGCCGGTTTGACCCATCAACTGAACGGCGCCGTCGACCTGGCCTATTACGGAGCCGCGGACCTGATGGGGCCGGAGCCGCGACGGTTCACCCTCCCCAAGCCCAAGGACACGTACCGCATCGTCTTTCTCGGCGAATCCACGGTGATCGGCTTCCCCTATGCGCCCGAGATCGCATTCCCCAGGCAGGTGGAAGTTCAGCTTCAACAGCAGAACCCCGAGCTGCGGTTCGAGGTGCTCAACGTGGGGATCACGGCGATCAACAGCTTTGCTGTGGTCGATCTGCTCCAGCAGTGTCTGGCGTGCGATCCCGACCTGATTGTCATTCACGCCGGTCACAACGAGTTCTACGGACCCGGAGGCCCGGCCTCGACGGCGGGGAGACTCCCCTACTCTCTGATCGGCCCGATGTTCGCCCTGCGCCGCTCGCGCGTGCTGCAGTTCGTGCAGTGGATCAACCCCTTTCGCGGCCCGATGCGAGACGACCTCCTCGACACCCTGCCGCGGACCCTTGAGATTCCCCTCGACGGCCCGGTCTTCGAGCAGGCGCGGGAGAATTATCGGCGAAACCTCGAACGGGCGACGTCCCTCGCGGAGCGGCACCATGTTCCGCTGCTGTTGAGCACGATGGCCTGCAATCTCAAGGACCAGGGGCCGATGAAATCGATCTCGCCGGCCGGGATTTCCTCCGGCGAGCAGACGCAATGGGAACGAGCCGTGAGGAACGGCGAATCGCTGTTACAGAACGGCGATCACCAGGCCGCGTTGGAGGCCTTTCACCGTGCAGAACAGATGATCGCGGGGAATGCGCGACTGTCGTACCGCATCGCGCAGTGTCTGGAAGCGCTGGGCCGAAATGCCGAAGCGCTGTCGGCTTATCAGAAGGCCCGCGACGAGGATGCCTGCCGCTTTCGCGCGCCGTCGGCCTTTGCACAGATCGTGCGCGACACCGTCGACAAGTCGGCGAAGGCGAAGTTCCTGGACGTCGAGCAGCTCGTGAATTCCGAGAGCTCGCCCGCGGGACCCGGGGCCGACGATTTCCTGGAACACGTGCATTACACGTTTGACGGTCACGTGAGCCTGGGACGGATCTTCGCCCGCGGCATCCAGGAACAGGTGTTGAACCGTCCCTGGTCGCCGGAGCGCGAACCCTCACGGCCGGAACTCGAGACCCTGCTGGGCGTGGTTCCCGAAGATCATCTGGCGGCGTACTCGTCCACCATCGAGGTGCTGCAGACCGGACCGCTCAAAGCCGCCCTCGATGCCCCGCGGCACGAAGCCGAGATCACCAAGCGGATCGGCGAGTGCTACTACGAATTGAATCCCGCCCGGCGTGAGGCGTTCGCCGATATTCCCATCAACTTCATGGTGAACGATTTGATCGGATCGTTGACGTACATTCATCAAGTCCGCGGGAATGCCGAACTCAGCCAGAACTTCGCGAGGCTGGCAGCCGTGCGTCGTCCCTGGTTCGTCGGCGTTCCACCGAAACCGCAGTGATGCCGGTGGCATCGCCCCACGCTGTTCGAGGTCGTTGCGAAGCCTCTTGGGTGGCCGGGGCTGGACCGACCAACAGGAGGGAAGCCCCGGTGAACGCGGGGCAAACCGGGGCTTCGCCGAAGCGGCTCCAGCCCCGGCCACCCGCCGCCATCAACGGCTGTCACCGGCCAGACGCCGCCAACCCTCGGTTTGTTGCGGCTTATGTTGGAGGTGGCACAAGTCGGCGATTTCGCGCATCAGCGCGGGCGATGGCCGATCCAGTTCCCCGCTGTGAACGACGAGGTACAGTCGGCGGTCGGCCGCGCGGCGGGCGTCGACTTCCGTTTGCAACGTCGCGGCCTCGTCGCTGCGGCCCAGCAGCCGCAGCAGCGACACGCGGGCGTGCAGATACGGTAATGAGCGGGGAGACAACCGGCCGGCTTCGGACACCTGCGTGAGCGCCCGGTCCAACTCGCGGCGCTGCAGCGCGAGCTGCGACTGCAACCACCACCAGCGGTCGTCGGTCTCCCACTCCTCGCGCGTCACTTGCCGGGCCGAATCCAAAGCCGCTTGGACGCCGTCGAGGTGAACCTGTTCGAGTTCGTACTCGGCAAGCGCGAGGGCGAATTCCCGGTCCGGGTCGCCGAGCGCGCGGACGGAATCGAACAACGTCCGCGCTCGTTCGACGTCCCCCAGTTTCCACGCGCAGCGGGCCATGCCCAGCAAGATCGGACGCTGATGCGGGCAGGCCGCGTCGATCCGTTCGAGCACCGGCAGCGACTCGTGAGGATTGGGCGGCTTCTGCGAACTCACAAGCAGGTGATACAGCAATCGAGAATTGGCCGGCTCGCGGCTGAGGCACGACTCCAGAAAGTCCTCCAGCTCTCGTTCGCGAAGCTGATGAAAGAGCATCCATTGCAATTCGGTCTGGGTGCGCTCGTCGGTGGACTGCACTTTCAGGATCTGGCGGTAGGCCGCTTCCGCCAACGCGAACTGCGCGGATTGCAGCAGCGCGGTGCCATACCGATGCCGCACGTCGATGTCGCCGGGAAGGAGTTCGACCAATCGTCCGTACGAGTCGGCCGCTTTGCGGTGATCGCGGTTGGCTTCCGCCAACTTGGCTTGCAGCGCGAGGCCGTCGCGGTCGGTCGGATGTTCCCCCAGGTAGCGATCGACCAGGGTGCCCGCGGTCGCCAGATCCCCTTTGGCGACGGCGGCCTGAATGGACGCCAGCGACGTGGTGGACTTCCAGTTTCGGACTCCCACGACCGCGGCCGTCAGCAGGATGCACGCAGTGATGACGCCGAACCACACGCGACGGCGGCTGCGCTGCGGACGGGCCGTGGTCATGAAGGCGGACTCCGTCGCCAAATCCGGCGACGACAGGACTGATCGCTTCTCATTCCCGTTCGAGTATACTCCGACGAGTGGGACGGGTGATATCGGCGGGCATCGGCGACGGATGTCATCACGACTCGACGCAGACGATTCGACAGGGGCAGGCAGGGTGGAACTGGTCCGCGAACCGGTAGCGACTCCAACGACGCGCACGGGAGTGGTGGCGGCACTCGTTCTGACCGCCGTGCTGCTGATCACCTACTGCGGCGTCCTGTGGCACGGCTTCGTCCATTGGGACGACGATCTCCACATCACCGACAACGAGTCCCTCAATCCGCCGCGGTGGTCGTCCGTCGCGCGCTTCTGGCTGGAGCCGTACGAGGCGTTGTACATCCCGTTGAGCTACACGTTCTTTGCCGGCGAAGTCGTGCTGGCGGATGCGGTCTTTCCCCGCCAACTCGACGAGCCGCCGCATCCGCTCGTCTTCAAGTCGGGCAGCCTCGTCCTGCATGGGGGATGCGCGTTCCTGGTTTGGTTGCTGCTTTGTCGTTGGACGGGCCGTCCGTGGGGCAGTCTCCTGGGAGCCGTGTTGTTCGCGGTTCATCCGGTGCAGGTGGAATCGGTCGCGTGGACGAGCGAGCAGCGCGGGTTGTTGTCGGCCGGGCTGGGGCTTTCGGCCTTGTGGCTGCATCCCCCCGCGCGAGGACCGACCGATACAGTGCGACCAGCGCGATGGCGCGAGCCGTTGGCGCTCCTGCTGTTCGCGGCCGGGCTGCTGGCCAAACCCACGATTGTCGTGATTGCGCCGATTGTCTTCGTCGGGGAGATGCTCGGCGCCGGCACTCACTGGCGGCAGGCGCTGTGGCGATCGTGGCCGTGGTGGTGTCTGGCGGGGGCCATGACGCTGCTCACGCAGTCGGTCCAGTCAGCGGGGCGATTGCCGTTCGACGTGAGTCTCCTCCAACGATTGCAGATTGCCTGCGACAGCTTCGCGTTCCACGTGCTGCACGGGGTCTGGCCTTGGCCGCTCGGCATTGACTACGGACGGACGCCCGACGTGGCGCTCAATGGTTGGTTGTGGTGGCTGGGGTTGATCGGTCTCGCCGCCGCCGGGTGGCTGATCGCGCGAGGACCGTCGCGCGTAGGTTTGGCCGTCGCTCTGTTCGTCCTTGGACTGCTGCCAACACTGGGTTTGCAGCCGTTTGCGTTTCAGACGATCTCGACCGTTGCGGATCGCTATGCGTACCTGGCGCTCCTGGGTCCGGTGCTTGGTTTCGCGCTACTGACGGACCGGGCTCGATCTCCCGCGCGGCTCGCAATGTTGGGAGGCGTGTTGATTCCGCTGGCGGCGATCAGCCACTGGCAGGTGAACACCTGGCGAACCGACGAGACGCTGTTCCGGAATGCGATTGCGGTCAATCCCCGCAGTCACATCGCCTGGAACAACCTCGGCCAAGGGCTGCACCGAAACGGCGATTCCGCAGGCGCCCGCGCGGCTTTGCTGCGCGCGATCGAGATCGCGCCGCGATCATCCGTGGCGTTGTACAACTTGGGAGTTGAGGCGGAACGACAGGGGAACGAGCCGGAGGCCGGCCGGTATTTCGAGCAAGCCGCCGAGCAACCCGAAGCGCGGCCGCAGGCGCTGATCGCCTGGGCACGCTGGCTGGGTCGTCACAACCGGCAGCCGGAGGCGCTCGAATGGTATCGCCAGACACTGGAGTCCTACCCGCGGCACGTCGAGGCCCTCACCGAGTACGCCGGCCTGTTGCACGCCCAGGGTGAAACGGACAAAGCGAAGCCGCTGCTGGAAGCGGCGATCGCCGTGGGGCCGACGGCTTGGTCGCCGCGCGTCGCATTGGGGCACATTCTGCTCGGCGAGGGGAACATCGACCGGGCGACCAAACTCTATGGGGAAGCGTTGCGAATCCGCGACGACCTGCCCGAACCGCTGCTCAACCTGGGACTGCTCAAGGTACAGGAGCGATCCTGGGATTCCGCCGAGCATTTGCTGACGAAAGCCCGCGCCGCGGCGCTCCGCGCGGGACGCGACGATCTGGCGGCGGCAGCATCCAGGGAACTGGTTGCCGTGCTGCAAGCCTTAGGGATCAGTTCGCTTGACATCGGCGGCTCCGCGGCGGCCATCGAGTGGCTCCAGCGGGCGTGCGAACTCGATCCGACCTCGGCCGCCGCGCGCTTTCATCTGGGACGGGCCTATTTGATGCACGGCGATGCCACCGCCGCGCGGGAGGCGTTGACGCGAGCGCTCGGATTAGTCCCCGCCGATTCGGAACCCGCACGCGATATCCGGACGGTCCTGAAGCAAGCCGGGGGCGATGGAGCATGACCGAGCAGCGCCCCACACCGTCGCGTCGGCGACTCGTCTGGTTCCGAGTCGCTGCCCTGTTGCTGGGCCTGGCATTGGGACTGTTGTCCGTCGAGGTGGGCCTGCGTCTGGCGGGAGTGCAGGCCGCACGGTTCATCACGAAGCGGCAACTGATCGATGATTCGCCGGGCTTATCGCACTACTATCATTGTTACCCGGACAATCCCGTGGGCGAACTGACGCCGCCGCCCGATGTTCTCACGGGAAGTTGGCTGTTGCAGGACTACACGTTTGAGCATGCGGAGCTTCCGCTGTCGCGGCTCAGCGAAACGCCCTGGTGCGTCGAGTACCGCCACTCCTCACGGGGCATTCGCGATCGTGAGTACGAGGAACCGCCACCGGCCGGCAGCGTCCGGCTGGCAGTCGTGGGGGATTCCTTTGTCTTCGGCGAAGGGGTTCCCGAAGACAAGACCTTGCCGCGCCAGTTGAAGACCGCGCTCGGCCCGCACGTCGAGTGCGTCAACGCGGGGCAGGTCGGCGCCAACGTCGAACAGGAACTGGCGATCCTGCAAGCCGTTGCGCCGGGCGCACATTGTCAGGCGGCGTTGCTCGTGCTGATTCCGAACGACATTCCGCTCACGACCGAACTGGCGACCCGGCAGAACTACATCAACGATTTGATCCTGGTCCGCGACAAGTACCTGGAAAGGAACCGCGCGTGGTATCACGGTCGCAGCCGGGTTCTGGATCTGGCCCTCACGCCGTGGCAGATGGCCCGTGTCCGCCGTGAGACCATCCAGTGGTATCTCGATTCGTACGATCCCAAGTTTAATGGCACGAACCTACAACGGCTTCAGGAGCAGTTGTCGGCGTTGAAGACCTCCACGCCCGTGCCGATCGGCGTGATTTTGTATCCCTTGATGGAAGGCTTCGAATCGAGTTACCCGCTGCAACCGGTTCACGCCGCGCTGTCGAAGGCGGCGAGCAACGCCGGTTTGCCCGTATGCGATCTCGCGCCCGCGTTTCAGGGACAGTCAGCAGAAGCGTTGTGGGTCCACGTCAGCGATCGGCACCCGAACGGGACGGCCCATCGACTGGCCGCGGAGGCGATCGCCCAATGGCTTCGCCAAGAGCATCCCGAATGGCTGCAACCACCGGGCGGGCCGTTGGAGGCACAGCCATGATGTCAACGTGCCGGACCCGCCTTTGGGCGGCTTCCTTGCTAGAGCCTGTTATGCACTTTCGAGAACGATTTTTCCGAGCAGCAAGCTGAGGAAGGCCAGCCAATGCCAGCCGGCGAGCGTGGCGGTGAGGCGTTCGT
>JAWXBB010000609.1:0-2718 GCA_034439795.1 Planctomycetaceae bacterium | reverse complement strand
CACGTAACCGTCATCGGAAAGGAGCGTGCGGCTCGCCTCCTGCCGAACGTAGATCTGAATGTGGTCGTTGTGCCGGTCGAGGAACGGCGTGGTGACTTCATACGCATCGCCCACCTGAACCACGGAGATACCGTCCCGCAGCCAGCGGGTGTACTCGTCGATCAGGGATTTGATGCTCTTGTTCATCGGCTACTGCATCGGATACTGAATTGTCGGCACTTCCTGCACGCCGCAATGAGTCATGAACTCACGAAGCGCAAGCACGAGGTCGATAGTCTGGTTCAAGCCAACAACGCTCGCGGGCACGGCCCAGCGGACTTCGTACCCCTCAACGAAGAAGTGGTAGTGCGGGCACGGGACGGTTGCCCCGTTGTATGGCGCGAGCATCGGGAGCGGCGGGTTCGTCACAGCCGGGTTGGTGTGCGGCGGCCCGTCAATATCAAGCCTCGCCAAGACATCGACGACCCGGTACCGTTCCTGATAGGTAGCCTTGGTCAGCTTGATCTTGCCGGGGCGGTTTGCGTCGATCAAGAAAGCCGTCCGGCCATCCAGCGATTCCAGTGCAAACGTCATCCCCTCGCCCGCACCCGGCATCCCAGACTCAGCCCGCGCGGCCTTGGTCAGCCGCTTGGGCATCGTGCGAAGCGAGTCGGCCTCAGATTGGAGCAAGGGAGCGGACATGCGGGCATTGTACGGGATCGGCGAAGCCGTCGCACGGTGCAGTGAAAAGCTGCACGTTCCTGCGGAAAGCGCTGGGGGAAGGCAGCCGCCGGCGTTGGAACACTACTTGTGGTCGAGGTGCTTCCCACAATGCCCGATCACGACTTTGCGGCAGGTGCCGTCCCACTCGAAGTGGGCGCGGAACGTGTCGGCGACGCTGTCCTTGTTGCCGATTTTGATGTGCATCATCATCTCCATGGGATTGTCCTTGTACCTAAACGTCCGCAACTTCTTCGCGTTCTTGTTGCGTTCAACAGTCTCGGATTCCTTCGCGGAAAAAGCCTGCCCGAGGCACGACCTGGCCTCCGCGTCGCTCTTGCCGTTAGCCATTGCCTCCCAGTAGTCGCTGCAGAGGGTGTGCAGCATGTCGTACGCCTTGCGAGGATACTTGAACTCGTCTGCGTCCCGCGCCGACTTCCATGCTGACCCGAGAACAATGATCCGGTCTGGGAAGAGCAGCGTGAGCGTCTTCAACGCATCGAACAGCCCGGCATCCTTGCCCATCGCCTTGTGCAGTGCATCGCGTGCCTCCGCCGGTAATGCGGAATCGGGCGCAGAAGCGACTTGCCCGGTCTTCGCCGCGAGTGATGCCTTGAGCGACTCGACAGTCGTTTCCGATTCGCCCAGCTTTTCTTCCAGCGTTGCAATCTCGCCGTCGCGTGCTTTCAACTTCGCTTTCAGGCTTTCGATCTCCGCACGCTGGTCTTCATCAACCTGCCGAACCAACGATTCCATATCCGGGTCTGTGTTGGCGGCACTCTGGCGGGCGTCTGCCAAGGCCGCTCGGTGTTTGATCGAGCGGACCATCTCCGGCGTGATATGGTCCCGAGCGTAGACCTCATTCATTCGATGGCAGAGCGAAGCAAGGAGTTTCTTCTCTGGCTCGCCGCCCCGAGCGCGGATCTCGGCAATCTGGTGGTCGAGAATTCGATAGGTCGGCACGAGTGCGGCAGCCCCCACACCAACTTTCGGCCAAATAATGTTGACAGCCCCGCGGTAGGATGAGAAACGAAGACTCAGGGTTTCTTCCAGCGCGTAGGTGTCCACGTCCGGCGGAATGACCGCAACGACCGCGACGCCAGCAAGTTGTGACGCCGCTCGCTCCGGGCCAATCAGGTAGTTGCCGTCCAGAGTTGGCGAAATCTGCACCAGCGGGTACTGACGGTCGGGGTTGTTGACTTCATACAAGAATGCCTCAGCGTCATCAAGCCGCAAGGTTCGTGGTGCCCCACCGCAGGTGTCCGCCGCCAACTTGCACCGCTTGACGATCTCCTCGACTAGCTTCGGGCGCGTGGTCTGCACATTGGGATCAACGGAAGCGCTGACTTCATGCGTCCGCAGCAGTATCGAACACGCGAACACGGCTTTCGCCCGGCGCACACCGATCTCTGTCACCCATTGCCGCCCTTCCACCTGCCGATCAGGGTGAGCGTACCGCACGCCGCGCCACTCCTCCCCGTCGAGCATCGCGGCCAACCACTCGACAGAACTACCGTCCTTCGCGCGACGTTCACCGTCAACCGCAAGTTCGTTCTCAGTAATGACTTCGTGGGTCTTCGAGCGCAACCATTCAGCCGTGACGGCCATGAGCGACGACACCGGCGAAGAAGGAACAAGCGAAAGACGAGCGCAGTAGATCAGCATGGGCAAGCCTCCACGATTCGGGGGTATTGTATCGGCGCGAAGCACTGCTTGAAAGGTCGCTACTGCGCCCGTGCGCTGTCGCCCCCCGGCACCTCCCGCCTACTCCATCGCGGGCGTTGTCGGCTGGCCGGAATACACGCACTCCGGGAGCTTCCGGGTCATTTGTCCGACCGTCCGCCCCATCTGGCCGATCGGCCACTCAAGTTGTCCGCCCGCGCGGCTCAAGTGGCCGGCCCGACGGATAGATGGTGAGTTCGTCCGCATCACTCGCGCGATCGGCCATTCGGTTTGGCTGATCGCACACGCTATGCGGGCGATCGGCCAAGTCCTCCGGACAACAGTCCAAGTCATGTG
>JAWXBB010000608.1:0-14785 GCA_034439795.1 Planctomycetaceae bacterium | reverse complement strand
TCGTCCGCCATCTGCCGCTGCAATTCCGGCGTCCAATGCGGTTCGCGCTCGTGGACGAGGATGACGGTCTGCGGTGGCGAAGGGAAGATCATCAATCAGCTCGTGGTGGTGTTGAATGTCCCAGCCCCGAGCGCCAGCGAGGGTGTCTTCATTCGACAGAAATCGGACGCCCTCGCTGGCGCTCGGGGCTGGGACCGCGTTTTTCCCCCTGACGGCAAGATGCGAACCATGATATCATCGGAGACTCATGGATGCTCACTGGGCGACTTTGCGGGCGATTGATGTCCGACAGCGATGAATTGCTGATGCGGCTGGCTCAACAGGGGCGGACCGACGCCTTTGAGGAGTTGGTGTGCCGGTATCGCCGGCCGTTGCTCCGCGTCGCCGTCAGCAAGCTCGGCGATGCGGTCGCGGCGGAAGATCTGGTGCAGGAAACCCTGCTGGCGGCCTATGCGGCCCGGGCGACTTTCAATCCGCAGTTCGCCTTCCGCACCTGGCTGTGGACGATTGCGTTGCGGCTCTGTCAGCGGCAGTGGAAGCGGAACGCCTCGCCGAAGGCCGCCGGGGGGATGATCGCCCCGTCCGCGGCGGACGCCACGCCGGTGTTCGCCGACACCGGTCTCGATCAACTGCTGCGGTCGGAGCGCAGCGACCTGCTGCATCAGGCGCTGGCCGCGCTTCCCGAAGTGCAGGCCGACGCCATCCGGCTGCGGTTTTTCGGCGGCTTGCCTTACGAAGACATCGCTGCGGCGATGCAGTCCAGCGTCAGCGGCGCGAAGCAGCGCGTGCGGCTGGGCCTGGAACGACTGGCCGTGCAACTCCGTCATTGGGCGGGAACCGAATCATGAATTGCGATCGTGCCTTCGATTTGATGACCTCCGCCGACGGGCAGGCCGATCCGGCTCTGGCCCGGCATCTCGGGATCTGTCCGCGGTGTCGGCAGATGCAGGACACATTGTCGCCGGCGCTCGACTGGCTGTCTGCCGGCGGGACGGACGACTGGTCCGATGACCGACCGGCGACCTCCGGAACAGCGCCGTTGCTCACGACGCAGGCCGTGCGCGTCGCTGAGGCGGCCGCCCGCGATCTGTCGCAGCGCGGCACGCCGATGCCGACGACGTTCCGCCGGGCGTTGTCGATTGCGGTCGTGCTGCTGTTCGGCGCGGTGCTGGGGGTGGCCGCGTTCGACATCCGACGCCCGGCGGCCGATCAGCCGCAGGCCGCGTCGGTGGGACTGCTCACCACCTGCCTGTGGAACGACCCGGCGTTGCGGTTGCGGATGCCGGATGCCTCGGCCCAGTCGGTGGTGGCGTCGTGCGTGGTCTGTCATGTGCCGCAGTCGGTGCGATGATTTGTTGACGGCCGGGCCGAGTCCGCGTTGATGTGAACAAAGTCCCCTGAAGGATTCCCGATGTCTCGTCTTTCGACCGTCGCGCTGGCCTTGGGACTCGTGCTGGTTTCCGCCGTGGCGGCGTGGGCTGCCGTCGTCACAGGCAGCGTGGAGGCGGTGTCCGCCGGCAATAACTCCATCACGGTGCGGATCGAAAGCCAGAAGGCGTCCAAATCGTACAAACTGGCGGCGACCGCCAAGGTGACGATCGACGGCAAACCGGGCGACCTGGACGGCGTGAAGGTCGGTCAGACGGCCACCGTCACGACGGACACCAAGGGGGACCAGGCGACAAAGGTGGCGGTTCGGACGACGACTGCCGCTCCGGCCGCCAAACCTGCGACCAAGCCAGAGCGCCCCAAAGCGGCGACGCCCAAGACGGCGGCGAACGATCGCGAATCGACCGCCGTTCCCGGCGACTGGCCGCAGCACCGCGGCCCGAACCGCGACAACATCTCAGCGGAGACCGGCCTGCTGAAACAATGGCCCGACAGCGGGCCGGCGGTCGATTGGAAGACCGACGGGTTGGGCGAGGGCTACTCCAGCGTCGCAGTCGTCGGCGACATCATTTACACGCTCGGCACGCGCGGCCGCGAGGAAGCGCTGTTCGCGCTCGATGCCGCCAATGGCAGCGTGAAGTGGTCCACGCCGCTCGGCCGCATCTTTCAGGACGGCACGGGGAACGGCCCCCGCGGCACGCCCACGGTGGACGGCGACCGCGTGTACGCGCTCGGCGGACACGGCGATCTCGTGTGTGCGAACGCGGCGACCGGCGACGTCGTCTGGAAGATGAACATCCTGCAGGAGTTCGGCGGCAACAACATCGTCTGGGGGATCAGCGAGTCGATCCTCATCGACGACGACCGCCTGATCTGCACGCCGGGCGGCCGGCAGGCCACGATGGTCGCGCTCAACAAACTGACCGGCAAGCCGATCTGGCGGTCGGCGATTCAAGGCAACCCGAGCGCGGCCTATTCCTCGCCGATCGCGATCAACGTCGGCAACGTGCGGCAGTATGTGAACTACGTGCATACCGCCGTGGTCGGCGTCCGCGCGAGCGACGGCGAGCCGATGTGGGGGCAACAGGCGTCGGCCAACGGCACGGCGAACTGCTCGACGCCGGTCGCTGCCAACAACGTGGTCTTCACGGCGTCCGGTTACGGCACCGGCGGGGCGCTCTTCCGGCTGGCGTCGTCGGGGAACGCGACCCGGTCCGAAGTCGCCTACACGACCAAGGAAATGAAGAACCATCACGGCGGCATGGTGCTGCTCGACGGATTTCTGTACGGCTTCGACGAGGCGATTCTGACCTGCCTCGATTTGCGGACCGGCAAACCGGCGTGGCAGAACCGCTCGGTCGGCAAGGGTTCGCTGACGTATGCCGACGGCTGCCTGTATCTCCGCAGCGAAAACGGCCCGGTCGCGCTCGCCGCCGCGTCGCCGCAGGGCTACGAGGAACGGGGCCGCTTCGAGCCGACGAACCGCAGCCAAAAGCCGGCGTGGTCGCATCCGGTCATCGCGCACGGCAAGCTCTACCTGCGCGATCAGGACTCGCTGATCGTCTACGACGTGAAGGCGCGATGAAATCAGTAGGGTGGGCCGAGTCTTCGAGTCCCACCACATCGGTGGTCAATCGCTGGTGGGACTCGAAGACTCGGCCCACCCTACAAAATCCACGATATAACCGCTTAGAAAATCCCCAACTGGTCGCGGGCCTCGTCGGTCATGCGGTCGGGCGTCCAGGGCGGACTCATCACCAGCTTGATCTGCGCTTCGGTGACGCCGGGGATGCGCTCCAGCACCATTTTTGACTGCTGCACCAGTTGCGGCCCCGCGGGACACGCCGGGCTGGTCAGCGTCATGTCGATCTGCACCTTCGTGTCGCCGTGATTGATGGCGTAGATCAGGCCCAGATCGACGATGTTGATCATCAGCTCCGGGTCGATCACCTGCCGCAGCGCTTCGATGATCTCGGTATCTTCGAGTTCGACGGCGTCATTCGCCGCCACGGCCGCAACAGTGTTGCTCGCCGATGCTGTCGGCGCACTGACCGTCGATGCTGAGGTCGTTGTGGTGACGGCGATCGACGAAGCCGCCACGGCAGCCGTTTCCGCGGGACCGGCGTAAATGCCGTCGGCGCGGACATCGACGGCGTAGACCGCAATAGCTTCCGTAGCCGGCATGCGCGTGGGCTTGCCGGTCCGCACGTCGAACCGCGCCCCATGCCGGGGGCAGGCGATCTCGAACTCCGTCACCGGCCCGTCGGTCAGCGGCTGGCCGTCGTGCGAGCAGACATCCTCCACGGCAAAATACTGGTCGCCGATCCGCAGCAGCATGGCCGGCACGTCGTCAATGAAGATCGACTTCCGGCCTCCCGCGGGGAGTTCGTTCAGGTCGGCAACATGTTCCATCGGGGCAGTCATTGTGGGCAACTTTTCGTGTGATCAGAGAATCGCCGCATTCACCAACGCGAGTTACAGTGATCAACCGCCGAGGCCGAGCTTCTGCTGCACGGCCTGGCTCAGCGTTTCGCGGACGAGTTCCACCGGAATGCGGTCGTAGACCCGCTGGAAGAACCCCTCCACGATCATGTGCATTGCCTCCGGGCGGTTCAAGCCCCGGCACATGCAGTAGAAGAGCTGTTCCTCGTCGACGCGGCCGGCCGTGGCACCGTGCGTGCAACGGACGTCGTCGGCTTCGATCTCCAGTCCGGGAATGAGGTCGGCCCGGCAGTCGTCGCTCATCAGCAGGGCGTCGTTGCGCTGGTAGCCGTCGGTCTTCTGAGCGTCGGCATCGACCTTGATCATGCCGCGCCAAACCATGCGGGCCCGGTCGCGAACGACGTCCTTGTACAACAGGTCGCTTTGCGTGTTCGGGGCGTGATGGCCCTGCTGCGTGTAATACGAAATCACCTGCTTGTCGGTGGCGAACGTCACGCCGTTGACCTGGGCCGAAGCGCCCTTGCCGTCGAGATGCACGTCCTGATGAATGTGCGACAGCTTGCTGCCCAGCGCCCCAACGGTCCATTGCAGCGTGGCATCGGCGGCGACGCGACCCGCCTGATGGGCGAGGTGCCAGACCTTGTCGTTCCAGTTCTGCAATTGCACGTACCGCAACTGCGACCGCGGTGCGAGCAGCAGTTCGACGGCACCGATATGCAGCCCAGTGGCGTTCGGATCGGCCGAGGCGGTCTCCTCCAGCAGCGTCGCGGATGATCCCTCTTCGAGAATGACCAGCGTGTGACTGAAATCGGCGGCTCCCGACGTGGCCAATCCGATCAAGCTGTAGAGCGGCTCGCTGACTTCGACATTTCGCGGCACATACAGCACCGTTCCGCCCGTCCAGAACGCGGCGTGCCACGCGGCGAACCGGTCGGCATTCGCAGAAACGGCCCGGCCGATCGACGCCTGGGCGAGATCGGGGTGGTCCTGCACGAATTGCGACAACCCGCAGAAGATCACGCCACGATCTTTGAGGGACTGTTGCAACGTTGCCTGCACCGGATGTCCATCGACGTGCGACACGGTTCCGCCGAACTCGGCCCGATGCTGCATGAGCGTGGAGAGCGGTGACGACTGCGCCGCCGACGCGAGGGCGAACTTCTCCGGCCGCAGGGCGCGCAAATCGATCCGCTTGAACTCTTCGGGATCGAGCGGTGAGTTGAGTAATTCCTCAAAGGCCGCAAACGCAAATTGCCGCCGCTCGGACTGCCACGGCGATTCCTGGCGCGCGGCCAGGAACTCGGCAAACGCCTCGGAGGACCAATTGCGGACGGGAGCGGCAGTGGCGGGCATGGAATCCTGTCTCACGTAACTCAGCGGGGCGGCGCCCCGTCGGGATAAACGGTGAATGGGGAAACGTCGGCAATTGTGGGAGACGGGAATTCGACTCCCGCGTAGATGTCGGTGATGCGCACCGTCGCCTCACACGAGCCAAGGGTTAAGATGTTCTCTCGATCAATTTGAGCCGTCCAAGTCCAAGGGCCGCCGTCATTCGGCAACAGAAATTTTTCCACGCAAATGTGATCCTGCGCAATCAGGACATACTCTCTGAGCGACGACATGCTGCGGTAATGCTGGAACTTCTTGCCGCGGTCGTAGGCTTCGGTGGATGGGGAGAGGATCTCCACGATCGCCAGTGGATTGAGGAGTGTGTCACCCAGACGATCTTCGAGCTGCGGCGGGCCACAGACGACCGACACGTCCGGATATGTGTAGAGGCCCGTCGAGCATCCCACCCGCATGTCGCTGGGATAGACCACACAATCTTTCCCGGCCAACGCAGCATGAATGGACGCAATCAAATTGGTCGCGATGCGATTGTGCGGTTCGCTGGCGCCAGCCATTGCGTGCGAAGACGTCGCCGCGATAGAACTCGCTCTTGTGAGCGGCCACACGTTCGCGGGCGAGATACTCGGCGGCAGTATAGCGGGGAATGGATACCGTCGACATGTCTCGATCCTCAGCGCAAGGGATGGCGACTGATTTCGCCACAACCGCCTACCCCACGCTCCCTTCCATCTGCAGTTCGATCAACCGGTTCATCTCGACGGCGTACTCCATCGGCAGCTCTTTGACCAGCGGCTCGATGAACCCGGTCACGATCATCGCCGACGCCTCGGGTTCGGTCATACCCCGGCTCATCAGGTACAGCAGTTGTTCTTCGGCAATCTTGGAGACCGACGCCTCGTGCTCGACCGAGACGTGGTCCTGATCGACTTCGATGTACGGATACGTGTCGCTGCGGCTCTGAGAATCGAGGATCAAGGCGTCGCAGACCACGCTCGATTTGCAGTGATGCGCGTCGCCCTGCATCTTCACGAGGCCGCGGTAGCTCGCCCGGCCGCCTCCTTTGGAGATGCTCTTGGAGATGATGCGGCTCGACGTGTGCGGGGCGCAATGCACCATCTTCGCCCCGGCGTCCTGGTGCTGGCCGTGGTTGGCGAACGCGATCGACAGCGTTTCGCCGCGGGCGCCCGGCTCCATCAGATAGATGGCGGGGTACTTCATCGTCAGCTTGGAGCCGAGGTTGCCGTCGACCCATTCCATGAGCGAGTCGCCGTAGGCCATCGCCCTTTTGGTGACGAGGTTGTAGACGTTGTTCGACCAGTTCTGGATCGTCGTGTACCGGCAGCGGGCGTTGCGCTTGACGATGATTTCGACGACAGCCGAGTGCAGGCTTTCGCTGCTGTAGGTCGGGGCGGTGCAGCCCTCGACGTAATGCACCGAGGCGCCTTCGTCGACGATGATCAGCGTCCGCTCGAACTGGCCCATGTTCTCGGAGTTGATGCGGAAGTACGCCTGCAACGGGAACTCGATCTCCACCCCCTTCGGGATGTAGATGAACGACCCGCCCGACCAGACGGCCGAGTTGAGCGCCGCGAACTTGTTGTCCGCGGGGGGAATGACCGTGCTGAAATATTCGCGGAACAGCTCCGGATGATCGCGGAGCGCGGAATCGGTGTCGGTGAAGAGCACGCCCTTGTTGGCGAGGTCTTCCTGCAGGCTGCCGTAGACGACTTCCGATTCGTACTGCGCTTTGACGCCGGCGAGATATTTTTTTTCCGCTTCGGGAATGCCCAGGCGGTCGTAGGTCCGGCGGATGTCGTCGGGCACATCGTCCCAGCTCTTCTCCTGCTTGTCCGACGCGCGGACATAGTAGAAGATGTTCTGGAAGTCGAGGTGCGACAGGTCGCCGCCCCAGTTCGGCATCGGCTTCTGGAAGAACATCTCCAGCGAATCGAGCCGAAACTGCCGCATCCACGCGGGTTCCTGCTTCATCTCCGAGATCTGGGCCACGACATCGCGGCTCAGGCCCTTTTTGCCGCGGAAGACGTAGCCTTCGGTCGGCTCGTGAAAGCCGTATTGGTAATCGCCGACGCCGATTTCTTCGGCGGGGCTGATGTCTGTGGTGGACACGGATGAGTCTCCAAAAATCAAATGGCAATTCGCAACCGGCAGACCGGCTGGCGAACGCCGTTGGTGTTTGTCAGCCCGCGACCGCTGGTGTGACCGCGGCGGGCTTGGGCGTCTTGTGCAATTGCGTCTCTTCCTCGGCGGCTTCGACCGGATGCCGTTCGCGGACAGCGGCATAACCCTGTTCGTGCAGTTCGTGGGCGAGTGCGGCGTCGCCGGTTTCGACGATCTTGCCGGCCAGCATCACGTGCGTGTATTGCGGAACGTTGTATTCGAGCAGCCGTTCGTGGTGCGTGATGATCAGCACGCCCATCTCCGGCCCGGACAGCTTCCGCAAGCCCTCACTGACGACGCGGACGGCGTCGCTGTCGAGGCCGCTGTCGGTCTCGTCGAGGATGGCGAACTTGGGCTTGAGCATCGCGAGTTGCAGAATCTCCATCCGCTTCTTCTCGCCGCCGGAGAAGCCCTCGTTGAGATACCGCCGGGCGAACTCGGTGTCCATGCCGAGCTCTTCCATCAGTTGCTTGAGCTCCTTGCGGAACTCGCGCATCGGAATCAGTCCCTCGCCTTCTTTGCGCTCCGGGTTGCGGATGTTCGTGACTGCGTGCCGCAGGAAGTCGGAGACCTTCACGCCCGGAATGGTCACCGGGTATTGGAACGCGAGGAACAATCCCAACCGGGCGCGCTGGCACGGATCGAGTTCGTTGATGCTCCGGCCGTCGATGTCGATCGACCCGTTGGTGATCTCGTACTTGGGATGACCGACCAGCGCGTACGCCAGCGTGCTTTTGCCAGACCCGTTCGGTCCCATCAGGGCATGCACTTCCCCCTGCCGGATCGTCAGATTGACGCCCCGGAGAATCGGCTTGTCATCGACCGCCACCTGCAAATCGCGAATCGTCAGCACGCTGGACATGACCACCAACCGTCCTATTTAGCACTCATTCACACATCCGAACGCGGCACACCGCGTCCGTAAGCCGGCGTTCATGGAACGCCGCATCATCTTCGAGAATCAAAGCCCGGCCCGCAGTGTCAGACGGAGGCGAACCCCGCCGGCAAACCGACCCGGCCCGTGTGGTGCGGAATCGGCAACACTTCCATGGCCGAACGGGTGATCTTCTTGGCCTTGATCTTGTCCTGAATCCGCATCAGGCCCTCCAGCAACGCCTCCGGCCGCGGCGGACAGCCGGGCACGTAGACATCGACCGGGACGACCAGATCGACTCCCTTCACCACATGGTAGCCGTGCTTGAAGTACGGACCGCCGCCGACGGTGCAGGCCCCCATTGCAATCACGTACTTGGGATCGGGCATCTGCTCGTACAGCCGCCGCACCCGGCTCGCCATCTTGTAGGTCACCGTTCCCGCGACGATCATCAGGTCCGCCTGCCGCGGCGTCGCCCGGAAGGCACCCGCTCCGAAGCGGTCGAGATCGAAGCGGCTCGCCCCGGCGGCCATCATTTCGATCGCGCAGCACGCCAGACCGAACGTCATGGGCCAGATGCTCGATTGCCGGGCCCAGTTCATGGTCTGCTCGAGCGAGGTCATCATCACGTTCTCTTCGAAGCGACCTTCAATCCATGTCATAATCGCGGGCATTCCTGAAAGGGGAGGGTCGAAGCGGTCGGGACGCGATCCCAAGCACCGGCTCCGTCAGATGTTCCGTTCTATCCTCGTTAGTCTAACGCCTTTCCGACCGGCATCGCAAATCACTCGTTCACAGACGCGGCCGGTTGGAACTCGCAGATCCCGCGGCCATCTCGACAGCATTAAGTCAAAGTCAACGGCGATCCCAGGACCGCCTCAAAAACCTGTTGTTCCAGCTCGCAAATCCCGGCATCCACTGCGGCCAACTCGTGATACGGGCAATGATGTTCCCGCAGCACCGGCAAACCGTCCCGCTGAATGACGTCCACCTGGAAGCCGCGCGCCGACAGCGACGATTGCAGTGAGCCCATCCGCGCGTCCAACGAACGATCCGCGGCGATCCCTCCGTAGCGGCGGGCGAGCTGGTCGCGAATCCGCTCGAGAACCCGGCTGCGAATCTCCGGCTCCTCGATTTCCCCGACCGACTCCCAAAGCATCATCGCCAGTTCGGCGAAATTGTCGCCGAGTTCGCGGTGCCCCGCCTCGGTGAGTATGTAGCGGTGAAACGGCCGGCCGCGGCCGACGCGAACGGCTTCCCGGTCCACCAGACCCAATCCCTGCAATCGCGACAGCCGTTGCCGAACCGCCGTGGCGGTCACTCCGACGGCGTCGCACAATGCGGGAATTGTCGTTTCCTGTTGCGAGCGAAGCAGTTGCAAAAACTGCTGATCGCCTTCATCCAAGGAGTGTCGCAACATGGCGGAACGCCTGAAAAATCTGGTGCCAGCTGCCTTTAGGGTTGCAGCACACCTTAGATTGTAGGCACAACAGGCGTTTATCACAACTGTGCGTGCGAAAATTCAATCGTCACGCGTTTTTCCCGGCTTGCGATTGATCGTGGACGCCGACGAAACGAGCGTAACCCTCATCCCCGCAATCGCTTTCGGAATACTGCTCAGGCCGTAGTTGCGGGAACAATGCCGGCAACTCGCCCGATTGCAGTACGAACGCCGGATTGCGGACGTGATCGCCTGCGGCCACACTCTGCATTGCACAGAATGTGGAGTAGACCAGCCGACCCTGCGGCTTCAGGGCGTTGGTCAATCGCTGGGGTAGATGGCGGCGGTCGAGAAACCGAAAAACCGCGATCAAATCGAACGCTGCGGCCTCGGGACAAAACTCATCGAGATCCGCTTCAAGCCACTCCACGGTCACGCTCCGATGATCGGCCAACTCGCGTGCTTTGGTCAGACCGACGGGCGAGACATCCACCGCTGTCACCTGCCAGCCGCGCTCGGCCAGCCAGATCGCGTGATGCCCGAGTCCGCACGCAACGTCCAGCGCGCGTCCCGGCGACAACGGGGCCACCACCTCGCTGAACCACGGATCGACCGCCAGCTCCGTCGCCACGGGAACGGCGGCGTACTTCGCATCCCACTTGGAACGGTCGGCCGCAGACATGACGGAATGTTACCGTGCGCCGCTGCCCGTGAGAACGACGCCGATCGTTCGGAACAGAATCTTGAGGTCGTTCCAGACGCAGCAATTCTGCAGGTAGATCATGTCGAAATTGACCTTGCGCCGGAAGCTGTCCAGGTCGCTGTCGTAGCCATTCACGATCTGCGCCAGGCCCGTCAAACCCGGTTTGAGGCCCAGCCGGTTCAGGTAATTCGGGATCTCGCCCGACAACTGCTCGATGAACTCCGGCCGCTCGGGACGCGGACCCACCAGCGTCATTTCCCCCTTAAGGACGTTCCACAGTTGCGGCAGCTCATCGAGCCGCGTCAGACGCAGAAAGCGGCCGATGGACGTGACGCGCGGATCGCCCTTCGTGGCCAGTTGGGCGCCGTTCTTTTCGGCATCGATCCGCATCGTCCGAAACTTGTAGAGGACGAACGGCTTGCCGTAGGCGCTGTCGCGGCGGCGCTCAGTTTGGGGCTGACGGCGTTCGATGCCGGTCGGCGGCTCCGCACCGAGTCGATGCAGTCGCCGATCACGCTTCTTTTCCCGGAGATTCAACCCCACACGGACTTGCCGGAAGATCACCGGGCCGGGGGATGTCAGGCGAACGAGGATCGCGACCACCAGCATCACTGGAGACAGCACAACCAACAGGAATGACGCGCCGACGACATCCATCAAGCGCTTCCAGACCCGCATCGACTCGCCGAGACAGCGGGTGTTGCGTCGCGGGCGGTCGAGGTTCAGCCGGGTCAGCCACGGGGGGGGCGTCAGGCCGTCGTCGGCGAGGTAATGGTCGAAGATGTCGGCGAGGTCCGCACCCTGCACGCGCGGTTCGTCCAACACCGAGGCCGTCATGGTTTCGTACTCGCAGACCAGGGGTGACAACGCCGGCGCACTCCGCGCCCGCCGTCTCTAACCTATCGCAGGAATGCCCGCGGTGCGGTGGAAAGGTCTTGTCGTGCGGTCCAATCGTCAACCGGTTGTAGCAGTTTTTCGGAATGGCCGACCGGCGCTCCTTGCCTTTCCGTAAGTCAATGGGACGCGGGTTGGATGCCGCATTCATGAGAGTGCGAGAAGACGTTTGGGATTTCAGCCGCGAAGCGGCGACAGATCGTAGCCCCAGGCGTCAGCCTGGGGGACGACCGCCGCACCTTGCGCAGCCCCAACGGGGCGGCAGAAACTCGATCGCGCCACGGATTTCTGTCGCCGCTTCGCGGCTGGCGTGTGGCACTTCGACCGGTCCCCAGGCTCACGCCTGGGGCTACGATCTGTCGCCCCGCCGGGGCTGAAGACCGATGCCGATGAAAGCCGGGCGCGAATTCACCTCGGATCGAGACGCTCAATTGCCGCCGAAACGTTGATTCCAGTATGGTACGCGGGACTTGACCGCCCCCTGACGTTTCGCCGGCCTGCCTCCTTCGGATCGACCCCCACCGATGCCTGCCATTACGAAGCTGCTCGTCGCCAACCGTAGCGAAATCGCCATCCGCGTGTTCCGCAGCGCTCACGAACTGGGGGTGCGGACGGTCGCCATATACACGCACGAGGACCGCTACGCTTTACATCGGTTCAAGGCCGATGAAGCGTACCTCATCGGCAAGCCGGGCGAGCCGATCCGGGCGTACCTCGACATCCCCGCCATCATCCGCATCGCCAGGGAATGCGGAGCGGACGGCGTCCACCCCGGCTACGGGTTCCTCTCCGAGAACCCCGCGCTGGCGCAGGCGTGCGTCGACGCCGGCATCACGTTCGTCGGTCCGACGCCCAAGATTCTCGACCAACTCGGCGACAAGATCACCGCCCGCGAGATCGCCAAGTCGGTTGGCGCGCCGGTGCTGGGGGGCAGCTCAGCGCCGATCGCATCGACGGCCGACGGCGAGCAACTCGCCGCATCGCTGGGCTATCCGATCATTCTGAAAGCGGCGAAGGGGGGCGGCGGACGCGGCATGCGCGTCGTGCAAGCCGCCGATCAGTTCGCCGACGCCTTCGGCCAGGCGCAGCGAGAATCGCTGAACGCCTTCGGCAGCCCCGACATTTTCGTCGAGAAGTTCATCCCGCGCCCCCGGCACATCGAAGTTCAACTGCTCGGCGATGAGCACGGCAACCTCGTGCATCTGTTCGAGCGTGACTGCTCGGTGCAGCGGCGGCATCAGAAAGTGGTCGAGATCGCCCCGGCCCCAAATCTCGACCCGGCGGTCCGCACCGCGATCTGCGACGCCGCGATCAAAATCGGCAAGGCCGTCGACTACCGCAATGCGGGCACGGTCGAATTCCTGTTCGACACCGATACCGACAAGTTCTACTTCATCGAAGTCAATCCGCGGATTCAGGTCGAGCACACGGTGACGGAGGAAGTCACCGGCATCGACATCGTCAAGTCGCAGATTCTCATCGCCCAGGGCACGCCGCTGTCCGATCCCGAAATCGGCCTCGGCGATCAGGCCGACATCCGCACCAACGGCTTCGCCATCCAGTGCCGGGTGACAACGGAAGACCCGGCGAACAACTTCATGCCCGATTACGGCCGCGTGTCGCACTATCGATCGGCGGGCGGGATGGGCATCCGCCTGGACGGGGGAAGTGCGTTCTCCGGGGCGGTGGTCAACCCGTTCTACGATTCGCTGCTGGTCAAGGTCTCGGTCCGCGGCCGGCGGTTCGGCGATGCGGCGACCCGGATGGAGCGCTGCCTGCAGGAGTTCCGCATCCGGGGCGTGAAGACCAACATCCCGTTCCTCATCAAGGTGATGACGCATCCGCGGTTCATCGCCGGGGATGTGACCACGCGGTTCATCGACGAGACGCCGGAGTTGTTCCTGTTCGCGCCGCGCAAAGACCGCGCGACCAAAGTGCTGACGTATCTCGCTGAGACGATCGTCAACGGTCCGTCCGGGCTGGACAAGGCCCAGGCGGCCCTTGTCAGTCGTCTTCCAGCGCCGCTGCCCGACGTCAATCTGAACCAGGCGCCGCCGCCGGGGACGCGGACCAAGCTGAAAGAACTCGGCGCGAAGAAGTTCGCCGACTGGGTGCTGGCCCAGAAGACGCTGATGATGACCGACACGACGATGCGCGACGCGCATCAGTCGCTGCTCGCCACGCGGTTCCGCACGTACGATCTGTTGCAGATCGCCGATGCCTACGCCCGGCTCTGCCCGCAACTGTTCTCGCTGGAAATGTGGGGCGGGGCCACGTTCGACACCTCGATGCGGTTTCTCAAGGAATGCCCGTGGGAACGGCTGGCGATGCTCAGGGAACGGATTCCGAACATCCTGTTCCAGATGCTGCTGCGCGCCTCGAACGCCGTCGGCTACACGAACTATCCCGACAACGTCGTTCGCGAGTTCGTGAAGATCGCCGCCGAGGCGGGGATCGACGTCTTCCGCGTGTTCGACTCGCTCAACTGGGCGCCGAACATGCAGGTGGCGATGGACGCCGTGCTGGAAACCGGCGCGTTGTGCGAAGCGGCCATCTGCTATTCGGGGGACATCCTCAATCCGAACCGGCCCAAGTACAACCTGAAATATTACGTTGAACTGGCCAAGCAGTTCGAGAAGATGGGGGCGCACCTGCTCGCCATCAAGGACATGGCCGGGCTGTGCAAGCCGGCCGCCGCGCGGTTGCTGGTGCAAACACTGAAGCAGGAAATCGGCATCCCGATCCACTTCCACACGCACGACACCGCCGGCATTCAGGCCGCGTCGATTCTGAATGCGTCGGAGGCGGGCCTCGACATCGCCGACGCCGCGCTCGCCCCGATGTCCGGCGGCACGTCGCAGCCGAACCTCAACGCCATCGTCGAAGCGGTGCGGTTTTCCGATCGGCCGACGGGACTCAACGGCGAGCATCTGGATGCGCTCGCGCGGTATTGGGAAATCGTCCGCGACTACTACAAGCCGTTCGAGACGGTCATGCTCCCCGCGACCGGCGACCTGTACCAGCACGAGATGCCGGGCGGGCAGTACACGAACCTGTATCAGCAGGCGAAGGCGATCGGGCTGTCCGACCGCTGGCCGGAAATCTGCCGGGTCTATGCCGAGGTCAACCAGTTGCTCGGCGACATCGTCAAAGTCACGCCGAGCTCCAAATCGGTGGGCGACATGGCGCTGTTCATGGTGGCCAATAACCTGTCGGCGGCCGACGTGCTCGACGAGAGCCGCGACCTGGCGTTTCCGGAATCGGTGCTCGATCTCGTCGGCGGCAAGATGGGCCAGCCGCCGGGGGGCTTCCCGCCGAAGGTGCTCGAACGCATCCTCCGCGATCGCCCGAACGTCACCGGCCGGCCGGGGGCGAGCCTGCCCGACGCCGATCTGTCCGCCGTCGCGGCGAAGCTCAAGGACGTGCTGAAGCGCGAGCCGACGGACGAGGACGTCATCACGTCGATCCTCTATCCCAAGGTGGTCGAGTACGTCCAGGGGCATCTGCAAAGGTA
>JAWXBB010000607.1:0-8164 GCA_034439795.1 Planctomycetaceae bacterium | reverse complement strand
CGGCGGCATCAGCGTGAACGCGGTGGACAGCGGATACGGCGACGCCCAGTACGTGAAGCCCCAGCGGACCTGGCCGGTGCAGGTGCCGGAGGTGATCATGTAGTCCGGCAGATTCCAAGCCGACTCGCCGGCCAGGATGGTGTTCGATGAGCCGTCGGTGAAGTCGCGGAAGCGCGTGACGCCCGACTGCGTGGGAATGACGGCGCCATTGCAGCGCGGCGCTGTGGGATTGCCGGGCCACGGTCCCCACGGGTCGCCGGTTCCCGTGCAGACGGCATACGTGCCCGGGGCGCGGTGGCCGTCGAGATTGACGCCGGCGGTCGTCAGACAGCTGCCGGGGACATCGCGGCGGATGACCGCCGTCGGACAGAAATACGCGGCAATCCGCTGACTCACCACCTGCTGGTTCGTGGGGTGGGCGTTGCCGAGGCTGAAGTTGTACAGGTTGTACATGCTGACTTGGTCGAGCTGCGGCAGAATGGCCGCGAACGCACTCGAACCGCTGAGGTCTGCGGTGCCGCCGTCGGAGTTGCAGAATGTGGAGTGCTGGTCGTGATAGTTGTGGAACGCCAGGCCGATCTGCTTCAGATTGTTGCGGCACTGCGTCCGACGGGCAGCTTCGCGGGCCTGTTGGACCGCGGGCAACAAGAGAGCGATCAGAATCGCGATGATCGCGATCACCACCAGCAATTCGATGAGCGTGAAGCCCCGCGGCGAGGCTGGGCGACGAGACATGCGATGCTCCTTACGGCAGAACCAGGAAGATGACGCCGCGATCCGACACGGATCGCGGGGACCACGAACCTGGCTGGCGAGCGGAGCAACCGCAGGCTGGCTGGGATAAAATTGATACTGAGTCTCAATGTCATTTGATTCTGGCCACGCCCTATCGGTTTTGCAAGGGGTATACCGGATTTTTTGGGCACCCGTTAGCCGCGACCCGGAGGCTTCGCGCAGGGGAGCGCTTTGTGAAGCGATCAAAACGCTCAGCGCGCTTCACCCGCGCGCTCCCCTGCGCGGAGCCTCCGGGTCGCGGCTAACGGGCGCTCACTTCTTCGCGGCGCGACGTTCTTCCCATGCGGCGAGAATGCCTGCGGGGTCGTCGTTGAAGGCGTCGCGGCAGCCGGTGCAGCAGACGTAGTACGTCTTGCCTTGGTATGCGACCGCGATCGTTCCCAGCCCGCCGGTGACGACGCATTCCGGGCCGGAAGTCCCGGACACCGCCAGCCGGGTGCCTTCCCGCTGGAAACTGATCTCGGCGACGCGCTGGTAAAACGTCTGCTGGGCCAATCGCTTCTCGAACAGCCACACCAGCCGGTTTTCCCCCAGCCGGGTGATCGTCACGCGGTGGACTTCGTTCTGGTCATCCGCAGCCGATTCGAGCGCCAGGCGGTCGCCGTCCGGTTTGCCGATGTAGGTCCGCTTGTTGTCGTCGGGGAGCGTGACATGCAACGTCAATTCGTCGGGCTTATCACCGGGCGCGAATCGGGCCGATTTCCACAGCGGGCCGTCCGCGGGCTTCCAGATGAGGCCGGTTTCAGTGCCGGTCAGTTGCCAGAGGACATCCGCCTTTTCCTGCCACGCTCCCTTGTTGCTGCCGCGCTTCGGTTGACCGATGCCGCGCCACTGGCCGACGAAATCCTGATACGGCTTGAGCGCGGCGACCAGCTTCGCGGACTCGGCGTTCTTCGCGACGTCGGCGGCGATCGCCGAACCCAGAATGAAACAACTGGCGAGAATCAGCGGGGCAACGCGGCGGTGCATCGGAGATCGCTTTCAGACAGAGTCGCGGATGACAATCCATCAAACCCCGCGGCGGGACAGACGGATTGTCTATTGCCTAGAATCTCAGAACCGCTCCGGAAACTCAACAGTTTGTTGCCGGAATGCAACAGTCGCGCTAACGGCTGGTTCTGCCGACGCGCAACACAACGCCCGTCGCCGGAATGTCTTCCGGTGCAACCCGCGGGGGAGGAGAACACCCGAAACGTGTCCGGCACGTCAACTGCTGCGGGACGGTCTGACGATTTCCGTGTTGCGCTCGTTTCCAGGAATCTCCCCGATGGACACACCGACCGACAGCGCCAACGGTGGTCTGTTGCCATCGGGCGGCATCGAACGGGGCGTGACGTATTTCATCGTCGGCCTGGGGATCACGCTGTTCTTCCTGCTCGCCGTGTTCGGCATGGGCCGCGTCGAGAAATTCTCCGCGGACGCCACGCGCGAACTCCAGCCCGGTGAAGCCGCCGCCACGAGCGAGATCGTGGGGACGGACCGACCAGCGCCGTAGCCGCGTCGCTGTCACTGCTCCACGACCGATAACAATCCGTGACCGGCGGGCTTGAGCTTCCCCTGCTTCACCAGTTCGTCCCACACGGCCTGGGGATACTGGTTCGGCGGCATGATGGCGGTGATCCCCCAGTTGGCTCCGCCCGTCAATGGGCTTTTCCCCACCTTCGACTCCGCATCGAGCCGCGTCAGCTTGAGCCGCTTCTTGAACGCCTTGAGCGCCAGCTTCAATTCTTCGGGCGAAGGCCCGCCGGCGGACGGCGTCGCGGAGTCGGAGGAGGACATGCTCGGTCTCTTCGATGAGGGTCGCAATCGGGGATCGAGCGGCATTGTAGCGAGTCGCCACGCAAAGTGTCCCGGACGCTTGAAGCGTCCGGGACACTGGGTCCGACGCGGCCCGTTGGGCGGCCACGTCCAATCTGCTATAACACACACCGTCCCATTCCCGCGCGGGGTTCGTGACGTGTCGCAGTGGCCGCTTTCCACCGTGTTCCGCTTCAGCCTGTATGCCCTGACGGCATTGGCGAGCTGGATGCTCGGCCGCGCGGAAGAGGGGTGGGTGCCCCATCTCACGTTCGGCGTGCTCGTCGCGGCCTATGCCACCACCGATTCGCGGCGGGGCTGGTCGCTGCCCCCGTGGCCGGCAAACTTGCTGGGGGCGATCGCCGTCGGCGTGGCGGCGTGGGAGTTCTTCCAGCCGAACGATGAGGCCAAGCTGCTGTCGGGTGCGCATCTGCTGGTCTACGCTACCTGGATCGTGATGTTCCAGGAGAAGACGTACCGGCTGTACCTGTGGGTGATGGCGCTCGGCGTCTTGCAGGTGGCGGTGGCGTCGGTGCTTGCGCCGGGGGTCTGGTTCGGCGCGTGCCTGGTGGTCTACGTCTGCGGCGCGCTGTGGACGATGAGCGTCGCGTCGCTGTATCAGGTCCAGCAGCAGTACGACGCCGGCGACGCCGGATGGAAGCTCGCGTTGCAATCGGGCACGGCGGTCTCCGCGGCGAACAGCCAGTTGGTGCTCATCCGGCCGTCGGTGCAGCACGACGAATCGCATCGCTGGATCACGCGGCAGTTCTTCGGCGGGCTGACGGTGCTGGTGGCGTTGTCGCTGACGGTCAGCGCCGGATTCTTCGCGTTCACGCCGCGCATCTGGTTCGGGCCGCAAAACGTCTTTGGCGACGACCGCTACACCGGCCGCAACAGCCGCCAGTCGGTGACCGGCTTTGCACGAGACGTGCGGATCGGCGAGATCGGACAGGTGCTGGAGAGCCTGAAGACGGTCTTCACCGTCGAGTGCTTCGACGCCCAATCGGACGAGCCGTTAGCGCTCGACGACGTCGCCCGGCGGATGGGGATGTCCGAGCCGTTGTTTCGCGGCATCGCCTTGTCCGAGTACCGTCGCGGCCGTTGGACGCCGGAGCAGAGCGACACTCCGCTCAAGATCCGCTACTCGTTCAATCAGCAGGGTTACCGCCAGGAGTTCGTGCTGGAGCCGACCAGCGACGACATTCTGTTCTGCATGGGCGTTCCCGAGGCCGCCGAGATCCACGGTCGCCGCGAGGAGATTTTCCGGCAACAGTCGACGGGGGTGCTGGCTCGCGAGCATCGTTCCGATGGCAGCCAGCGTCTGGCGTACTCGGTGTACGTGGCTCCCGTTCCGGCGGAACTGGCCCGCATTCACGCCGCGCCGATTTCCCGGGGCGTCTGGTGGCAGAACGTGGAATCGCAGTATTTCACGCGGAATCAACAATTGCCGCGCGGACTCGACCGGCTCAAGCAGTTGGCGAGCGATCTGGTGGCCAAGTCCGAGGCGGAACGGGGCCGTCAATTGACGCCGTCGGAAATCGCCGCGCTGTTCGAGACTTACCTCCGCGACTCCGGCGAGTACGGTTATACGCTGAACTTAAGCGTGACCGATCCCGGCGTGGACCCGGTCGAGGATTTCCTGTTCAACCGAAAAATGGGGCACTGCGAATACTTCGGTTCGGCGCTCACGCTGATGCTGCGTGCGGCCGGCGTGCCGGCGCGGCTGGTCAGCGGATTCAAGGGGGCGGAACGAAACGAGCTGCGCGGCGCGTGGGAGGTGCAGGAGCGGTTCGCCCACGTGTGGGTGGAAGCCTGGACGGAGTCGAACCATTGGGTGACGTACGACGCCACGCCCGCGCTGGCCAGGGAGGAAGGTCTCAACGCCGCGTACGACAAGGTCGGCTTCTGGAACCGGCTGACGGCGACCACGACCACCTTCTGGTCCGACTACGTGATCAACGTCAATCTGCGGCAACAGCAGGACCAGTTCTACGCGCCGCTGCGCGATTTCGCACTGAAGGTCTGGGCGCTCGCGCAGCGTTCGGTCGACTGGGGCCCGCAGTTGTTGAGTTACCTCGCCGACTTGCTCAGGAATCCCGAACGGTTTCTGAGCCTGGGGGGCGGGTTCACCGCGTTCGCGCTGTTGCTGACGGCGACGGTCGTGTTCCGCGTCATCATGCGCCTGATCCGCTGGCTGCGCGAAGGCGGCTGGGAACGGGCGATGAGCCGCCGGCGACAACAGAAGATCGTCGTCGCGTTTTACGAACGCTTCGTGAAGTCGCTGAAGAAGGCCGGGCTGGAACGGCAACCGGCCGAAACGCCGCAGGAATTCGCCGCAGTCGCCCAGGTCAAATTGAAGCCGCGTCTGACCGCGGCCGGGCTGACCGAGCTGCCGGCCGCGGTCTGCTCGGCGTACTACCGCATCCGCTACGGCGGCGAAACGCTCCCCGCCGCGGACCTGCAGGGGCTGGAATCGCAACTG
Organism: Planctomycetaceae bacterium; assembly: GCA_034439795.1. GTDB lineage: Bacteria > Planctomycetota > Planctomycetia > Planctomycetales > Planctomycetaceae > DSVQ01. The sequence goes on along the minus strand of JAWXBB010000607.1, from coordinate 3,090 downwards.
TCAACGTTCGAGCAACTGCTGGCGAACCGCGCGTAGCGCTGGTGGTGGCTGAGCAGCAGGGATGTCTTCATGTCCGGCCCCCTCGCCCCCGTCCTCGGGGGAGAGGGTTGGGTGAGGGGGCGAGCGCTTGCTCGGCGCACCGACCAAGAGGCGTCACGAGTGGAACACGTCGGGGAGCGCTCGCCCCCTCACCCTATCCCTCTCCCCCGAAGACGGGGGCGAGGGGACCGGACGGGAAACGACTCCTCGACAGTTCCCAATCGCGACGACAGCCCTCTGGCCGCGTCTCTGCACTCGCACCCTTGACGCTCCCCGCCAACCGCTTGAAGATGCGTCGCAGTCATTCCGTTCATCTCCGCGAATCGAGCTCCCTCATGCACCGCCGCCTCTTCCTCCTCGTGTCGCTGCTGTCACTCGCCGGTTCGGCTCGTGCCCAGGACATCCTCGAAGAATCGGCGATGATCCCCATGCGCGACGGCGTGCGGCTGTCGGCGGTGATCTATCGGCCCGCCGGCGACGGCCGCTGGCCCGTGCTGCTCGAACAGCGTTACGCCAACGGGAACGGTCCCGCGGTCCGCGAGCAGTTCTCGAAGCTGGCCCGCAGCGGCTACGCGGTGGTGCTCGCCAACTTCCGCGGGTCGCAGATGTCCGAAGGGTTGTGGCAGGGGTATCGGGCGCTCGGCTGGGGTGAACTCAAGGATGGCTACGACCTCGTCGAATGGCTTGCCGGGCAACCGTGGTCGACGGGCAAGGTGGGGACGTTCGGCAGCTCGCAGGCGGGCTTCGCGCAGAACTTTCTCGCCGTCACGCGGCCGCCGCACCTCACGGCGCAGTACATGATCGACACCGGCCTCAGTCTGTACCACGAGGGCTACCGCATCGGCGGCGCGACCAAGCCGCAGCGGTTTCTGGAACTGGCGAAGATCTGCCGCGAGCCGGCCCACAACAACGCCCTGCTCGCCGAGTGGTTCCGGCATCCCACCTTCGACGACTACTGGGCCGCCGAGGACTGTTCGCAGCATTTCGACCAGATGAACGTCCCCTGCTTCACCATCGGCAGTTGGTACGACTTCATGTGCGTCGGGTCGGTGGACAGCTACATCGGCCGGCAGCATCGCGGCGGACCGCAGTCGCGCGGACAGCAGCAACTGCTGCTCGGCCCGTGGCTGCACGGCCGCGTGAAGGAGATCAACGTCACCGGCGAGATGACGTACCCCGAGCGGGCGAAGTTCCCGTTGGACGCCCACATGGTCCGCTGGTTCGATCACTATCTGAAAGGCATCGAAAACGGCGTCGAACGCGAGCCGACCATCCGTTACTTCGTGATGGGCGCCGTCGGCGAGGAGCACGCGCCGGGCAACGAATGGCGCACGGCGACCGACTGGCCGATCGCCGCCCGACCCACGGCCCACTATCTGCACACGGGCGGACGGTTGACCGGCCAGCCGCCGGAGTCCGACAGCGCCGCGATGACGTTCCAGGCCGATCCCGAACATCCCGCGTCGATCCCGGGCCGCGCGTTTCCCGGCGCTAAAGATGCGAGCGACTTCGAGCGGCAACCGAACGTGCTCACGTTCACCACCGACGTATTGACGGAACCCGTCGAATGGACCGGCAAGGTCGTCGCCGAGATGTTCCTGGCGTCGGACTGTCCCGACACCGATCTGATCGTCCGCATCAGCGATGTTTATCCCGACGGCCGGTCGATGCTGATCATGGATTACATCCGTCGGGTCCGTTATCGCGAAGGATACGAGCGCGAAGTGTTCCTCGAACCCGGCAAGGTCGTGCCGGTGACGCTCGACGTCGGCTGGCTGAGCCTGATCTTCGCCAAGGGGCACCGCATCCGTGTGACGGTGGCGAGCACCGGTGCGCCATTCTACGAGTCGAACCCGAACACCGGCCTGCCGCTGACGGTCTCGCCGCCGGACAAAGTCCGCGTAGCGACCAACCAGTTGCAGGTGAATCGGAAACACGCGTCGCGGATTCTCTCGCCGGTCATCTCCCCATGATTTCTTGATATGCCACGGTCACGAATCTGAGAGGAAGGACAAAGCCGTTTGTCCGCAGATTTCACAGATTTCGCAGATTGAAATCCAACAGAGGATAGAGACGGATGGAACCCCTGCCGTCAGCAAAATGGTCATGCCTTGAATCTGCGTAATCTGTGAAATCTGTGGATAACATCTTGGCCAGCCGATCAGATTCGTGCATGGCGTTGCGTGGCAGCCGACCATCAACGCTCGCTCTTGAGGATGTCTCCATGAGGTCCCGCGTCGTTCGTTTACTGATCGCCGTGTCGATGGCGATGAATGGTCTCACCCCGGCATCGGCCCAAGAACCGGACGTCAAACCGGTCGCGTCGATCACCGGGCTGCCCAGGCGGATCGCGTTCGGGTCGTGCGCCAATCAGAACAAGCCGCAGCCGGTGCTGGAGACCGTCGTCGCGCGGCAGCCCGACCTGTTCGTGTATTTGGGCGACAACATCTACGGCGACTCGCGCGACATGACCGTGCTCCGGGAGAAGTATGCGAAACTCGCCGCGAAGAATGAGTTCCAGCAACTGCGACGGCAGGTGTCCGTCCTCGCGATCTGGGACGATCACGATTACGGTGAGAACGACGCCGGCAAGAACTACCCGTTCCGGGCCGAATCACGGGCGATCTTCCTCGACTTCTGGCGCGTCCCGGCGGACAGCCCGCGACGCATGCACGACGGCATCTACGGCGTGCATCGCTTCGAGCAGAACGGCCGCGCGCTGCAACTGCTGCTGCTCGACACGCGCATGTTTCGTGATCCGCTGCTGCGGAATCCCAAGCCGATTCCCGCCGGCAGCCCGCTCAAGAACGACTATCAGCCTGACGACTCCGCCGACAAGACGTTCCTCGGCGTCGAACAATGGGCCTGGCTCAAGGACCAGCTCACGCAGCCGGCCGACGTGCGGATCATCGCGTCGTCCATTCAGTTCGGCCACGAGTACAACGGCTTCGAATCGTGGACCAACCTGCCGCGCGAGCAGACGAAGATGATCGAACTGATCACATCCACCCGCGCGAACGGCGTGGTGTTCCTCTCCGGCGACGTGCATTG
>JAWXBB010000606.1:0-6043 GCA_034439795.1 Planctomycetaceae bacterium | reverse complement strand
CGACGTGATCGCTTCGAAATACCCGGCCGCGGTCAGCGTCTCGCCGATTCGTTCGCCGACGCGCTCCCGCAATGATTTCGCACTGGTGCAGAGCGGCACGGTGACGTCGGCCGGCAGTTTGTCGTAGCCGTAGATGCGGGCGACTTCTTCGATCAGGTCGATCTCGCGCGTCAGATCACGGCGGAACGACGGCGAAACGAACGCGACCGTCTCGGTGGTTGGCGTGCCGACGAGTTTCAATCCGAGTTGCTGCAGGATGCGCACGGCGGCGTCCACAGGGACGTCGATCCCCAGCACCTTGCGGAATCGGGTGAAGCGGAGCGTGATCGCTTCCGTCGGCGGTTGGGGACGGACGCCGTCGAACACCGCCCCGTCGAGCAGTTCCCCGCCGGCGAGTTCGAGAATCAGTTCGCAACAACGTCGGCCGGCCCAATCGACGCCCATCGGGTCCAAGGCCCGCTCGAAGCGGTGCGACGACGGCGAATGCAGATCGAGCTTGCGGGCTGCATTGCGGATCGCCAGCGGGGCGAATAGCGCGGCTTCGACGAACACGTTCTTCGTGGCCGCGGAGATTTCGGTGTCGAACCCGCCCATCACGCCGGCGACCGCGACCGGGCGGTCGGCGTCGGCGATCACGCACATCTCCGGCGACAGCACGTACTCGCGCTGATTGATCGCCTTGATCTTCTCCCCGGCTTTCGCCCGGCGGACGATGATCTTTCCGCCGTGCAGCTTGTCGAAATCGAACGCGTGCAGCGGCTGGGCGCATTCGAGCATCACGTAGTTGGTGATGTCGACGACGTTGTTGATGCTCGCAATCCCGACGGCCGCGAGCCGCTGCTGCATCCACGCGGGACTTGGCCCGAGCTTCACGCCGCGGATCACGCGGCCGTAATACTGCGGGCACAACTCCGGGCAGTCCACCTTGACGGATGTGACCGTGGACACGTTCACGGCGCTCGCTTGCGGCTTAGCCGCAAGCGGCTTGAGTTCCCGATCGAACAGCACCGCGACCTCCCGCGCAACGCCCAGATGCCCCAGACAATCGGGCCGGTTGCTGGTGACTTCGAGGTCGATGACGGTGTCGTCGCCGACGGCGTGGTATTCTTCGAGGTTGAGGCCGGACATCGTCAACCGGTCGGTGAGGTCTTCCACCGACATGCCGAGCGCGACGTATTGCTGCAACCAATTCCAACTGACGAGCATGGGATCTTCCGAATATTTAGCCCCCCGTCTCCTGACGGGGGACGATATGTGTACTTTACCGTAGGGTGGGACGAGTCTTCGAGTCCCACCACGAACAAGGTTCAATGTTCAATTCTCAAGGACCAAACATGATTCTTCACTTGGTCATTGAAAATTGAACCTTGGTCATTTCACCGTGGTGGGACTCGAAGACTCGTCCCACCCTACCGGAGACGGCTCCGCCTCCGCGGGTTCGCTGGCGGCGACGCAGACCGTGATCACCAGGTCACCGATGACGTTTACGATCGTGCGGCACATGTCGAGCAGGCGGTCCACGCCGATGATGATGCCGATCGCCTCGCCCGGCACGCCGACGGATTGCATCACCACCACGATCAGCGGAATCGACCCGCCGGGAACGCCTGCCGTGCCGACGCCGGCGAGAACGGCCATCAGCACGACCTGAAATTGCTGGGCGAACGTCAACTCGACCCCCATCACCTGGGCGAGGAATAGGACGACCACCCCCTCGAACAGCGCCGTGCCGTTCTGGTTGCCGGTCGCGCCGACGGTCAGCACGAAGTTGGCGATCCTGGGCGGCAGCTTGAGATCGTTCAGCGCGACCTTGATCGCCGTCGGCAACGTCGCGCTCGACGACGACGTGCTGAACGCGACCAGCGACGCCTCGCGCGTTTCGCGGAAGAAGTCCCACGGCTTCTTTTTGCTGAACAGCGTCAGCACGACCGAATACGTCACGAACAGATGCAGCGCCAGCCCCAACAGCGCCGTGCCGACGAACCACGCCAGCGTCTGGACGACGTCGAACCCCAGCTTGGCCGTGACGACGAACACCAGCACGCCGGCTCCGGCGGGAGCGAGCCGCATGGCGAAGCCGATGACCGTCATCGCGACGGCGTTCAGCCCTTCGAGCCAACTGACGAGGCCCGTGCATTTGTCGGGCGTGATGGTGATCGCGATCCCGAAGATCAGCGAGAACACCATCACGGCGAGCATGCCGTCCCCCTTGGAGCTGCCGTCGAGCGCGCCGACCATTTCCTGCAGCGGGTTCTCGGGGATCAGGTCGATCAGCGTGTCGCGGAGCGGCTTCGCCTTGGACGCCTGTTCGAGTTTCCCCTTCGCCGCTCCTTCCTCTTTGGTGATGATGCGGTCGCGGATTTCCGGCGGCAGCGATTTGCCGGGCTTCAGTCCGTTCACTAGGCCGACGCCGATCAGCACCGCGGTGCCGGACAGCACGGCGGTGTAGCCGAGCGTCCGCAGTCCCATCCGGCCGAGTTTGCGGACGTCACCAATCTCGACGACGGCGAGCGACAGCGCCGAAAAAACCAGCGGCAGGACGACCATGAACATCAGCCGCAGGAAGATCTTGCCGATCGGCTCGACCCAGTAGACGGTGAGGTCGAGCCAGTCGCCGAGGCCGTTTTTATCGGCGTCGACGCCGACGCGGCTGCCGAGGAGATTCGCCGCCAGCCCGAGTCCGGCCCCGAGGACGAGGCCGATGACAATCTTGGTATGCAGCGGGACTGTCCGGGCCACGCCGTCGGCTTCGCTCGTCGATTCCATGCACCGGGCTCCGAAGACTGCTGGCGAGCAGGCGGGACTGTGACGACTTTTCGGCGCGGGTGCAAGGAGGAGAGAGAGGTGATCGTTGGTAGGTGGTAGTTGTTAGGCAGAGAAAGCCAGCTTCGTCATCGTCATTCTGTCTATCGCCTGCCCCCTATCACCGACCACCTCATTTTCACCGTGGAAAACGGTTCGGGTCGCGGCTACGATACGCCCACTCTTCGGATCAACCATTCCCAATACACCCTCGAATCTGCGCCACAGGCGGGAGACCACCACGATGAGCCACGGGGCCAGCGAGTCCGGCGTTGCGCCGAATGCATACCGATTGTTGGGGGCCGGCTTCATGGCGATCCTCGCCGCCGGCGTGGGCTATTCCGTCCGCGGGGGCATCCTCGGTCAGTGGGCCGAGCAGTTCGGGTTCACGATGACCGAGCTCGGAGCTGTCACGGGGGGCGGTCTGACCGGCTTCGCGATCGTGATCCTGCTCAGCTCGCTGTTCGCCGACAAAATCGGCTACGGCAAACTGATGGCGCTCGCTTTCGTGCTGCACTTCGTCTCGGCGGTGATCACGCTGGCGACCCCCGCGGCATTCGCCGCCGGGGGGAAGGACGCCGCGTTCAACTGCCTGTTCTGGGGCATGTTCATCTTCGCGATCGGCAACGGCTTGTGCGAAGCGGTGGTGAACCCGTTGACGGCGACGCTGTTCCCCAAGAACAAGGCCCATTACTTGAACCTGCTCCATGCCGGGTGGCCGGCCGGGCTGGTCCTGGGTGGGTTGGCCTCGGCGTTCATGGCGGCGAAGCTCGACACGAACGGCCAGGTGGTCACGCCGCCGGTCGACTGGAAGATCCAGATGTCGTTGTTCCTGGTGCCGGTGATCCTGTACGGCATCATGCTGCTGGGGCAAAAATTCCCGAAGTCGGAAGCGGAGTCGGCCGGCGTGACGCTGGGCGAAATGATCGGTACCCTGTTCGCGCCGCTGATGCTGGTGCTGATCATCATTCACGCGATGGTCGGCTACGTCGAGTTGGGCACCGATTCGTGGATCGCCAAAATCACCGGCGCGATCATGGGGAGTCCGGCGGCCGGGCTGGCCTTGTTCGTTTACACCTCCCTGCTGATGTTCGCTTTGCGATTCGTTGCCGGTCCCATCGTGCATAAGATCTCCCCGCTGGGGCTGCTGTTCGTCAGCGGCGTGCTGGGGGCGGTGGGCCTGACGCTGCTCGGCAATGCTGACTCCGTCGCGTTGTGCATCATCTCGGCGACGGTGTATGCCTGCGGCAAGACGTTCCTCTGGCCGACAATGCTGGCGGTGGCGTCGGAACGGTTCCCGAAGGGCGGGGCCGTTGCGATTGGCGCTCTCGGCGGCGCGGGGATGTTGTCGGCGGGTCTGCTGGGCGGCCCCGCGATCGGCTTCCAGCAGGACTTCCATGCGTCGCAGAACCTGCAAGTCGACTCGAAGGACACGTACGAACGGTACAAGGCCGACCGGGAAAACAGCTTCCTCGGCTTCAAGACCGTGGGCCTCGACGGCTCCAAGGTCGGCGTGTTGGAAGACGGCGGCAAAGAACTGCAGCGGGTCGGCGACCTCCTCGCGAAGGAGGGGACGACCGACAAGAATCATGCCCGGCTCGCCGCGTGGTGGGCCGAGGCCAAGCCGCATGCCGCTGAGGATAAGCAACCGGTCAAAGAGGCCGGCGTCGAAGGGGGCAAAACGGCGCTGCGGCTCACCGCTTACGTCCCCGCCGCCATGGCCGTGCTGTATCTGCTGCTGATCCTGTACTTCAAGTCGATCGGCGGCTACAAGGCCGTGCATATCGAAGACCCGGAAGCGTTGGGTACCGCGGAAAGCTGAGTGCGTTCGAAGAAGCCCAGGGATTGCTATCCCTGGGCTTCCGCGGCAACGCAACTCGTCTTGACGGAAACCGCCCGTCCGACGTACATTCCCTCGCTTTTCTTCGGGGGGATGGGTGCGCCATGCCGAGCTCGCTGCGGTCACCGGTTTGGTTGACCGGCGTGTTGGCGGTCGCGCTCGCGGCACGTCTGGTGGCTGCGGTGGTGGTGGACCGCATCGTCTCCGCCACGCCCGGCCGCGTCTGTCTGATCGACGGCGACGCCGAGGGGTACTGGCTGCTTGCGGGTCACATCGCTGCGAGTGAGCCGTACTCCGTCTACGAACCGCCGCGGAAGATTCTGCGGATGCCCGGCCTCCCCGCGATCCTCGCCGGTTGCCGGCTGGTCTTTGACGACGCAAAGTTGCCCGCCCGCTGCGTGTTGGCGGTGATCGGAGCGGCCGGTTGCGGGTGCGTGTACTGGCTGGGCTGCGAGCTCGCCGGCCCCGAAGTCGGCCTGATCGCCGCCGCGGCGACCGCGCTGTCGCCGGCGCTGATTGTCTTTAGCCCGCTGCTGTTGAGTGAGTCGTGTTTTGCGACGGCAATGACGGCGTCGTTGATTCCCCTTGCCATGTTGCTGAAGATCCGCGGGGGTGGGACCCCGCGGCTTCTAAGTGCGCTGAGCGCCGGTCTATTGTGCGCCATCGCAACGTACCTGCGGCCGACGTGGTTGCCGGTGCCGATTCTTGCGGCGGGCCTTATCGTCCTTGTTGGTCGATTCCGGCCCGCGCGGTGGCTCGAAGCGGCCGTGCTGCTTGCCGCGTTTGGCGTCGCCTACTTCCCGTGGGTCTGGCGCAACCACGCTGTCAGCGGGCATTGGGTCATCACGACGTTGTGGGTTGGGCCGAGTCTGTACGACGGTTTGAATCCGGCGGCGACCGGCGACAGCGACATGGCGTTCTTCGATGAGGAGAACCTGCTTGGGCGGATGTCCGAATACGAGATGGATCAGGAATATCGCCGCCGGGCGTGGGCGTTCGTCGCCGCGAATCCGGGACGCACGATCGCGCTCGCCTTCATCAAGGCCGGGCGGTATTGGAGTCCGCTGCCGAACGCGGAGCAGTTCGCGCAGCCCCTCATAAAATTCGGCCTGCTGATTGCGACGCTGCCGCTGTATGTGTTCGCAGCCGTGGGGTTGTGGACGCATCGCCGCGACTGGCGACTGTGGCTGGCGACGCTCGGCCCGGCGGTCTTCTTCTGTGCGGTCCACATGCTGTTCGTCGGGTCGATCCGTTACCGCCTGCCGGCCGAGATGCCGTTGTGGATTCTCGCCGCGGCGGGCGTGGTCGCGGCCTGTCCGCGGTGGTTCGTTCACGGACGGGGGGCCCCGTCGTGATCGGCCGGTTGCTGCGGAACATGCTGACGCTGGCGCTCCTGCTGAT
>JAWXBB010000605.1:0-13128 GCA_034439795.1 Planctomycetaceae bacterium | reverse complement strand
GCGGGTCGCGGCTAACGGTTTTGACGATGTCGCATTGCCCATCCCATTTGCATTCCCCGTTCGCCTGGCATACGTTGATGCGGGTATCAACACCCACGTCCAACCACTCAAGGCATCATCATGCTACGCAACCCAATCGCCGCCATCATCGTCCTGTGGATGGGGTCCACAGTCGCCGCCCAGGACGCCCTGCCGAAGGCGTTCATCAACGGCGATGGTCCCGGATGGGTCGCGTTGACCGAAGCCGACTTCACGCACGTCAACTGCGATCCCGACACGTGGTCGTGGAAGGATGGCATCACCTACTGCACCGGGCAGCCGGTGGGGGTGATCCGCACGGTGAAGCCGTACACGAACTTCGAACTCGTTACCGAGTGGTGCCATCGCAAGTCGGGCGGCAACTCGGGCGTCTTTGTCTGGGCCGCCGAGGATGCGCTGGTGGACGTCCCCCGTAATTCTCTTCCCAAGTGCGGCATTGAGGTGCAGGTGCTCGATCACGGGTACGCCGAACAGTACGAAAAAAAGAACGGCAAGAAATCGGACTGGTTCTCGACCAACGGCGACGTGTTCCCCGTCGGCCGGTCCAAGATGGAGCCGTTCCCGCCGATCTCGCCGAACGGTCAGCGCAGTTTTCCGCGGAAGAACCTGAGCAAGGGGATCGACCAGTGGAACCACTACTATGTGCGGGCCATCAACGGCGAGATCCGGCTGTGGGTCAACGGCGAGGAAGTCTCCGGCGGCAAGAACTGCGACCCGAAGACCGGGCATCTGTGCCTGGAGTCCGAAGGGGCGCCGGTGGAGTTCCGCAACCTGCGGATTCGCGAACTGCCGTAAAGAAGCCCAGGGATAGCTATCCCTGGGCTTCCCGGCCCGTGTACAGCGGCGCGATGACCTCGCCGTTCAGCAGGTGATTCGGCCGATTGAGCGGGTCGATCACCAGGGCCTCGTGGCTGACGCCGAGAGCGTTGAACAGCGTGGTGCAGACGTCCGCCGGCGACCACGGGCGGGTGACCGGATAAGCGGCGATGGCGTCGGTCGTGCCGATCACCTGGCCGCCGCGGACTCCCGCACCGGCGAACAGGCCGGAATAGGCGTGGGCCCAGTGATCGCGGCCCGGCACAGTCTGGCCGGGCAGCGTCGAGATTTTCGGGGTCCGGCCGAACTCGCCCATCACGATGACCAGCGTCTGATCGAGCAGCCCCATCGACGACAGATCGTCCATGAGCGCGGCGAGACCTTGATCGAGTTGCGGCAGCAGCCTGGTCTTCAGGTTGCCCCAGTTGTCGACGTGCGTGTCCCAGGTTTGGACAATGCCCATCGCCGCCTGAACCACCGGCACTCCGGCGGCCACCAGCCGGCGGGCGAGCAGCATCGACTGGCCGAACTTGTTGCGGCCGTACCGATCGCGAACGGCAGGGTCTTCCTTGTCGATCTGGAAGGCGTCGGCGACTTTCGCCGAGGTCAGCAGTGAGAACGCCAGATCCTGCTGCTCGCCGAACGACGCCGGCCGCCCGCGTTCCGACGTCGACGGGTGACGGTTCAGGTGGTCGAGCAGTTCCCGCCGGGAAACCAGCCGCGGGGGCGTGACGCCGTCCTGCAAGCGGAGCGAGTCGATGCGGAAATCGGCGCTGTTCGGATCGTGGTTGATCTGCCACGGATCGTGCTTGGGACCGAGGAAGCCCGCGTGCTGACCGGGCCAGGTGAGCGGCCCTTCGATGAAATAATTCGGCAGCGACACGCCGGTCGGAATGCCGTCGCGTCGCGGGCGGATGTAATCGAGTGCGGCGGCGAAGTTCGGGAAGTCGAACCGCGATTCCACCCGGTCGAGATCACTGCCGCCACGCGGGATCGGCGTCGGCCGGCCCGCCAGGGCGACGTGCGTGGCCAGCAGGTGGTTGTGTTCCCCATGCGCCAGCGTCCGGACGATCGACCAGCGATCCATCTGCGTTGCGAACCGGGGCAGATGTTCGGAGACGATGATGCCGGGGACGTTGGTCGGGATCGCCTTGAATTCGCCCCGAATTTCCGCAGGGGCGTCCGGCTTCGGGTCCCACATGTCCAGTTGGCTGGGGCCGCCGCTGAGGTGAATCCACAGCACCGACTTGGCCCGACCGGCGGCCGAGTCGGCGCGCACCGTCCCGCCGGTCAGCGGCAACGCCGCCCCGGCCACGCCGGCGGCCCCGACTTGCAGCATCTGTCGCCGGTCCAAACGGTATTGCGGAACGGGCATGGAACCGAATCTCAATGGGGGCCGGGAAGTCAGTGATTTAAGTAGGGTGCAGTCGAGGCTCTGCGAGGCTCACCCCGCTGGGGCACGACGGGGTGAGCTTCGCAGAGCCTCGACTGCACCCTACGAAGTCTATCATATTCATAGTCGCTTGCGCATCCAGTCGCAAGGTGAATCGGCCTCACAGGTTCTGACGGCATGGCTCACCTGTTGGAGTCCAGCCTTCAGGCTGTGCCCTTTCTCTTCGCTCGGGAAAAAACGAAGAGCAGCCTAAAGGCTGGACTCCAACTAACGGGGTGAGCCTCGCAAAGCCTCGACTGCACCCTACAAACTGAATCAGGACCGGTCTGGACGACATCCGCCGGGCATGGCAGAGTATCGGTGAGGACGCTTGGCTCACAGGAGGGAGCATGGTGACCGCCGAGACATTGCCGCCGCCATCGCCCGCGGTTCGACCCCGTTCCGGTCGGGCGGGGATTGTCGTTGGCATCGGCATCGGGCTGCTGTTGATGGTCGGAGCGGCGGCCGCGTTGCCTCGGAAGACCGCGCTTCCCGTCGCCGGCTTTCGTGTGATCAACACGTTCCCGCACGACCCGCAGGCCTTCAGCCAGGGGCTGGCGGTCGCCGAGGGAACGCTGTACGAGGGGACCGGCCAGAACGGCGAGTCGTCGCTGCGAGAAGTCGATCTCGTCACCGGCCGCGTACAACGGTTCGTCCCGTTGGCGAACGATTACTTCGGCGAAGGAGTGACGGTCCTCGGCGACCGCATCTATCAAGTCACGTGGAAGAATCGCCTCGGATTGATTTACGACCGCAAGACGTTGGCCCCGGTGTCGTCGTTCCGTTACACCGGCGAAGGCTGGGGGCTGACGACCGACGGCGAACAACTGATCCTCAGCGACGGCACGTCCGTCATTCGCTTTCTCGACACGAAATCGTTCGAGGTCACGAAACGGATCGACGTGCGAGCCGCGGGACAACGGGTCGACAAGCTCAACGAGTTGGAGTTCATCGACGGCGAGATCTGGGCCAACATCTGGTACGCCGACCGCATCGCCCGCATCTCCCCCAAGACCGGCGAAGTGACCGGCTGGGTGGACCTCTCGACGCTGTATCCGGTCCGCGATCGCCCCAGCCGCGAACACGTGCTGAACGGCATCGCCTACGACGCCACGGCAAAGCGGCTGTTCGTCACCGGCAAGCTGTGGCCGAAGCTGTACGAGATCAGCGTCGTGGACAAGCCGTGATCCATCGGTAGGCCCGGTCCCACCGGCCTCTTCGGTGCGTGTCAGCGGGTTGGGAATCACTCGGACCATGCGGCCGGTGGGACCGGCCCTACTCAACTGGTTCGGCGTGTCTTACTGCCCCGCGGCCTCCCGCTCGTCCGCGGCCTCGCCGTTGGTGGCGAAGTCGGCGTCCTTGATGTACAGCACCCCGTCGTCGCCCACCAGCCGGCGAAAGCACTCGAAGTGGCACCAGAACGTCTGGTCCCGCTGGTCCCGCCAGTCCCGGTCGGCGTTGCCCACGACCACCAGCCCGCACGGGTCGAGGCGGTGAGCCTGCGGCCCGTCGAACGGCATCGACCCCTTGCAGATGACGCAGTGGTAGCTCAGTGGCATCCGCCCTCCGTGCTCTTCCGCCGCCGAACTCTGCTTATGCGAACGGAACGCATTGAGAATATGCCGCCAACGCCAGGTGTCAACCACAATTCTGTGCGGGGAATACGCGTGTTTCGCCGCGCGAATTGACTGAGCAATTCTTGCGCGGCATGAAACTCCTCAATTGGTACGGAGCCGCCTGCAAAGCCCGTCGGCACTTACTCAATGGCTGCGCCTGGCTCGGGCTCGGTGTCGCTACCATAGAGGGAGATCCGCCCGCATCCGCCGCACAGAAACGCCCGCACGCGCCCGGCTGGCGGATACAGGCCCCTCCAGAAGCTGGGGCGGGCCTCCGGCAGGCGGTACTCCAACTCGCGCTGCGCACCGGAGTGGTGAACCTTGTCCATCAAGACGACCGGGCACATTGTGCCCTGGCACTCGACACAACTTTTGGAGACCTCGTCCGCCATGCGCTATCCTTCATAATGAGTTCGGCGTTTCGGCTGGGCCGGTCGCACCGGCCTCTTCGGCGTAGTCAGCGTTCGGAAACACACCCACATTCCGGGCCGCTGGAACCGGCCCCATGTAAATACGTCACTGCCTTCCGAATGGTTCACAAGAATACATGAATTCGGCTGCCGAATGCATTACGATCTTCGGGTCGTCACCAGTGTCCCGGACGCTTGGAGCGTCCGGGACACTTTTAGCCGCTCGGTCGAGGCCCATTCCGGATGGACGATCGCTTCATCGAAATCTTGAAGACGCGCCGCACCGTCGGGGCGTTTCGCTCCGATTTGCCGCCGCGTGACATCGTGCAGCAGGCGCTGGACCTGGCGTGCTGGGCGCCCAATCATCGCAAGACCGAGCCGTGGCGGTTTCACTGGCTCGGCGCCGAAACCGCCCGCGCCGTGGTCGAGCTGAATGCCGCGATCATCGCGGCGAAGAAAGGCCCCGAGGCCGCGGAACAGAAACGAAAGCAGTGGTCGGCGGTGCCGGGGTGGATCGCCGTCACGTGTCTGCGCAGCGACGACGCATTCCTGCAAGAGGAAGACTACGCGGCCTGCTGCTGTGCCGTGCAGAATCTGATGCTGGCGTTGTGGAGCCACGGCGTCGGCTCGAAATGGTCGACGGGAGACGTCACCCGGCACCCGGAATACTTCCGGCTGCTCGGCGTGAATTCGGAGGAACAGCGTTCGGTCGGCATCATCTGGTACGGTTACCCGGCCGTGGTCCCGGAACAAAACCGCCGCCCGTTGGCCGACGTGCTGCGTCAACTGCCTTGAGGAGAATGTCCAATGCTTTCCCGCAGAACATTTCTGGCGACGACGGCGCTGTCCGGTGCGTGGTTCACGGCCCGAGGCGCGAGTCCACAGGTTGCACCATTGAAGATCGCGCCAGCCGCCGGGGTGTTGGAACGGGCGGTCGGATGCGATGTCGGCGATCAGATCGCCGCGACTGCGCGGCTGGGCTTCCGGCACTTCGACGATCCCCAATGGGGTGGACGGCCTGCCGCCGAACAGCAGCGAATCGTGCAGGTGGCGCGGACGTCCGGCGTCGCCCTGGGCTCCCTCGACGGTCCGGCGTTTGCGATCGATGATTGGGAGTGGTCTCAGTGGCAGACGGACTGCATTCGCGTTCTGAAACAGGCGCAGGCTGCGGGATTCCGTGGCGTCCGCGTGAGTGTGGGACCGACTTCGACCGACGAACTGGCGGGGTGCTCGGTGGCCATCGCGTGGGGGAAAGTGGCCGACGCCGTGCCCGGATGCGACCTGCTGATCGAACCCTGGGATGACGGCCGCAGCGAGAGTCGCCTCTTCGGGCTGGTGTTGTTCGCGCTGCGATGCGCGAAGCGGAGCAATCTGCGGCTGTCGGTTCGGACGACCCATTGGAAAGCGACGGAATACCGATTCGTCGACCTCTTGGACCCCCATGGTCCGTACTGGGTCGCCGGCCCCCTGATCGGGCGCGTCGAGTTGTCCGGCCATCATCCAGCTGCCGACGCCGATCTGGTGAGCGGTCTGGCTCGGCTCAAACGGGCGGGCGACGACGTGACGTGCGGCTACGTCGCCAGTGCGTCGCCGACGGAACTCGTCGTGGAAACCCGTCGACTACAAGAAGCGGTGTTGATGTCAACTGCGGACCTCGGGGACCACGCATGACCAGCGCGACGATCCGGATCGGCATCGTGACGGTTTCGGACCGCGCCAGCCAGGGCGTGTACGAGGACCGCGGCGGGCCGGCGATTCGGGAGTATCTGACCGAGATCCTCACCAGCGCGCACGAACTGGTGTCGCGGGTGATTCCCGATGACCGGCTCGGCATCGAAGAGACGTTGCGCGAACTCTGCGATGACGAGCATTGTTGTTTGGTCATCACCACGGGCGGGACCGGCCCGGCAGTGCGTGACGTGACGCCGGAGGCCACGCTCGCCGTGTGCGAGAAGGAGATGCCCGGCTTCGGCGAGTTGATGCGGACGGTGTCGCTGGAGAAGGTGCCGACGGCGATTCTGTCGCGGCAGACGGCGGGGATTCGGGGACGGTCGCTGATCGTCAATCTGCCGGGCCAGCCGCGCGCGATCCGCGAATGCCTGGACGCCGTGTTCCCGGCGATTCCGTACTGCCTCGACCTGCTGGAGGGGCCGTATCTGACGACCGACGAGTCGAAGGTGCAGGCGTTTCGTCCGAAGAAATGAAGAAGCCCAGGGATGGCGATCCCTGGGCTTCCTCGGCACAGAATAAAGAACCGCCGCGGTCAGCCCGACTAACCGCGGCGGTCGAGGGATGTGCGACGCATCCCTAAGAGCTTACTCGGTGGGAATTCCGAGCAGTTCCTCTTCTTCTTCCTGGATGATGATGCGCGGCGTCACCATCAGCATCAGGCTTTCCGTTTCGCGGCCCACACCGGTGTTCTTGAACAGCCGGCTGACGTAGGGAATCTTGTTCAGGATCGGCACGCCGGCCATGCTGCGGCCTTCGCGGAGCCGCTTCACGCCGCCGAGCAACACCGTGCCGCCGTCCGGCACGCTGACCGTGGTGGTGACGTTCACAATTTCCTGCACCGGCTGCTGGACGGTGATCGTCTGAGAACCGGCCTGCTGGTTGCCACCCTGGTTGCCACCCTGCTGGTTGCCGCCCTGTTGGCCGCCACCGCCGAATTGCTGGCTGAACATGCTGCCCATGAGCATCTGCTGCGAGCCGAGCCCGCCGCCGATGCCGAACTGGCCGCCCCCGCCGCCGCCCTGGCCCTGCTGGCCGCCGGCTTGGCCGCCGCCGCCCTGGCCTTGCTGGCCGCCCTGTCCCTGTTGTCCCTGCTGTTGGCCGCCGCCGGCACCACCGGAGAACGAGAACGTGAACACGTCGGTCAGGTTGCTGAATAGCGGAATGACCGTCAACCGCACGAACCGTCGGTCGGCCGAGATCACCGCCTGCACCGACAGCGACACGCCGTCGAACACCGGCACGATCACCGGCTGGAAGCCGGCCGAGAAGAAGCCGACCGTGGGAATCACGCTCACCACGAACGGCCGCGACACGCCGCTGAACACCGAAGCGAACTGCCCGTTGAACAGGGTGACCTTCGGTGCGAACAGCAGGTTCGACCGCGAATCGCCCTGGGCCGCCTGGATGAAGAAGAACGCTTCGATGTCGCTGAGCACGGCGAGGCCCATCTGCACGCCGGCGTTGGGATTGAACCCGCCGAACGTCGGCACGCCGACCTCGAACGATCCCTGCCGGAACGGAATGTCCAGATCGCTGCTGAACTGTTCCGGCTGCGAAAGCCCGACCACAGTGTTCTTGGGATAGTTGTCGCGGTTGAGCAACTGGCGACTGGGAATGTTGGTGTTGAAGAACTGGCCCTGCCCCTGCTGTTGCTGCTGTTGCTGCTGTCCGCCCTGCTGCTGTTGCTGACCCTGCACGTTGACCTGACCGGATTGCGGGATCTGCACATTGCCGAACGGCAACAGCGGGATGTTGTTGTTGTCGACTTCCGGACCGCCGACGGAGTCCTGGATGTTGAAGTCGAAGTCGATGCCGATCCGTTCAAAGAACCGGTCCGACACGGTGACGAAGCGGACTTCGATGGTCACCTGCAGATCCTGCAGCCGGCGGAGCTGTTCGAGGAGGTCCGCGATTTCCTCGTGGACCTTCTGCGTCTGCCGGATGACGAGGCTCAACGTGGTTTCGTAGTGCCGGATGGCTGCCGAGCCGCCCACTTCCGCCCAGGAGTCCGGGGCGATGGTGGTGGTGATGAGGTCGGTCAGCGTGTCGAAATCGGCCGTCGGCGCTCCGCCGCTCAAGCGATCGGTGCCCGTGGTGTTCATCGGCATCAAGGGATTCTGTCCGACCTGCGCGAACGGCTGGCCGGCCGCCGGCACGCTCATCTGGCCGCCCAGCCCGCCCTGCATCGGCGAACTGCCGCCGATCGCGAACGGATTGGGAACCGACGGCAGGAAGTTCGGAATCGGAATCACGAGGTCGGCGACGGGGTACGTCGCCACGGTCAGATCGCCCTGCTGGCGCATCCGGCTGGTGATCTTCAACACATCATCCTGAACCATGTGGCCCAGTCGATACGGTTCCAGGATCAGGTTCAGGGCCGACTTCACCGTGATGCCGTCCACGTCGATCGTGACCGGCACGTTGCTGGTGACGCCTTCCTCTTCGAGACCGAGGTTGTCGAAGACGATGTTGATGCCCACCAGCGTGCGGATCTTGTCGATCACGTCTTTCAGCGTGCCGCCGTCCTCGTGCAGCGAAATGCGGCGCTGCAGGCTTTCCTGGATGCGAATTTCCTCGTCGCTGCGGACGCGGTTATCGGGGCCGTACTTGCCCTTGGGACGGCGGGCGGTGATGTCTTTCCAATCCTCGCCGAAACCCATCGGATTCTTGTCACCGACTTTGTTGATGAGCGACCGTTCGACATCGTCCAGCGCGTTGAAGACCGATTCTTCTTTCGACAGCTTCAGTTCTTCGTTCCCCGCGATGCGGCGGGCCATGCGGGCCTTCCAGAACAGCGTCTGCGTCACCGGGTTCTTCGGATCGAGTTCCATCGCCTTCTTGGACAGCACTTCCGCCTCGGCGTAGCGCCGCTGCTCGTAGACCGTGTTGTACTCGTCGACCAGCTTGGCGAATTCCTCTTCGATCCGCAGCTTGTTGTTGCGGTCTCGTTCCAGGCTGGCGATGACTTCGTCGTTCTTGTGCTTCTGATCGAGATTGGGCTTCTGCTGCATGATCTCGTTCTGCAGTGAAGCGTGCGTCTTCTGCAACGACCGCATCAGGGACAGCGCGGCCTGATCGCCCAACTCGGCCCCTTCCACCGCGGACATCTGGCGATCGATGATCTCCAGCGCCTGCTCGGGATCCTTCTCCCGCAACCGCTCGGCCCGGAAGACGGCGTTCAGCGTCTCGGTCCGCAGCCGGTCGAACTTCACCGACTCCGCCTGAGCCGCAGCATCGAGCGGACTCGGCTCTTCGTACGGCGTGACTGTCAGATCGCCGGGGGTCACCTGGCGGCTGGCCTGTTGAATCCTGGAGGCGTTCCGCGGGGACAGCTCCCGGACGTAATCCTGCAGCCGTTGCGTGCGGACCGAGTCGAGCCGCTGACCCGACTGGTGCGCCGCCTGGAAGGCCCGCAACGCGGCTTCGCGGTTGCCGCGGCCCAGTTCGGCGAGTCCCTGGTTGTAGTATTCGATGGCGGACAGTCCGCCCGGAGCGACGATGGGCACGGCATCAGCTTCCGGACCGGCGTTTTGGCCCGCGGTCTGCGACGCCGGGAACGTCATCGCGACGTTGGCCCGATCGGTGAACTGCGCGTCGGCGGTCTGCACCGGCGACTTCGGCGAACCGGTCGGCGGCGACTTCGTGGCGGCATTGCCGGCTTTCGCCTTGGCGATCTCGGTGAGGATCACGTCCGGGCGGTCCGAAAACACGCCGTAGGCAATGTTGATCTGGTCGGCGGATTCGGCCTTGGCGCGGGCTTCGTCGAGCTTGCCGGCATCCAGAAGCTGGCGGGCTTCCTGCAACAGCTTCGCGGCTTTCTGCTGCGGCGTCAGGGCGAATGTTTCATCGGAGGTCGTCGGCTCTGCGGCGTCGCCGGCCGGTGACGCAGGCGCGGCCTGGGCGGTCGACGGATTCTTCGGATCGGTGCCTCGTGCCGTGGTACGGGCGATGTCGGCCAGCACGATTTCGGGCCGGTCGTCGAACAGACCATACGCGGCCTTCAACCGGTCGGCCTCGATGGCGAGCTGGCGGGCGTCATCCACGCGGCCTTCGGCGAGTGCGGCGCGAGACTGGGTCAGCAGTTCCTTGGCTTGTTTCTTGGTCTCGGGCGCGCCTTGAGCCGCGGCGGCTTGCGGAGCCGACGTCTGGGCGACGTTCGCCGAGGCCTGATACGCGGCGATGTCGTTCATCACCAGTTCCGGCCGGTCTTCAAACAGCTTGTACGCGATGGGGAGCTGCTGGGCCAGTTCCGCCTTTTCGCGGGCGGCGGCGAGGTTGCCGTTCTTCAGATCCTGACGAGCCAGCTCCAGCAACCGGGCGGCCTGTTGCTTGTCGGAACCGGCGGCCGACGGTTGAGCTGCGGGGGCGGTCTCCGCGACGGAATTGGTGAACGTGCTGGTGCCGCTGCGGCGGTCGATCTCCGCCAGCAGCAGTTCGGGACGATCGTCGAACAAGTCGTACGCGACGTCCAGTTCTTGCGCCTGGAGCGCCTTGCGGCGGGCTTCCGTGAAGCGGCTCGCTTTCAAGTCGGCACGGGCGGACTTCACCAGCCCGAGCGCCTGAGCTTTCGCGTTCGGCGGCAAAGATCCCTTGGCAGCCGGGGCCTCAACGGCTTCTGCGCCGAGCAGTTCAATGGCCGACGGACCGGCGGTCGCCGCGGCATTGGTCACCGAACCGGCGGGGTCAGCCCATTCGGGGAGACTTTTGCCTGCTCCGGCTGGTTTGGACGTCGCGACCGGAGCCGCTGCGCCGCCCTGTAACTGGGCGAGCATCGCGGCGGGGGATTGTTCGTTGGCTGCAAACTTCAGCCCGGCGGTCTTCGCCAGTTGATTCGCCTGCTGCGCGAGCTTGAAAGCTTCCTGACGGTTGCCCTGCTTGAGCGCGGCCTTGGCCAGCGCCATCAGCCGCTCGACTCGCGTGCGGGTGGCATCGGCGACCGGGTCGCTGCCGGCCGGCGCTGTCGGCTCGAACGCGAACGGGTCGCTGTCCGGCGACTGGGCGCGGATCCCCGCGGCCTGCTGAGCCATCTTCAGCCGGGTCCGGCCGAGATACTCCTGGGCCTGGCGGCGATCGATTTCGGTCAAGCCCGAGGCCGCGTTGTTCGCCGCTTCCAGCAGCGACAGCGCGTCCTCGTACCGACCGCGGAGATACGCTTCTTTGCCGCGACGATACGCGTCGCGGGGAGCGAGTTGGGGTTGCGTCTGCGCGGCTTCAACGCCGGCCCGCAACGTGCGATCCTCGTGCTGCAGGTTGGTCAATCGCACGACAGCGATTAAGACGCAGATCCCGCCGATCAGTCCGATGATCCTGCCCAAGGTAGCTCCCTCCTTCAGGTCGCGTGGGAAGTCCGAGTGGTTGCTCGTTTGGATCTCAAGTCCGATGTGTCGCCGACCGGTCGGGAGGAACTCCGTCGCGGGGCCGCCTGATCTGTTCCAACCGTCGATGACCACCGTCTGAGATGCAGGCCCGAGCCGCTGCCATCCGTGGCAAGCACCCGTTCCCGACCTGCCCAGCCAGACTCCGGCCACGAAATGTGCCGGGGTTCCGGGATGAGCGGCGGAGTGATACTGAAAGGCGGAACAACCGGTCAATACGTCTCACGCGACAAAACGCCCGTGGACGAAGGGATTTTGGAGAACCGCTTACACTCCGGCAGCAACTGCCGCGATGGTGAACAGCCCAAACTCCCTCGGTTCGGCAATTGTGACGGAAACGCCAATCCAGAAATCAGTTACGGAGATTTCGCCAACACGCCGGCAGTTTTCGACGTAAGGCATGAAGGATCGACGGAAACGGTTCTCAGGGAGTGAATCCGGTCCGCAACGGCGTCAGACCCCCGTTTTTCGTGCCGTTTGGATGTCTGACAGGTGGCTGAAACCCTTCCGCGCGGGGGTTTGCCCACTGGACGGCGTCGAGACGATGTTGCACGATAGAGTGACCAGGATTCCGTACGAGTTCTCATTCCTTCTTGCTGTTGTTGGTGACGGAGCCTCAATCATGTCCGGTACTGCGATGATGGACGAAACCACGGTGGAGCCGAGGCAGGACGAGTTTTCGTATCGTCCCGTTCCTCCGCTCGTGCCGATCAGCGTCGCCTGCGTGTTCCTGTCGATCACCGCGTTCATGTGGGACGTGTTCATCGCGGTTCCGTTGATCGGCACGGTGCTGGCGCTCGTCGCCTGGCGGCAGATCGCCCGGTCGAACGGCGATTACAGCGGCGGCTGGGTGGCGGCGGCGATGTCGGCCCTGCTGCCGGCGATTGCCATCGGCGCAGCGGCGTTCCACATCGTCACGTTTCTCACCGAACTGCCGCCGGGCTATCAGCGCGTGAGCTTCGCAACCGATATTTCCCTGAAGGGGTTTGTCGCCGAGAATGGCCAGTTGGGGTTGCATCCCGATGTCAAGCAACTGGCGGGGTCCGAGCTGTTCCTCAAGGGGTTCATGTATCCCACCAAGGACTACATGAACCTGACCAGCTTCGTGCTGTGCAAGGACAGCGGCGACTGCTGCTTCGGCGGACAACCCAAGCCGACCGATATGATCTTCATCGAGATGGAACCCGGTAAGACGGTCAATCACCGCCCGGGTCTGGTCGCCGTCGCCGGGAAGTTCGAAGCGACCCCGACTTTGGACCCGACCGGCCTGAATCCGGTTTACAAACTGACGTGCGAATACTTCGCCCCGGCGAAGACGGGCTATTGAGCGTTGTCGAACCGCCCCCCAATGGAGTCCTGGCGATGACCGTTCGAGCAATCCGGGGGTGCCTCTTCATCGGCTGTCTGATCGCGCTCGGCTGCGACGCCGGTCGTGCGCCCGGTGAGTTCAAGACGTACGATCAACTTCTGACTCAGGAACAACCGCAGGCATCGGGGACGAAGGATGCCGGCGTCGCGACCTCCGACGAGGACAGCGCAGTCGCGGCCGAGGTCACCGCGGAAGCCGGCGGCGAGGTCATCCCCGAACTCCCCGTTTCGGCCATCGCGCCGGTGAACGTCGTCGATGGCACGCAGGCGTCGTCCATTCTGCAGGTGTCGACCACCACCGCAAAGACCCCGGCCGCCCCCGTCTCGCCGGCGCTCGCCGC
>JAWXBB010000604.1:0-36479 GCA_034439795.1 Planctomycetaceae bacterium | reverse complement strand
TCGGTGCACGACTCGTCATCGGCATCATCGTCGGCATCGTGCTGGCCGGCGCACTCGGCGCGGTCGCCGGCTTTCAGAGTGTTTCTCTCCACGAGACATTCAAGGCGAAATTGTCCGGGACAGACGCCATCCCGGAATTCCAGGTCATGCTGATGCACGCTGCCACTTGGGGGCTGATTGGTTTGGGGGTGGGGCTGGCCGGCGGACTCTGCACGCGGCGCATCGGACTGCAACCGGTGTTGACTTCGATGCTGGTCGCCGGGCTGCTGGGCGCCCTCGGGGGCATGGCGTTTCCCATCGTCTGCGGCGTGGCGGTACCGCTGGCGAACGTCTCACTCCCGTTGCCCGAACCGGGGACCGGCCGACTGATTTGGCTCGGACTGCCGTCCCTCCTGATCGGAATCGGATTGGGCCGGGTCGCCTGAAGGTCCGGTGAGAGTCGGCCCTGGCAGCGTCTCGCTTTTTTGCAGGAGAAGGGCATTGCATTCCATCGGAAAAGAGATCAGAGTAGACTGTTGTGATGGAAATCCGACATCGCTCGTGGTAGCTTGTCGAGTATTCGGCATCCTTTTCTCTGTTCTCTTCGTCCCTCTCTTGAGCCTTGGAGGTCAACATGAAGCGTCCTGTCCCCCGTCGCCGTCCGGCGTTCACCCTGATCGAGCTGTTGGTGGTGATTGCGATCATCGCCATTCTGATTGCGCTGCTGCTGCCGGCCGTGCAGCAGGCGCGCGAGGCGGCCCGCCGCACGCAGTGCCGGAACAACATGAAGCAGCTCGGCTTGGCGCTGCACAATTACCACGACAACTTCGAGCGGTTTCCGAATGCGGTCATGGCCTACGCAGGGGGCACGTCCCCCTACACGGGCTACGGCTGCGCGGGGTGGTATTGGAGCCGGGGATTCAGTTGGCGCGTGGCCATCCTGCCGTACATCGACCAGGCGGCGATGTACAACGGGATCAACCAGCAGCAACATGGCTTTGGAGGCTGCTTCGGGCCCAACGGCGGAATTCCCATCGGTTCGGGAACCTCAACGGCCTTGTCGTCCGTCATCCCGGCTTATCTCTGCCCAAGTGACTCGACCGAGAAGAGCGTGCTCAACTTCAACGGTGGCCGGCCCCTGCAGGGCACGAACTACGGCGGCGCCGTCCGCGCCCGGGCCGACGCCAATCACGATGGCATGACCAATGCCCAGACTTACGCCGGCGTCACCACCCTGGATCTCGGCGGGATCACCCGGGGCGGAACCCGGTCCGCAGATTTCAAGGATGGCATGTCGAACACCGTGATGGTGGGCGAGGTGTTCCGCGGCAAGAATTTTGGGCGGTCGGACGGAGTGATGCCCACGCCCGCAGGTCCGGCCCCGCAAACGGCGGCCCATAACCGCCAGCGGTGCCATAACTGGATGGAAGAGACCGGGTTTTGCGGGTGCAACGCCGGTGTGGTCTACGATGCGTCCATTCCCGTGAATACGGCGGGCAACCAGCATCGGTACAAGCAGATCTGGCGCATCAACGATCCCAAGCCGGATCAGGTGACCTGGGTCGACACCGTCGATGGCGGCAACGGCAGCGGCCGGCCGATGTCCAGCACCCACGTCGGGGGCGCGCATGCCCTGTTCGGCGACGGCTCCGTCCGGTTCGTGTCGGAGAACGTCGACGGCGTGTCGTGGGCGCACGCGTTCAGCCGCGAGGGTGGTGAAGCCAACGTTCCCGAATTTTAAGGCTGCCTGACCGACGATCATTGTCGCGCCAGCAACGTCAGCGGCCCGGTCAACTGTGACGGTTTTCCGGGCCGCTTTTTCTACGAGTCGAACACCCGAGAGAGGTTGAGGGAACCACGCAATGGGAAAATGGATGGCTGCCGGGCTGTGCCTGCTCCTGGCCTGTATGTCTGGCTGCGAAAACAAGCAGGTGACGAGCATGCAGGGGGCGAAGAATTCCCTCGTCGATCCCGCGCTCGATTCGTTCGAGAACGAGCACATCCTCGGTTTGGGTTACGCGGCCACCGGCGAACGCGCCAATTGGGCCGAGGTCAAGAAGCTCGGATCGGCCGACAGCTTCAAGGCGGGTGTGACCACGTTGGAATCCGCGCCGCTCCCCAGCGGCGGCGATGCGGCCAAGAAGGCGGCCATTGTCGCCGCCGCGAAGAAGTTGTCGGAAGCCGGCACCAACGAAGAGATCGAGGCGGCCTATAAAGAAATGATGGCGGCGAAGACGGCGTACCGGAATTGAGTCCGCTTCGTTAAGTCGACCGCATGATCAGCTCGTCAAAACGATCGGATGTGTCAGTGGCACGTCCGATCGTTTTCTTTTGCGCTGGCGTGCTGACGCTCGCGGGTTCGCGTGTCGCCGCCGATGACGCCGTGGTCTTCCGCGATGTGGCGGCCGAACGCGGACTGAACTTCACGCACGTTTCGCCCTTCACCCCGGAACGCCACCTCCATCTGACGATGGGGTCCGGTCTGGCCTGGCTGGATTACGACGGCGACGGCCAGCAGGATCTCTATCTCGCCCAGGGGTGCGCTTGGAACGGCACGCGGGCGCCGAGGCCCGAGAATCCGAACGACGTGCTGTATCGCAATCGCGAGGGGCAGTTTCAAGCGCTCTCCGCCATCGGGATCGACAACCGCGCCTACGCGATGGGCCTCGCCGTCGGCGATTACGACAACGACGGGTTCGCCGACGTCTTCGTGTCGAACTTCGGCCCCAACGTCCTGTTCCACAACAACGGCGACGGCACGTTTTTGGAAGACCCGGCGTTCGCGCACCTCAAGGGCAACGCCTACGGCGCCTCCTGCACCTGGTTCGATGCGGAACCCGACGGCGATCTCGATTTGTTCGTGACGAACTACGCGGAAATCGACGACTCGAACTATCGCCTGTGCCGCGAAACGGGTCCGCGCGGCCCGGTGGCCTTGGCCTGTCAGCCCTGGAAGTACCCCGGGGCGCAGGACCGGTTTTATGCCAATGACGGCCAGGGGGGCTTCGCGGACCAGACCAACGAGGCCGGTTTTCGATTGGACGAACCGCGCCACGGACTGGGCGTCGTTGCCGGCGACCTCAACGGCGACGGACTGACCGACCTGTTCGTCGCCAACGATTCCGACCAGAACGATCTGTGGCTCAATCGCGGGCAGGGCCGATTCGAAGAAATGGGGTTGATTTCGGGAACGGCCGTCAACCGCGAAGGCAAGCGCGAGGCGGGCATGGGCGTGGCCGGTGCGGACATCGATCAGGATCTGAGGATCGACCTCTTCATCACGCACTACCAGGACGAGACGAACACGGTGTACAGGAACCTCGGACAGGGGTTCTTTCTCGATGTGACCAACGAGATCGGCATGGCGGGGCCCAGCCGGGCGAAGCTGGGCTTCGGAACCGTCATGCGGGATTTCAATGCCGACGGTTTTCCGGACTGCATGGTCGCCAACGGCCACATTCACGATCTGCTGGGTCAGCTCGGCCGGGACGTTCCCTTCGCGCAGGAGTCACAGTTTTTCCTGAATCGGAACGGCCGCCGATTCCAGGACGTGTCCGCAGCGAGCGGGGATTATTTTCAGAAGAAGGTGGTGGGTCGCGGGGCCGCCGCCGCCGATTTCGACGGCGACGGCCGTCTGGACCTTGCGGTTTCGCATTGCAACGGACCGGTGGCCCTGCTGCGGAATGAATCGCGCCCTCGCGACGGCTCCTTCTTTCGTCTGCGGCTGATCGGCAGGACCAGCGCCCGCGATCCCATCGGGGCCTTCGTCACGGTGAAGACGGACAGGCGGCGGATGGGTCTTCCCTACGAGGGGTCGTCCAGCTATCTCTCCGGCAACGAACGCGAGCTCGAAATCGCGATCGACAAAACAGAGCGGATCGACTCGATCTGCGTCGCCTGGGCGGGAACGGACATCGAATGCTGGCCCGCGCCCGAGCCGAGCGGCCACTGGCTGAATCTCGTCGAGGGAACCGGCAATTCGACGCGCGACCGGTAGACCATGAAGCTCCATCGACAACGCATCGTGATCGTCGCCATCGTCCTGGGAGCGTTCGCGGTTTGGGGGATCGTCGCCTTCCGGGGATCCTCGGCCCCGACGCTTGCGCACATTCAGAAGCTGCTGTCCGGACCCGATCGCGCTGCCGGATTCCGGGCGCTTCGTAAGTATCTCGACGATCATCCCGATGACGCTCAGGCCAACTACCTCGCCGGCACCGTGCTGGTCAAAGCCAGCCCGGATTTGGCGCGGACTCATCTGGACAAAGTTCCGCCAGAATCCGAACACCGTGCCGGGGCGGTCCGCTTGCTGGCAGCCATGGCTTTGGAACAACAGGATCATGCCTCGGCGCGTTCACACCTGCACGAGCTGCAGCGGCTCGCGCCCGACGACCCGGCGGTGTCGCTGGCATTGGTCGAATGCCACCTCCTCGCCGGCGAACATGGTCAGGCCCTGGAGCACGCTCAACGGGCTGCCGAACTGAATCCCGCACGGGCCCAAACGTACTTCCTGATCGCCGAGATTCTGGACGAGCTGGGGCGCGTTCCGGAAAGCGTTGCGCCGCTGAAGAAGGCGGTCGAGCTCGATCCAGAGCCGTTTCCCGCACGCGCGAACCTGGCCTACGCGCTGCATTTCGCGGGCGATCACGAAGCGGCGCTCGGCGGGTTGGAGTGGTGTCTCCAACGGCAACCGAATAACGCCGACCTGCTCCTGATTCAGGCGAAAATCGTTCGGGACGCGGGCGACATCCCCCGGGCCAAGCGAATCGTGCAGACGGCGCTGCGCTCGCGCCCGCAGGATGTCGGTTGCACGCTCCTGCTGGCCGAAATCCTGCTGTTCGAAGACAACCCGCGCGAAGCGCTCGCGCTGCTCGAACCCGTCTTTCGCCGCCAGAGCGACAACCATCATCTCACAACGCTGCTCTCCCGCGCGGCGTGGCTGGCCGGTGATGCGGAGAAAGCCCGGCACTATCAGGGATTGCTCGTCGACCAGTTGCCGAGAAGAAACGAATAGGCGTCGTCCACGTCGGATTGCGGATTGGCGAGAGGCAGCAGACGAGAAGTAGATTTCGAATCTATATGAGTCTTTACGCCGAAGGCGTAAGATCGCAAAGCCCAGGGTCGCGAGTCTGCGAGCGCACCCTGGGTGGCGATCCACGATTGAACCATACCCTGAAAGGGTTTCATCAAGGGATGGACTCCGACGGTGATGCGACCCTTTCAGGGTCGATGCAGTCCGGACGCCAACTCCCCAGGGTGCGCTCGCAGACTCGCGA
This sequence comes from Planctomycetaceae bacterium, assembly GCA_034439795.1. Taxonomy (GTDB): domain Bacteria; phylum Planctomycetota; class Planctomycetia; order Planctomycetales; family Planctomycetaceae; genus DSVQ01. The sequence goes on along the minus strand of JAWXBB010000604.1, from coordinate 31,227 downwards.
CCCTGGGCTGTGTGATTGAACGCCTTCGGCGTACTCGATCTCCGATCAATGTTCCGCACCGGTGGCAACAGCCAAGATTGGCTCGAAGCTGGTCGTCACGTCTCAGTGCGAGCCCGCGGCCGTCATGCGTAATGGTGATAGCCCATGCTGCGCTGGAAGCGCTTCAGCAGCCGGGGCTCCCACTCTTGGACCTCGTCCAGCAGCCGGGTCGGTCGCGGTTGAATGAGCTCTTGGTAGTCGACGCCGGCGGTCGGAGACGCCTGCACGAAGGCCAGGATCCGCCCCATCACCTCATCGGGCTGCTGGCACAGATCTTCATATTTCACCGAGACATAGCTGTCCGCCGGCAGTTGAGCGATGCCGTCAATGAACTCGCAGCGCGCCTTTTCCCCGGAAGAGGCCAGGTGCCGCAACGCGAGCCGCCAGGGGTTTTTGGATGAGGTGGCCCAGCGAAAGAACGCCTGGACGGGCCGGCTCTTGTGGATCGTTTGCACGAATCCCGGCGCGTCGATCAGCAATCGCACGTAGGGATTGCCCGCCTGCTGGTTCGTCTGCATCGCCTTTAATTGTGAGTTCAGGATGTGAATCGGATGTCGATGAATGAAGACGAACCTGGCATTCGGAATCGCGGATTTGATGAATCCGAAATTCGCGAAGTCCCACGGGTTCTTCAGCAGAATCGGACGCTCGGGATACTCGACGGCCTGGATCGTTCTGCAGAAATCCAGGAACAGCTTCAGGTTGGACTTCTTCAACTTCGGCGAACCCGACTTCCGAAAGAGATGCATGCCGTATTCCTCCGGCATGCCCGGTTCCAGCGGCATGTTGTCGATGACCCGCGTCGAGATGTCCCACGAGGCGAACAGGTCGCTCAATTCTCGCTGCGCGTCACCGGTCGTTCCTGCAGAATGGAGGGCCAGCAGCCGATCGCTATAGAGCACGTGGAAGGCCGTGGTGATGTTGAAGCATTCGGTCAGCCCCAACAGTTTGTACAGAATGGTCGTTCCGGAGCGGTGCTCGCCCATGATAAAAATCGGCCGGAGATCGGCCTCGGGCAATGCTGCGCTGTCATTGGGCGCGTGCGTCATACCGAGAACCTTAGATTGTGCGACGGCTTTGCTGTTCGTTTCGGGGGATCGACATCCTTACGTCGCCACGCGCGCGGTTTCGCGCTGGTACGCCAGGATCTCCTCCGCGGCGCGCTGGCTGCCGCCGGCTTTCCGAAACACATCCCGCATGGAGACTGCGGATTGGCGGAGACGATCGTTCCGCAGCGCGGCCAGGGTTTTCTGCCGGAGCGCCGCCGGTTTGAGGTCTGCATTCCTCAACACGACCCCTGCGCCCAGGCGCACCACGCAACTGCTGTTGTAGGCGTGTTCGGGATTCTGCGTCCACATGAGCAGCGGGACGCCGTAATTCAAGCTTTCATTCACGCTTCCCAGGCCGCCATGGCTGATGAACAAATCGGCTCGCTTGAGCAGCTCGACTTGCGGCATGAAATCGCGGATGACGAAGTTGTCGGGAATCGCGCCCAACTCGGCGATGTTGGTCTTCTTCCCTACGGACATGTAGACCGACACGTCGGCGCCCCGAAAGGCGTCGATGCAGGCCCGATAGAAACCGGGCGCGTCATCGACCACCGTTCCCAGCGAGACGTAAACCAGCGGCCGGTCGTGGGTGTCCGGGGGGAGATCCGACTGTCCGGTCGGCTCGACCAGGGAGGGGCCGACGAACTGGTAGAGTTCGTCCAGCCGCTTTCCGGGAGGCAGAAACTCTCGACACGTGAACACGAGATTCCTGGCGGCCGTGTTGGTCAGGATCTCCAGGAAACCGAGCTTCGTGAGCCGATAGCGTCGCTTGAGCTCCTGTTGGGCTTTCCGAAACCGGAAGTACATTCGCCAGTCGAGTAACTCCGTCAGCAGAAACTTCGGGCTGGGAGTCGGCGTTTCACCGCCGACCATCCCAAAGACCGTACTGTTCAGAGCGACGGCGGGAAGCTTCAGGATCTCCGCGATGAACCGGCCCCAGGGACACACCCGGTCGAAGAGAATCAGGTCGTAGTTTTCCTGGCGGACCGTCTCCAAGGCCTCAGGCAGCCAGGCGACACTCTGCTCCAGCAACAGCGCGCCCAACGCCACCAGGGAGCGCGGCAGCTTGTCCATCGGCTGATCGACAAGCCGGGGGACAACTCGCATGTCCGCCCCGGATGCGGAGGCCACCCGAGCGTGGTATTCCTCGCCGACGTAATAGTGGACGGTCTCGCCCTGTGCAATGAGCCTTTTGACCACCGGCAGAGTCGGGCTGAGATGACCCCATGCCGGAATGTTAAACAATGCCATCTTGCCCATGGAACAGCCTTCGGCGGACTTGGCGCCTGATTGGTGCGCGCGCTTCACAAGGGGCAGGAACCCCCGCCCCGTTTCATGCCGCGCTGCATGGATTCATGCGCCTTCGTCATAGCCGGCCAGCTCTTTCGTGGGCTTGAACAGCCGCGACAGCTCGTCCTTGCGCTTTTCGACGTCGGGCAGCAGCGACAGTTTCCGCGGCTGGATGTAGGCATTGAGCGTCGCGTCCGCAGGCAAGGCCTGGCCCATGAATTTCAGAACGCGCTCCACGTGCGACTGCGCGTCGACCATCAGGTCTTCATAGCGGAGGAAGATGTAGTCGGACTTGTCGAGCTTTGGCACATCTGCGAGCAACTGTCCCTGAGCAATCCGCATGCGCCTGATCAACCACGACAATCCCGGATTCACGCCGAAAGTGGTCGAGAAGAGACGACGAATCATTGCCATCGCCACCGGGTTCTGGACGACCGAGTACCTACTGGACATCATCGCCATGAGCTCGTTGCCGCCGGACTGCTGGAAGATCCGCAGCTGGGAATCCAGCTGCCGCACCGGATCGCGGAACAGAAACACGAATTTGGCATTCGGAATTTCGCGCTTGATGAACAGGAAATTGCGGTAATCCGGGCAGCTCTTCAGCACCAGCGGGAGTTCCGGGTTCGTGATCCACTGGATCTTGCGGCAGAACTCGATGAAGGGAGGCACAAGCGACCGACTGAGCATGCCCGCCCCCAGGGACAGCGCCAGGAACGAGACGTAGTCCACGGCCGTGTCCGCTCCCGCGGCGATGTTGTCGATCCCGCGCGAGCGAATGTCCTTCGCGGCAAACTGCTGGTTGATCTTGTCCCGCTGAGCTTGAGTCTCGCCGTGGACGTGGTCGTGCAGCAAATGGTTTCTGCAAAGAACGTGATGCAACGTCATGCAATTGAACCGCCGAGTCCGGGCAATCAGTTCGGAGAGCAGCGTCGTCCCCGCACGGTGATCGGAGACGATGAACAGCGGGCTGAACTCCAGACCGTCGATTTGGTGAATGTATTCCTCGTCGAGATCGGGGCCGGCATTCTCGCGGATGAACAATGAGAGGAGGGAAGGCATGAACGGCCTGCGCGCCCGGCGGATTGGGGAAGGAATGGTCTGCACCATAATCGCTCTCATCGTGATCGTGGACACTCACTCAGTCGAACATTGTGTAGCATTAACGCGCGGTTTCGGTCAACTGCGACCTTCGCCGGCCGCTAGGCTTCGCCGAGCGCAGCGAGCTCCCGAGTCATGCCATCCAGAATGGCCTCGCACACTTCCGGCTTGGCCAGGCTCTCCGTCGCACCGATGCTGATGGTAAACGCACCCCGGAACTGGCTGACGAACAGCGCGATGCCGGCCGCCTTGTAGATCGGCGCGGTCGCGAACGCATCGATCACGTTCAGCTCCTCGAACGCCTCCAGCACCGGGGCCAGCTCGCCGGCGTTGGAGATGCCGCTGGCGCGGACGAGCCCGAACAGGCGCGGCTTGACGGCCCGTTTCAGCCCCCAATGCAGCCAACCAAAGGGGATCAACCAGAACAGCGACCTGACCAATGGCATCGAAAGGATGACGCCAGGATAGTTGAGGCCGAGCAACTTGGCCTTGTGAGAACCCTTGAACTGCTCGTTGATCACATCGACCACCTCGCCCAGGCCGGCGTCCGCCGGCAGAGCCACAAACATGCGGCTGGGGCCCGACAAATTGGCGACCGGCGAAAGCTCCCGCTCCTGCGGAGGCAGGTAGTTGCGATGATTGACGGTTGTGCCGACTCCCAGCCCGTCCTCGCCTGTGACGCCGAAGCGCCGTCGCATCGTCCGGTAGAGGACGGCCAGCAAGACCACGGTCATCGTCGCGCGGTGCTTCTTCGCAAACTTCGCCGCCACAACGGCGACTTCGGGATCGAAGCGACGAATGAAGTACCGTCCGTTCGTCCGATCCGGGCCAATATCGTCCTGACTCAGCAGCCACAGATTTCGGGTCTGCCTCTGATTGACGAGAAAGCTGCGAATCACCTTGAACCGGTGGCTGATCGAGAAGTGCCGGATGACCTCGCTGTGGTCTCGCGAGCGCAGGTTGGGTTCCGGAACAAAGGCCGGCTCCGTCAACAGCTTTCGATAGTACTCGCCGACGAGCATGATGACCTTCATGAGGGAAGGCGCATCGCCGGCGATATGGTTCATCTTGTAGCAGAGCGCATCTTGTCGGCCGCGGAAGATCCTCACCTGAATCAGCGGATCACGGCAAGGATCGACCTCATATTCCATGAACTCAGCGAGCTTTTGGTCGGGCTCGTCGGTCTCGGTGACGATGCAGACGCCCATCGTGTCGACGTCATCTCGGCGCTGCCAATACGGCCTGTACCAGTGCTCGACAAACCGGCAGCCGAGGATCGGTTCCGCACAAATCACCCGCCGCAGCGCTTGTTCCAGGCGGTCGGCGTCGATCTTTCCATCAAACCGGATGACGACGTGTCCCTGCTGGGTGTTCGCATGGCGAATCAGGAACTGACTGAGGTCGGCGAACGTGGCCGGATAACGAGCCGGCGAACTTCGCAGCGCAGCCGACCGCCGGTCTTGAGACGCGCCGCTTCCTGCTGGCTTCTCAGAGCTGGTCGACGGCACACCACTGGGCATCGTGAGCAATTCTCCTGACAGTGCAGGTGCTTGAAAAGTGAATGACGACTTCCAGAAGCGCGGCAACTACTGTGCCGATATTACACGCACGTGTTGAGACTTGAGTATACACAATTGCGCGCTGCATCCTTACAGATAAACTCCGCCGTTGATCCGTATGACTTGCCCCGTAATGAAGGCGGCCCGATCGGACGCGAGGAAGGACGCCAGATAACCGACTTCTTCCAGGCGACCGGCCCGTCCCAGCGGAGTGCGGCTCACGACGGCTTCGGAATCAACGCCATTCAGCGCCACAGATTCGGTGGGGAACAGGCCCGGCGAAATGCAGTTGACGGTGACATTCTTGCGTCCCAGCTCGCACGCCAGGGACTTCGTCAATCCAATGACGCCGGCTTTCGTGGTGCAATAGACGGACGAATCGCGGGACCCCGATTCGGCCCCGGAACTGGTCAAATTGATGATCCGACTGCCGACCCGACCGCCGATCCACGACTTCACGACTTCGCGCGTGCAATAGATCATACCGGCCAGATTGACTTGCAGGGTCTCTTGGACGTCGGCGTCTTTCACGCGGAGCAGCGGCTTCAGGGTGCCGACGGCCGCGTTGTTGACGAGCACGTCGATCAAGCCGATTTCGCGATCGATGCCTCGGATCGCGGTGCGAACCTGCTCGGCATCAGCGATGTCGAATTGCGCCAGTCGACAGTGTCCGCCGACGGCCGCAATTTCGTGTTCGGTCTTCGCCGCGCCCTCCGCATCCTTGCGATAATTCACGATCACCAACATTCCATCGCGCGCCAATTCGACGGAGATCGCACGGCCCAAGCCTCGAGAGGCGCCGGTCACCAACGCGATTCGCTGCGACATCCCAGCGACCTTTCGATTTCGGCGGAGGCGATTCGAGAACGTGCCGGCCCACCCCGCTCGCGATTAGTATCGCAGCGAACGGTCGGCGTGTCACGGTCATTTTGCCGATCTGTGGAACCCTGGGGGATCGACTACGGCACTGCGGACCTCATAGCGCACTCGTCGTGCCTCAATCGGGGAGCAGGACGATCTTGCCCGCCACGTCGCCGCGGGCGAGCAGTTCGTGACCGCGGACAATTTCTTTCAGCGGCAGCACTTCTCCAATGACGGCCTTGACCTGGCCGGACGCGATGAAACGCAGGGAATCGCGCGATTCGGCGGTCGTCGCAAAGTGCGAACCGAGGTAGTTCTGCTGCTTGGTCCAGAGAAAGCGAATATCGAGCGGCGCCTTGAAACCGGTGGTGGCCCCGCACGTCACGATCGTTCCGCCCCACCTCAGGCAATGCGTGCTCATTTCCCACGTCTCCGCGCCGGAGTGCTCGAAGACGATGTCCACTCCCCGCTTGCCGGTGATCCGCATGACTTCCTTCGTGATGCGCTGTTGCTTGCGATTCAGCACGTAGTCGGCCCCGAGTCCCGCGACGAGTTCGGCTTTCTCGTCGCTGCCGACGATGGCAATCGACTTGGCCCCAAAAGCGCGGATCAACTGCACCGCCGCGGTGCCCAGGCCCCCGGCCGCGCCCCAAACGAGAATGTGATCGCCGGCGCGCATGTTGGCGCGCGTCACCAGCATTCGCCAGGCCGTCGCCAGCACGTTGGAAATCGCCGCAATTTCCGCAAACGTCGTGTTGGCCGGCTTGGGGATCACGTTCCTCGCGGGAACCGTCGCGTAGTCCGCTTCGGAGCCCTGATTGGGCCCGGTCTCAAAGCCCCAGATGCGAAACTGCTTGCAGAACATCGGCACGCCGCGAATGCACTCGGTGCAGTCGCCGCAGGAGAACGCGCCGTTGACGACCACCTCGTCGCCCACGGCCACGTTCTTGACGTTTGGCCCCAAGGCTTCCACGATGCCCGCGCCGTCCGTGCCGGAAATGTGCGGCATCGGAAAGTCCATGCCCGGCACACCCTGACGGGCCCAGATGTCGTTGTAGTTCATGGCTGCGGCCTTGATCCGCAGCAGCACTTCTCCGACGCCTGGTTCAGGAATCGGAAGGTCATCGCGGTACTGGAGCACTTCCGTGCCGCCGTGCCGGTCGAACGTCACACCTCTCATGGACTTCTGACATCCTTTGAAGGAAGGGGTGTTCGCGAGCCCATCGCGGCGCTTCTTCTTTCGCAGCACCGAGCGGACGCGAAGCGAATTTGGCGCGATACGCAACCGCATTCACTGGAGTATTGGGCCTTACCGCAACACAGGGTAGCGTTCCGCCTTGCCCGTCGGCAAGTGGCGAGTTGAGCTCCGCGGGGGTTTGTCGAGATCGGGCCCAGCCGCAAGCGATTCACGACCAGACACATGGTTGTGGTTTCATCAATTAGCATCCACTCCCCCGGTCTCCGGCGAGCGCGTGTTCTTCACGGTGAAGTTGCGATTGCAAATCGTGGACCTCAGCGACGCACTTCTCCAATTGCTTCTCCAGCACGGACAGTCGCTGATGCGGATCGCGAATCCCGACGTGATGCAACGAATTCCAGGCGAGAGCTCCGCGGACCAGCCGCGGCACATAGGCCAATGCCAGCAGCGGCACCAACGGCGACCACAACAGCAGCAGATTGTTGCGGTGCAAGCGCCACACCCTGGCCCAGGGCAAGGTGACGGTCAAGGCGCACACTTCTGCGACCACAATCGTCCACATCAGGGCCAAGAGCCCCTCGCTGACGGACGAACTCAGGATTTGGCCGAATGACCGTCCTGTCAGGAACAAGACTGCGGCCACTGCAAGCAGCGCCAAGCCGCCGATCCACAACAGCCCGGTCGCCCAAGTCGTCACAAATCGCGCGAGATGACGATCCGCCGGAGTCCACCCCAGGGCGGGCCACCAGATCAATGATCCGGACCGCAGGTCGCGGCGGACCAGTCGCAGCGGCGGACACAGGGCCGACCACAGGTATTGCGGCGCGCCCGGAAGCTCGAACCAATTGTAGAGGCAGGCTTCCATGACGAACACGAGATATAGTGCCATCAGAACGCGAAACGTCGTCAGATTCTGGAGCAAGTCGTCGAAAGTTCTGGTGGCCCACAAGGCGTGATGCGTCGCCAGCAGGAACGCCACAGTGGCCGTAAACATCACCGGCGCCAGGCGATGGTTTGCCGCGACGACCCGTCGCTGCCAGCCGGTCGCAGCGGGAGGATTGCCAGGACAGTTCGGCGACACCAATCGAGAATCGCTCATGCAGTTCCGTTAAGTGGATTTCGTCGCCATGACTTCCTGCAGCAGACGTCCCTTGTCTTCCAGCCATTGCTTTCGCTGTTTGGGCGTCCTCATGCCCGGAAACTTCCCGTTCTCAACGAGTTCGGGGCGCGTGTAGCCGGGATCTCGTCGATGCGCCTCGGGCAGGTCGCTCCAATGCATGGAGGGATGCAGGTGATGCAGCATGTGATATCCCTGGTTGAAGGTGAATTGGTTGTAGCGACGGTTGGTGAAGGTCCAGGCATCGAAGGGCGCTGAAGGATCGTCGGGGATGACGCAGGCCCAATGCTGAAAGAAGTTCGACATGCCCAGCGACCGCCCGCACGCGGCATAGGTCAGGAGGGTCGTGAGAAACCAGATCCCCGGATTGGAGACGGCGATTAACGCCAGATGGACCGTCGCGAACACCGTCAGCGAGACGACGAGCTGGATCAGTTCGGCGCGCTTGGCGCGGCGGAAGATGCACAGCAGCGACTCGCACCAGAAGACCGGCATGTACAGATTGCGGTAATACTCCGGACTGATCGTGAGCCCCGGGTGGTGCGCAGTCTCGAAGCTGTAGGGCGAGGAATAGTCGCGCTCGGTCCAGGGGGACTGATGGTGGCTCATGAGATGGTGATGTTTCCAGCCGAAGCTGGCAAACCCGGTGATTTGCTGGATCAGCAAATCGGTGCCCGTGTTCATCCAGCGCCACCGAAACATCGGGGCATGGGCGTGATTGTGAGCGATCACCACCGCGCGTACGGCGCACATGTATGCGATCGGAAAAAACCACATGGACACCCCATAACAAAGGGCGAAGGCCACGCACGTGATCGCCAGATGCAACACTGGCCAGATATCGGACCGTCGATGGAGCATGACTAAGTCTTCCGAATGCTCTTGAACTCTCGACCATCTACGGGTCGAGTCGCGTTGGCCCGAGGCTGATGCAAGCAACATTGCTCGACGTGAATGGGAGGATTGAGGCCGAATTATACGTCAACTGGGTCACCCCGGTGAACCATTTTTGGCTGCGGTCGATCGACAAATGGCCAAAGAACTCGCGAAGCCCAAGCCGCCGGCGGTGACGAGCAGCGCGGGATCGCTGGCGACGCGACTGTCCTGGACATAGCGCAGTCCCTGGCAATCCGGCGCAATCTCCTGAAGGCCCCGACAGCCCATCAAGACTCCCTGGGATAGCATCAAACTGGCGAGCACCACGTTCCAGGCGCTGCTGGCAGCCAGCGAGTGTCCCAGCCAGCCGGCCGACGCGGTGACGAGCGCCGTTGTTCCCAGAGCATCCCGGATCGCCAGGGCGTGCTGGGCATCGGCCTGGCGAAAGCCGGCCGCTCCCGAGATCACCTGCGTCAGGGAGCCCGCGCCCGCGGCGGCGGCTTGCCCGCACACCTGCTCGATCGTCCGTGTCAGGGCCGTCGCAAACTGGTCCGGGGCGGCACTGGCCTCAAAGCCGCTGGCATAGCCGCAGACTTCCGCCAGCGGCGTTGCGCCGCGGCGCTGCGCATGGTCGGCCGACTCCAGCACGACAATCCCGCTGCCCGCCGACAAGAGTGAGCCTTCCCGGTGCGCGTCGAAGGGCCGGACGCTGACTTCGCAATCAGGATCGACGCCGATCGGCGACAGTTCCCAGGAGGAGAACTGCCGGCCGAGGAACGGCGCGCAGTGCTCCTCAGTCGCTCCGCAGACGACGACGTCGACGACGCCGTCTCGGACCCATTCGTATCCGCAGCCGATGTTATCCAGTCCCGTTGCGAAACCCGAGGAGTTGGACATGACCGGACCGCGCAGCCGCAGCTGCGCCGCCACGTTGACGGCCGATCCGGAGTTCATCATTTTCGTCGTGCCCATGCCCCCGGCCCGGCTGAGCTTGCCTTGATCCAATAGCCGCTGAGTGCGAACCATTTCCGGCAGTCCGCCCAGCATCGAACCCACCAGCACGGCAATCCGCGACGTGTCCAGGCCGGCCAGATTCAGTTGCGCCTGCTGACAGGCATGGGTTGCCGCAACAATCGCATATTGCGCCACGGGGGCGCACAGGCGGGCGGCACGTTGCAAGTCGTCCGGCGGCCAGGCTGTCAGCTCACCCAGAAACCCGTCAACGGGCCGGGCGGTCACCCCAGCCCGATCGGCGGGGGCATCGGACTGCAAGTGCCGGCCCACGGCCTCCAGAGACGTGCCGATGGGGCAGACGATCCCGAGACCGGTCATCACGACGCGGCGTCCCGCCGGAGGCATCACCGCCTGTAACTGACCTTGTCTCATGCGTCGACTCGCTTGACGATCAGCACGGCGTTGACCCCGCCGAACCCGAACGAGTTGCTCATTCCGATGTCGAAATCGGCCGGAATCGCTTCGCGCGGAACGTGGCGGATCATCGCACACTCTTCGTCGATGCGATGCAGGTTGAGCGTGGGAGCGATGAAGCCGTGGTTCATCATCAACAGGGTGTAGATCAATTCCGTGCAGCCGCCGGCGCTGACTTCGTGTCCGGTGCCGGACTTGGTGGACGTGACATACGGATGCTGTCCGAAGATTTCGCCGATGGCCCGCGCCTCGATTTCATCCCCCAGCTTGGTGCCGGTGGCGTGGGCGTTGACGTATTCGATGTTCTCGGGAGCGATTCGCGCATCTTCCAGCGCCAAACGCATGCAGCGGGCGCTGCCTTCTCCCGAGGGAGTGGTCATCTCGCGTCCGTCGGAGTTGGTGGCGACCCCGATGAGTTCCCCGTGGATGTGAGCGCCGCGTTCGACGGCGAGATCCCAGTCCTCGAGCACGACCATGCCCGCAGCCGTGGAGGGGACGAGGCCGTCGCGATCGGCGTCGAAGGGCCGCGAGGCCTCTTTGGGGCTGTCTTCGCGGCGTGAGAAGACGCGCAGCGAATCGAAGAGACAGTCAAATTCCCACGATCCCCAGTGCACTCCGCCGGTGATCATGCGGTCCTGCAGGCCGAGACGAATGGCCCAGGCGGAATGAAAAATGGCGAACGCCGAACCTGCGCACGCGGCGCTGACCGTCATGCATTGCCCCTGGGTCTTGAGCAGCACGGACAGATTGGCCGAAACCGTCGACGCCATCGCGCGCGGGAGCGCGAGCCCGGTCAGCTTTTTGCCCAGATCCTTCTTCTGGTGACAAAGCTGGTACGTCTCCTTGTAGGTGCCCGAGTCGGCGATGATCATGCCGGTTCTCGGATGCTGCACCAGTTCATCCGCAAGCTGCGCGTCGCGGAGCGCCTCGAACGTCGCCGCCGTCGCCAACAGGCCGTTGTCTCCCATCTGCCGCAGGTACACGCGATCGACGACCGGCGGCTGATAGTTTTTCAGCGTTCCAGCGAGCGCACTGCGGAAGCCGAGCGCACGGTACTCCTCCACGATCTCGACGCCCGAGCGACCCTCGCGGAGCGCGGTCAAGACCTCCGGAACAGAATTGCCGAGGCAATTGACGATTCCCATGCCAGTCACGGCGACGCGCTTGTACATCGAAATCCCTTAGAGGACGCGGAGAACCATGGCCGCGTTGGTTCCGCCGAGGCCGTTGTTCATCGTCAGAGCGGTGCTGGTCCGTTGTTCGCGAAGCGTGCGGACGTGGTCGATCCCGCCACATGCGTCCGACGGATGCTCGAGGTTGGCCGTCGGCGACAAGAAGCCATGATGCAACATCATCAGGGTGTAGACCACTTCCTGGGCGCCGACGGCTCCCTGCGAATGACCAGTGTGGCCCTTGCAGGAACTGACGGCCGGTTCCCGGCCGAAGATCTCGCGGATCAAGCCGGCCTCGATTTCATCGCCGACGGGCGTGCCGGTGGCGTGGGCGTTGATGTAATCAATACGTGAGACGCCGTGCTGCGCCGCGTCGGCGAGCGACTCGAGAACGACGCGTCGCATGGCGTCTCCCGCGGCCACGTACATGTCGTCTCCATCGTTGGCGGCGGCATAACCCACGACTTCGGCGTAAATCCTCGCGCCGCGCCGAACGGCGGAGTCGTAGGACTCCAGGATCACCGCCGCGCTCCCTTCCGAAATCACAAAACCCTGACGGTCACGGTCGAACGGCCGGCAGGCGGCGATCGGCCGATCGTTGTAGGCGGTGGGCATGCCCTGAGAATTGTCCGCACTGACGCCGACCCGTTGCCAGGTTTCCTCCTCGACACCGCCGCAGACGCAGCACTCTTGAATCCCGGCAGCCACCAGTTCGTAACCCAATCCGATGTTGTACAACCCCGTGGCACAGGCCGCTGAGACGGACGAGACGCGCCCCTGCGCGCCGACCCGTTGCGCCACGGCGACGGCGGCCGTTTCGTTCATTTGCCGCCGGAAGGCGAAGACGCCAGGCTCATCGACGGGTTCCGCCGCACTGTTCACGGCGGTCGGCGGCAATCGACTCTGCCCTCCGCCATCAGTTCCGAGAATCACGGCAGCGCTCTGCAGCAATTGAGAATGGGGTTCAAGACCGGCATCGGCGAGGGCTTCGAGCGCCGCCGCCAGTCCGTATTGGGCGGCCCGGCTGAGTCGCGGCTTTCCGGTCTCCTGAAACAGCGCATCGTCGAACCCGAGCACGGGGGCCGCAACATGGCAGCGGAAGCCCAGCTCCTTCAATTTCGGCATGAACTGCAGACCCGAACGTCCTTCTCGAAGTGCCGAGATAACGTTCGCGGTCCCGATCCCGATGGAGGACACGATTCCGCAGCCAGTGGCAACGACTCGACGCATGCTGGTTCCAAACGGCGGCCATGATGGCCGGCCGTGCCGGCTGGCAAAACGGGCGGCCTCAGACGACTGTCAGGTGCATGAAGCACATCGTGAAGCGAGCGCTTTCCGGGATGAAGCAGAGGATCCGATCGCCCGGCTGAGCCCGTCCGGAAGTCAGGAACTCGTCCAGAATGATGTAGATCGACGCCGAGCCGGTATTGCCCTTCGTGTGCAGGTTCGTAAACCAGCGCTCGTCCGGCAGCGAAAAGCCGACCTCCTTCAAGCCGGATTGCAGCGGTTCGCGGAAGCCTTCCGAGGAATAATGCGGCAGGATCCAGTCGATCTCGTCGTCGTCGAGACCGTGCTTGCTCTGACAATGCACGAAAGTCTCACGGACGGCGCGCGGCAGATTCGTACGCAAGACCCGCACGTCCTGAGCCAGACTCAGGTATCCGCGGCCGACCAGCTCCGTGGGATCATCGACTCCGCGGAAGCTCTCGAGCTTGCCGTCGGGCGTCTTGATGCCGCCGAAATACATGCAGGTTTCGGAGTCGTTCGCAAAACTGCGGAGTTCGATCCAGTCGACGCGCAGCGAGGGTCCATTGGCCCGGGGTTGCGGAGTGATCAAGACCGCGCCGGCACCGTCCGAGAGCATCCAGCGCAGGAAATCGTTCTCAAACGCCAGCGTGGGCTCCTGATTGAACTCGCTGACTTGCCGCTCGATATGCGGCGTGAACCGCGAAGCGAGAAAGGAGATCGATGCCAGTTCGGAGCCGGTCGCGACGGACATGCCCGCGAACCCGCCCATGACGTTCATGATCGCGTACTTCATCGACGACATGCCGGAGCAGCAGACGCCGGTCGTCGAGATGATTTCGCACGGGGGGCACCCCAGTTCGCCATGCACCATGGCCGCATGATTGGGAATGATCTGGTCGGCGCTGGACGTGCCGCACGCCAGACACTCGATGTCGTCCAGGGACAGGCCGCCGGCCGTTATCAAGCGACGGACCGCCTCGGCGGTCATTTGCGCGTTCGTGTAGTTCGGCAGCGACGTGGCCGGGTCCAGCGCATAATGCCGCGTCCGAATGCCGTTGTAGTCCAGCACCCAGTCTTTGACCTTGGAAGACCGGCCATTGATGCGACCGAGCACGTTCTCGATGTTGTCGTTGTCGACGGGGTCATTCGGCAGGAATGAGCTGACCCCGCTGATGTACACTTCCGGCATCGTTGCACTCGCCCTCCTGGGAATGGCCGCCCCCCAACGGGAAAGCCTTGCGGAATCCGAAAAATCTCGTTCGCACCGTGTCAGAGATTCTGGGTGGCCTCGCGCCGGCTGCCGACGTGCGTCCCGTTCGGCACCGCGGCACCTTTCGAGCTGCTGGACGACAGCGGCTCCGAGGGGGCTTCCATAGACTCCTTATAACTCCGCAGAACGGGTCGAAACAACGGATAGAGCAACAGGCGGAACACGAAAAGCACCGGAATGCCCACCACGATCCCGCAGACCAGGGTCAGCACGAACAAGTAGACGCCGACCGCCCGGAGCCAGCCCCCGCCGATGCGACCCATGGCCGTGATCAGATAAGCCCAACACTGAAACAGCCGGCTGCCGATGAGCTCCGGCAGAATATACTTCTCTTCGATGCGCGTCGCCTGCAATCCCGTGAAAAACGGCTCCGTGCGGTCGGGTGCGAGCTGATCGAGCCGTCCGGCCAGGTGTTCGCCGAATCCCCGGACGCGACCCAACTCCGTCTCCCCGACGCCGGGTTCGGGGAAAATGTTCCACAGCCGATCCCGCCGTCCGAAGAGCAAATAGCGCGGCGTCGTGATGAACGTCGCCCAGATCGGCCCCTGATGTGTGACCACCAGATTGTCGAGATGGCGGGCGCCGAGTTCCGCCAGCCGGCGATGGACCTTCGCGGCGGCAACCATCCACATGTTTCTGCAGACCACGACCGTGATCGTGGGACGTCCCGCGAGCACCCGCGACTTGGGATGGTTGAAGAATCCGACCAGTGGCAGTGACGGAGCGAGAAACCAGACCTGGTAAAAGACCACCACCAGATCGTAGGGGGCGTCCGCATCGAAGCTCGGTTCCTCGATGGCTGGCGCAATCCCCCGCACGCAGTCGGGCATCACGTCGAAGAAACGCCGCACGCTCTTCCAGGGAAATGGATACGGCGGAACCGGTCGGAGCGTCGCGACGTCGACCGTGGCTCCCGCGGCTGTCAACGGAGCCAGAAACGCCTCCGAACAGCGGGCGGCGTCGCCGCTCTGCGAGTAGCAAATCGCCAGCACGCGCCGCGGCGATGGGCCAATGCCGTCGGCTGGGAATGGAGCGCAGTTCGCGAGGTTGACGTCCGTCATCGCGAGCCACCCTAACTGGTCGCCAGCTTGCTCTGGATGATGTCAATCACGTCGCGAACGGTCGCGAGGGCGGCCGCTTCCTTGTCGTCCAGCTCAATTTTCCAGCGGTCCTCGATGTCGAAGCGAATCTCCAACCGATCCAGGGAGTCGAGCCCAAGCTCCTCAACGAGCCGCGCCTCTTCCGTGAACATCTCGATGACGATCCGGCGTCCGCGCAGGCGCTGCAGCGACTGATGCAACTGCTCGATGATGGCGTTCCGTGTGGGAATCATCCTTCCACTCCGCTCATCACGAGGACGCAATTTGCGCCGCCGAAACCAAACGAATTCGAAACCGCGTGCCGGATTCGGTGACTGCGCCCCTGCCCGGGGACGAAGTCCTGATCGAGACCGCCCGGCTCGGGATGGTCGCAATTGAGCGTGGGAACCACCCAGCGGTTCCGGATCGATTCGACGCAGATGATCGCTTCGAGCGCGCTGCTGGCCCCCATGCTGTGCCCCAGCATCGACTTGGACGAGCTGATCGGCAGCGACGCACCGCGACGGCCGAACACCTCGTGCAGTGCATGCGCCTCGTTTTCGTCGTTGGCCAGCGTCGCCGTGCCGTGCGCATTCACGTAGTCCACGTCGTCCGGCCGCAGCCCGGCATCCAACAGCGCGGAGCGAATCGCCCGGACCGGGCCGTCGACTGTCGGTGCCGTCAGATGCGACGAGTCGCTCGAAGAGCCGAAGCCCCGGACTTCCGCCAGCGGCTGAACGCCGCGGCTTAAAGCATGCTCCTCGGCTTCGAGGACGAGCATGCCGGCGCCATCGCCCAGCACCAACCCGCTACGGTCGCGGTCGAAAGGACGGCAGGCTCGTTCCGGCTCTTCGTGGCGAGCGAGCACTCGCAGATTCGTCCATGCCGCAAACATGGCGGGGCTCAGCGGGGAGTCGACGCCCCCGGTCAAAACGACATCGGCACTGCCGCGTTCGATCAACTGGTAAGCATGCCCGATGGCGGAGGCTCCCGACGCGCAGGCGCAAGCCACCGTCTGATTCATGCCCGTCAGGCCGAATTCGATCGAAAGCTGGCTGGCAAAACTGTTGAACATGCTCCTGGGCACGGTGGTCGGCCGCACACTCTTCCAGCCCTGGGTGAAGAAGCAGCCGTACGAGTATTCGGCCTCAAAGCAAGGCCCCAGTCCCGTGCCCACCACGGTATTGATGAAGAGGTTTTCGGGACGCTGATCCGGCTCGAACAACCCAGCCTGACGGAGCGCTTCGGAAGCGGCGACGAAGACCATTTTCAGCGACTTATCCCGGGTGGCCGGGAGATCGCGACCAACCCACTTCGACGGGTCGAAATCGTCCACCTCGCCGGCGAACGTCACCGGCATTCCGGTCGTTTCAAACCCGGTAATCGACCGAACCGCGCTCCGGCCGCGGCTGACGCCAGACCACAGCGAATCGGCACCCATTCCAAATGGCGTCACCGCTCCCTGACCGGTCACCATCACCCGTCGCAAAGGGTTCACGCGGATGTCCCTTGTGTGACCGGCATCTTCGGGGTCCGAGGACGCGGCGGCACCAACTCGCTCCCTTTCGATTGATTCCACAGCTCCAGCGCGCTGCCGACCAGTTGGTCGATCGTGGGGTTTTGGAACAGGATGGTCAAGTTGAGCGAGATGCCGAGGCTGGTCTCGATCGAGTGCTTCAACTCCATCATCATCAGGGAGTCGAGACCCAGCCGGCGAATGGCGTCACTCGGCTTGATGCGATTGCGATCTTGCCCGGTCACCCGCGTCAGCATCTCCAGGAAATTGTGCAGGAGCAGCGAGCGGCGATTCTCCGGATGTTCCGCTGACAGCAGTCGGTCGAGCCACAACTCTTCGTGGATCGCCGCTTCGACCTGGCTGGCCAGCGCAGCCCGGGCCTCTTTGGCGATCGGC
Organism: Planctomycetaceae bacterium; assembly: GCA_034439795.1. GTDB lineage: Bacteria > Planctomycetota > Planctomycetia > Planctomycetales > Planctomycetaceae > DSVQ01. Next base: position 14,028 of record JAWXBB010000604.1, on the reverse strand, counting down.
TTGCGGGCGAACGCGGTATCAACGCGGACATGCTCGGGCAAGGAACCGTGTCGCTCGCCGGGACGTGACCGGATGTCGGCCATCGTGTCGCGAGCGCCGGCCCCGCGTCGGTGCGCATCCTTTCCGGACGGAATCGCAGACGCCGACGAGCCGTTCAGATTCGCCGCACACTCCGAGGCTTCGTCAAGCGGCTCGAGCGACAGTGCCCAGCGAACCGAGCCGCGCAACGACACCGCATGACGCGGCTCACCCCGCAGCAGTTCTCCCAGCAGCGCCGATAGGTCGACGTCGCCGTGGGGATCCAGATCGATGAGCCGCACGTCCGTCTGAGGCGCTCGGCCACCGAGTTGCCGAATGCGCCCCAGTTCGCAGCCCGGCGACATGTCGACGTAGTCCGCGACCTTGAGGCCTTGAGCGCCCCTGGTCACGAAGGCCAGGATTCCCGGAGCATCGCCGCGCTGATCCAGCAGTGCGCGGGTCTCGGCCAGACTGGCCAGCGTTTGCTCGTTCAACCAGGACACATGCCGGGCGCCGTTGGACTGCCGATTGTTGCCAGAGGGACAATCCAGAGCGCGGAAATCGATCAGATGCGTGGGTCCGGAGGGCGTGGCGAACGCGGGCAGATCCCGAATGCGGTCGCGCAATTCGTGGTCGCACACGCCGGGCGAACCATTCCCCGATGCGGCAGGTTCGGTCAGATCACCGGGTTCGAGCAGAAAGACTTCATCGTCCAGCTCGCGGAGCTGGTAAGCCAACGCTTCGCCATTTCCACCGCGGTCGGCGATCACGATCCAGCGGGAACGCGACCGACGCTGACGAGACAGCTCGCCGGACGGCAGTGGCGCGAGTTGCCTCCACGCAAGGCCGCTCAAGGCCCCATGGCACTGGTCGAAATTCGAGCCGGGTGGTGTTGGAGGGAGAGGCGTCAGCTCGACGTCGCTCAACCGCAAGAAGACGAGGCCGTGCTGGTCCACGAACGAGATGTGGCCCCGCGCTGCAGACTCCGGCGAAGTCGCCACATCCTTCGAGACGGTGGCATGAATCCAGACGCGACCGGTCGGGCGTCCCCGCAGGGCCGCCGAGCCAATCCGGCCGGGCGCACAAGGGGTCGTCGTCCGCTGGGCATCTCCGCGACCGGCAACGGCGGCGGTCAGCAACTGCAGGCCCGCGTCGATCAGCGCCGGAGACGCCAGCGAAGAACTTGCCATGTCGTCTGTGAAGTCGGCCATGACCTCGCCCGAACCGGCTCGAATCCCAGTCAGGCGGCAAACGCCAGGATCGCACTGCACCGCCAGCTGGCTCAATCGCGAGAAGCACGAGTCCGCATCGAGACTCTCACCGCACCGGACGGCCACTGTCGCCCGGTCTAATGGATGCTCCGCAGGCCGGTCCGTCGTGGACCGCGCCCACGCGCTGGCGTGGATGAACTCAGCCGATCGATCCGGACTGCTGCTGCTGATCTGGAGCTCAATCTCGCCGTTTTCTGCCGCCGCGAGTTCGGTGCGCAGGATGCGCACGTCGCGCTCGCCGACAGTCAGCGTCTCGAGCAGGGCCATGTCCCGTAGTTCCAACGGACCAAACTGAACGGCCGTCCGCAGCGCCGCGAACCCGAGCTCGACCACGGCTGCAGCGGGCAGGACGAAGGCGCCAGTCCGTCGATGGTTGCCCAACGACGGAATCGTCGTCGCATCGAGTCGAGCTTCGTAGGCCACTCCGGAGTCTGCGATGTCGACCTGCTGGCCCAGCAGCGGATGTCCGACGGGCGGCGGGGCGTGGTGTTCCACGATCGGTTGAGCCGCCCGCAGCCAATGCCGCTGGCGCTCGAAGGGATAGTCGGGAATGCGGACTCGCCGGCGTCCGTACGGTTCGTCGAAGGCGTGCCAGTCGATCGGGACGCCGAGCGCCAGCAGGCCCTCGAGCGTTTTCGCGAGCACCTGCCAGTCCGGCTGGGCGGGTCGCATCGAGGCGAGCCAGCGCAGGCGCGTCGAAGAGATGCACGTCCGGCCGAGCGCCAGCAGGGTCGGCGAGGGGCCGATCTCCAGAAAGCAGTCCATTCCCAGTGTGCCGAGCGTTTGCATGCCCGTTTCAAACAGCACGGCCTCGCGGGCGTGTCGCTGCCAATATGAGGCATCGAGCGTTTGACCGATGGCAAGAACCTGGCCCGTGAGATTGGAAATCAGCGGCACCCGAGCCGGGGAATAGGTGATCCTGGCGGCGGCACGACCGAGGTCCGCGAGAATCGGCTCCACCAGATGGGAATGGAAGCCTTCTGAGACGTCGAGCTGCTGGGTCGTCATCCCCTTCGCTCGAAACTGTTCCGTCACAGCAGCCAGATCGGAGCGCGTGCCGGAGATCACGCACATCCGGGGGCCGTTTTGAGCGGCGATGCTGATTCGCAAGCCGGACGTTGCGAGGACGGCCTGAACCGCGGTCGCGGAGGCGTGGACGCTGACCATGCCGCCATGACTGGTCAGCGTGGCCATGAGGCGGCTGCGCTCGGCCACCAGCATCAGCCCATCCTCGACGCTAAACACGCCGGCGAGGCAAGCGGCGGCGAATTCCCCAACGCTATGCCCCATCAGAACGGCCGGTTCCACACCCCAGCTGCGCCACATTTCGCCGAGCGACCATTCGAGAGCGAACAGCGCCGGTTGGGCGTACTGCGTCAAGCCGATCTCGGACGGTCGCGATTTGGCGCCGAACAGGATCGAGACCAGCGGGCGGTCGAGCCGTTCGCTCAGGATGCGATCGCACTGGTCAATCCGGTCGCGGAAGACGGGCTGAGTGTCGTACAGCTCGCGCCCCATTCCCTCGTACTGCGCCCCTTGACCGGTGCAGAGGAATGCGACCTTCGGCGACTCGGAGCCGGCCCGACTGTTGGCAGCAAAGACGCCCTTTTGACTGGCCAGCTCACTGAGCCGCTCTTGCATCATCGCGGAATCTGAGGCGACGATCATCTCGCGGTAAGCCGCCACGTCGCGCGAGGAGTTCACCGAATAACAGAAGTCGGCCAGACTCCCGCCCGGATTCCCCGACAGATGGGCTGCGTCCTGAGAGGCCGCGGTCCTGGCGGCTGACTCGGAGTGAGCGGAGACGCACAAGAACTGCGTCGGACGCTCGAGGGTTTTGATCGGCTGCACCGACAGCGTCGTGGCCGCCGGTCCCTCGACGACGGCGTGAGCATTGGTGCCGCCGAAGCCGAAGGAGTTGATGCCCGCCCGGCGGCATCCCGCCGGCTCGGACCCGAGGTTCCCCTCGGTGGCCAGTTTGAGACACGTGCCCGACACATCGCAAGCGGGGTTGAACGCGGCGAAATTGGCCTGCGGGTACATCCGGCCCCGCCCGAGCATCATCAGAACCTTGATGAGACTCGCGATGCCGGCCGCCGTCTCCAGGTGACCGATGTTGGCTTTCACGGAGCCGAAATAGCAGGGTCGAGCCGCCTCGCGGTGTCCAAAGACGGTCTTGATCGCGCTCAGTTCGACCGGATCGCCGACGGGAGTTCCCGTGCCATGCGCCTCGATGTAATCCAGTTGTTCGGGCTGGAGACCGGCGGCGGAGAGCGCGGCCAGCATCACCTCGCGCTGTGCGTCCGCGTCCGGCACGGTAATGCTGGGGGTGCGTCCGACGTGGTTGACGGCCGTGCCCCGAATGACGCCCAGCACGCGGTCGCCGTCTCGCTCTGCCTCGGACAGCCGCTTCAGCACGACCACCCCGCAACCTTCTCCGCGGACGTATCCATTCGCCCGCGCATCGAACGGATAACACTGCCCGTCCGGCGAGAGCATCCGGGCTCGCGAGAACGCGATCGAGACGGCCGGGGACAGCAGCGCGTTGACGCCGCCCACCAGTGCCGATTCGCATTCCCCATTCCGCAGACTCTGGCAGGCGTAGTGCAGCGCGACCAGTGACGATGAGCAAGCGGTGTCAATGGACAGGCTGGGGCCGCGCAAGCCGTAGGTATAGGACAGCCGATTGGCGGCCAGGCTCAGCGCATTGCCCGTTCCGGAATAGGCGTCGACTGCTCCATATTGGGGAGCCGCCAGAATGTTCAGCTTGGCGTAGTCGTCGTTGCCGATGCCCACGAACACGCCCATGCGGGAGCCGGCCAAGTGGGCGCCGGCCAGCCCGGCATCCTGCAAGGCGTTCCAACTCACTTCCAGCAGCAGCCGCTGCTGAGGATCGAGCTTCTCCGCCTCGCGGGGCGTGATGCCGAAGAACTCCGCGTCGAACTGATCGATTTCGTCGCAGAAGCCGCCGTACCGGATCGCCAGCTCCCCGCCCTCGGCCGTCCGGTAGGCTGCGGGATCCCAGCGGTCCGGATGAACCGTCGTAATCGCGTTCCCGGACTCGCTCAACAGCCGGTCGAAATCGTCGATCGACGGCGCTTGGGGAAAGCGGCATGCCATGCCCACCACGGCAATCGGATCGGCGGCCACCGAGGGTTGCGGCATAACAGTCTGGTCGTGATCCGATTGGAAGGGCCGCGGCGCAGCGACGCAATGCTTGCCGTTTCCGTTCACGTGTTTGCCGGCTCCATTCACCGGCGTCGTGGAAGACGGATCATCCCCCCCGGCGACGATTGGCGACAGAGACGCAAGACGCCCCGCACCGTTATGGACCGGTTGCACCTGACGCGCGACTTCGCGTCGCGACTGACCGAGGACGCCTTCGAGACCGCCTTCGGCCTGGAGTTTTCGGCAAAGGCCACGCTGCAGCTTGCCGCTGGACGTGCGCGGAAGCCGGCCCGGTTTCAGCGCGATCATCGTGTCGAGCAACACCCCCAATTCGTCGGCGACCGTCTCGCGCACGGTCGCGAATACGGACTCGAGGTCGATCTTGAGCACGGAGCTGCGTTCGAGCTCAAAGGCCACAGCCGCTTGCTCGTGGCCGTTCTCGCCCACGGAGAAGGCGACGATTCCCGCGCTGCGGATGGCGTTGTGCGCCCGGGCCACCGACTCCTCGACGTCGTGCGGGCAGATGTTGACGCCCCGGACGATGATCAGATCCTTGAGCCGCCCCGTGATGTACAAGTCGCCGTCGTGCAGGAAGCCGAGATCGCCGGTGCGGAGATAGTTTCGCGTCGTCGCACCGTCGTCATCGGAACCCGGAATCGCGGCAAACCGATGCTCGGAGCTCCAGTATCCCGAGGTCACGCTGGGGCCCCAGACGCAGACCTCCCCCTCGGGGCAGTCGGGAACGAGCCGGTCTTCGCCGGGCAGGCAAATGGCCACGTCGTGACCGCCCGCCGGCGGCCCGCACGAGACGATCGCCTTGACGTCGGCCACCGAGAGGCTCTCGGCGGTCCCCGGCTCGCGGAGAACAATGCGTCCGTGACTCGACTCGTGACGATCGACGTGGGTCACTCCGTACAGTTCGCCGCGGGGGCGACTGCTGACGAACAGCGTCGCCTCGGCGAGGCCATAGCACGGCAGGAGCGCCTCGCGCTGCAGGCCGGCCGGCGCAAATTTGTTCGCGAACTGCTTGAGCGTCTCGACGCAGATATGCTCCGATCCGCAGAACGCCACTCGCCACGAGCTGAGGTCGAGGCCGGCAATTCCCTGCGGCGTCGCGCGGCGCGAGCAGAAATCGTAGGCGAAATTGGGGCTGCCCGTGATCGTGACGCCCAGGTGCGAGATCGCGTGCAACCACGCCATCGGCTGCTCGATGAACCACACCGGCGGAAACAGGAACGTCTCGAATCCCGAGTAGAGCGGAAGCAGGATCCCGCCGATGAGGCCCATGTCGTGAAAGTGCGGCAGCCAGCTCAAGCCCGTGTCGTCGGCCGTGCATCCGAGACGATCGGCCATCGTCGCCACGTTGGCCAGAATGTTGCCATGCGTCACCCGCACGCCCTTGGGCGTACCGGTCGAACCGGAGGTGTACTGCAGCAGCGCCAATGTGGACGGTTCGGCGCGAAACGCTCCGGGGAGGAACGCTCGAGGGGCCGGCAAATCGTCGATCGCGATGGCGTTCACGTTCGCATGGTTTGCCAGGACGTGCAGATGATCCCTGGTCGAGGACGTGCAGAGAATCGTCGTGGAACCGCAGTCCCCCAGAATGCTTTCGAGCCGCGCGTTGCGTTTGTTCCGTTGCGGCACCGGCACTGGAACGGCAACCGCGCCTGCCAGCCAGCACCCAAACAGCGCTTCGATGAACTTGAAGCCCGTGTCGAACAGAAGCACGACGCGCTCGCCGGTCAGACCCCGGTCCAGCAGCATCGCCGCCACCGACTGGGCCCGGCGGTAAAGGTCGCCATACGAGATCGAGGTGCAACCGTCATCCAGGCACCGGGAATACGAAAAGGCACGTCGACTGCCGCAGCGCGTAGCGCGGTCGGCCAACACATCGTTCAACGACGAATAGGCCTTGTGTAACAAATGGCCACAATCCGATGAACGTCCGTTACCATTATTCATGATTTTTCTGCAACAACAGAGATGCGGCGAACTGCTAATTTGTCGAATTCCAAGGCCGCACTGGGAGTTAATCGCCAACGGGCTGCAAGGCCCGCAAGGGAATCGCCTTAAGTTCTCCAGAATACTCAACCAACCATCGGAAGCAACGGCAAAAACAGCAAGGTCCGGTCTTTGGACAGGACCGCGATGAACATCAACAGGAAGCCACTCGCGGCTCCGAAGTCGAGGAATCGGAGGCGGCTTCCGGCGTCTCGGGCTGGACATTCCCGCCGGAACTGCGGTCGTCGAATCCGTCCAGAATGTTGTCCCCTTCTCCGGCGTCCACGCCAACCAGTTCCAGCACGGGAAATCGGCTCTTGACCCGATCCCAAGTCTGACCGTGAGCGCACTCCACACTGGCCCGGAAATACCCGATCGAGATGGCGCAGGCGTTGTCGCGGTCAAAGCTCTGTTGCAATAACGGCTGGAATTCCGGGAGGTCGCTCCAGTGAACGTGTGCGAAGGAGTGGTGGACGTTGTGATAACCGATGTTGAACATCGTCAGGTTGAAAAAGGGCGAGAAGAACGTGTTCGAATGCCGGAATGGATGCGCGTCCGACGCTCGATCGCAATCCACATGCTGCACGTACATCCCGGACGCCATGATCAGGACGTTGGCTACAAAGTGCGGCAGCACCCACAGCAGCAAGCCCATCATCGGATCGATGATGAAGGGGATGGAGTACAGAGCGCCGAAGATGAGGAACTCCCAGAGGGCTTCCCGGCGGAACCGCCGACCCCGCGGCCGGATGAAGAACTCCTGCCAGAACTCGTAGCCATAGCGCCACGGCCAGTGAAGCAGGCAGTACTTCCAATAGCCTTCGAATTTCCCCTGCGCGTCGAACTTGGGAACCGTCCAATCGTCCGGGCCCAGCGTATCAGCGTGATGCACCGTAACATGTCCGTACTTCCACCAATACGAAGGCCAACCGCCGGTGATCGCCCACAGACGCCCGAACCACGTGTTCAGCCAGGAGGCTTTGAAAATCCGGAGATGGACGTGGTTATGGAAGTTGACCCCCACATTCACCCCGGAAATCCAACCGAGCAGGAGCGCGGCCCCCACGACGAACGCCCCCATTTCGAGCGGCGTCCGGATGTGCCCAATCTCGGGGTGCAGGTAAACGTAGAAGCAGATCCCGTAGGCTGCGGCGTTCAGCAGTTGGTAAACGACGCAATGAATATCCGCCGGATGCGACAGGATCCCGCCTGGCCGCCGATTGCGAAGCGAGACGACACGCTCGTCGACGGAATTCTTGATCTCACGGTAAGCGGCTGATCCGAGCATCCCATTTTCCCACTCTTGAGCATGGACGCCTAAGAAGGCGTGCATGCAGGCGCCTATCATGTGCGATGAAAACTAAGACTGGAGACACGAGTCCCAAACAAGATGGCAAGAGGCTCCAATTCTTGCTCGACGCGCGTGGTGCAGCGCATCTTCACTCAGCGTTCGAATCGATGCAACAATTCTCCAGTCGCACAAACGGCCGCTGTCCGCGATGCCAGGGTCACCGGAATCCGCCTGAAATCTGACTAGTTAGTCGATCCAATGACACACTGAATCTGTACCAGTGACACTAGGCATAGGCGCTCACAAAGGCGAAGCAGGCCACGGCGAGGACGAAGGTGACCCAAGGGCCCCACAACACCACTCCGCCGAGAATAACGCACGTCACAAGTGGAAACAAGGAGCGTCCTAAGAGCAGCCCCACGTTCCGCATCCAGAGTTTGAACCGCATGGTGGACTCGACGACTTTAATGGAGGTAGGTGACAGGCAGGGCCAAGCTACTAAGCAAACGGAATGCCGTTCGTCCAGCGGGGGAAGACCTTCTCGGGCGGATTCTTAGAAGTAACGCTAACTACTGGGTTGTAAGGCGCTTGGAAGAAACATCGAAGCCATGCACGTCGCGGCGACCCTCAAGCCGACTGACCAGTACGTATAATAATGCAGAGATTCTCCACTCGGGCGTCGCATTCCTGTGCTGTGCGATATTTATGTACACTATCTGGGGTGCCGTCATTGAACTTCAACCGTTCCTGAATCTGCCGTGAGGTTCCGCTGCTCCCCGCCAGACGGAATGCTCGGCATCACGAATCACATCGTCGGCGGCGCAGCCACAAAGGGATCAATCTGCGGGGCGGTTTCCAGCTTGCCGCAGCACAGGCAGCCAAGCTTTGCCAAGAATGATGATTGTGACGCCCTCCGATCCAACAGACTGTCGTCCATGAAACTCCTCGGGGCACGTCGCGTTCGTTTCACCGAGAACATCGCCACCTAACCGTCTCAGCCTATCGACTCGCCTATGCGCGAGCAACTTCCTTCTGGCGAACTCCTCGAAAACGAACAGGAAACGACTCACTTTACTCGCCTGAGGGTAGGACTTGATCCCGTTCCCCGTCCCAAGCAGCCTATGACACGCGGCATTGCACGGCGCAAGGGCGATATTGGTAGTTCTACTGACACCAATTGAGGCATCGCGGGCACGACGGACCTGCGGTCACGGTCGTGGTGGCGCACCATGTGGTGTGCCGATACCCAAGCGGTGCTTCGAGCGCAGCCCCGTGGGCTGACCCGCATTCTAGCCGGCACAGACACCGAGAAAACAGGCGAATCCTCGCGAAGTCAAAAAATCGTGAAATCAACCAGCATTCCACGTTATCCGACCGTCGAAGGCGCACTACAGTGCTTCAATTCGGATCCGACTGAACCAGCTTTGGAAGCATGAGTCGCTGAGCTTCATTCAGTTGTTCCTCAGCTCGACGACGCGAATCTCGAGTCCGCTGCCGTAGTCCTGGGAGTTCCCAGAGACTCGCGGCTTTCGCACGCTCGAAGTCGTCCCAGACCAAGGCCGCGATGGTCGCAATCTGCCCAGCGTCAAGCTTGAGTTCCTGGATCACGCAGGGTGCCAACAGCGCCACCGGGCCATGAACGTCATTCAGCGCCGCTCGGTACAGTTGTTTGAGTTGCAGCTCGGTCAATGTCTTGTCGATTGTGGCTCCGATGTCGCGTGCGGCCTGCTCGTAATTGCGAAGCACGAGGGGCATTTCCGAGATCGGCCGTCGCCGGAGGTCGCCCTGAGCCTCCTTAACGCGATCATCCAGCCCAGCCAGCTGGTCCCGCTGTTTGTCGGAGAGACCGAGTCGGTCCTGCACGGCGGGGCGACTCAATTGACGAGCGCAATTCCCTTGGAACAGGATCGCTGCGAGTGCCAGAGCCTGGCCAGAAGCCGGATCGATGTTCGATTCCGCCGATGGCGAATGTCCACGTTCCGGCGCTGCAGATTCGGTGGCGGACAAGTTGACTGGCGGACCTGTCCCCTCTTCCGTCTGTGCGTCTTGCATCGGCGCAGCCGCAACTGGGGCAATCCGTTGTTTTTCTGTGTCTCGTCTGCCACCGTACAGGCCGCCGAGCACTGCCAACAAGATGGCAATGCTTCCGAATCCACCAGCTTTCAGGAATGGCGCTGCTCTCATCAACTCGACCTCTGATACGTCATCACTCACACTGCGCAACCGGCCCACAGGAGCCAGTGGTTCGACCGTTATAGTTTAACAGACTGTTGAGAGGGGTGGCAGGGTCCGGATCGTCAATCGTGCAAGGACCGTCTGGATATTGACACGCCTATCGCGGGGCCATCCGCTGGACTTCTGATCCAGGCGTCGTCGGCTGCGTGTTGCCAATCGATGTTGGCCGCTTTGCGGTTTCGTTCGTTCTGCCACCAGTCAGCCTGCGGACCGCCGCACGGAGTGCGTGGATACACCACTCCAGCGCAGAGCGGCTCACTTAGCTATTCCCCCCAAATGTTAAAAATGGCTTTCTAGGTCTGGACCTTGCCTGACTCGACTCACGAATTTGTCCCGGCGTCCGGCGACGGGAACAACACTTGGGAGGCTACTCTCGGCTCCCCTGGTTCAATGGACTAGCGTGACAAGGCCATCGCGGTGTCCTGTTCGGATTCCCTGAGACGCCGATGATCACGGCTTTCCCACCGAAGGTGTCGCCCCGCGACGAGGCAAAGTTTTCCGGGTCTGCCAGATGCTCCGGGGCAAGCGACCGATTCGCGGCAAATCTCGATCAGGAGTATTGCACGAGTGCAGAAAAGCGTGTCTGCTATGGTGAGGGGAAGAGAGGCCACAATTCGCCCTCCTGGCTGGTTGCGTCAGCCACCGGTGTCCGCGTCGAGTTCACGACCGCACCGTCATTCCCCGGATCAAACGTCCCCATAGTCCGGCTCATCGACGTCAAAGGCACTTCTAGTATGTGGACCGTGATCAAGACCTTCTTGATGCTGAGCGTGCTGAGTGCGATTGGCTGGGCCGCGTACGTTTACGGCAAGGATTTCGTGCTGCTGAAATCCGATCTGAACTTCCGCGAAGTCGAGTTGACGCGCGGCTCGCTGACCACGGTGATCCGCTCGAGCGGCGAAGTGAAGCCGGTCGTGACGATCAGCGTCGGTTCGTTTGTGTCTGGTCCGGTGAAAGAGGTCTTGGTCGACTTCAACGAGAAGGTCGAAAAAGATCAGCTGATGGCGCGGATCGACTCCCGAACGTACGCCGCGGCTTCCGCACGGGATCACGCGATCCTGGCGACGGCTCAGGCGGACTTGAAGCGCGCGGAAGTCCTTCTGGAACAGGCCAAAGCCGAGGAAGCCCGGAGTTTGGCGGTTCAGAAGGAGAACACCGCGTTCGTTTCCGCGGCGGAGCTCGACGCGAAACGCTTCAACCGAATGTCCGTTGAGGCCCAGCGGGAAGTGGCCCTGGCCGCTGTGAAACAGGCTGAAGCCACGATGCAGACTTCCAAGGCGAATCTGGAGTACACCGAGATTCGGGCTCCCGTTTCGGGGATCGTGATCGACAAGAAAATCGAGCCGGGGCAAACGCTGGCATCGCAGTTTCAGATTCCCGAACTGTTTCGGATCGCCCAGGACATGGATCGCGAGATGCGGATCATCGTGTCGGTCGACGAAGCGGACATCGGGACCATCGTCGCGGCCAGCAAGCAGGAACGCCCCGTTCGCTTCACCGTCGATGCCTACCCGGACGAGACGTTCACCGGCAAGGTCAAGCAGATTCGGGGCAGTGCGGACGCCCGACAGGCCGTGGTCACCTATCCGGTCGTCGTCGCCGTTTCCAATCCCGATTCGCGGCTGTTGCCCGGCATGACCGCGAGCGTCGATTTTGAGGTTTCCGAGATCCAGAATGCGCTGCTGGTGCCGAACGCCGCGCTGCGCGTGCTGCCCGATCCGAAAAACGTCGTTCCGGATCAGCGGAATGCCTACCGGGCGATGACCGACTTGAAGAACCGGGCCAAACGCCCCGGGGCGGGATCGGCGAGCGGCGACAAGAGCAAGGCAGTGTATAAGCGCATGTTGTGGGTGATCGAGGGGTCATTTCTGCGATTCATCGAAGTTTCGATCGGGGAAAATAACGACCAGTACACCGCCATCCTGGAAGGGCCGCTCAAGGAAGGCGATCGCGTCGTCATGGGGATTTCCAGTGAGTGATCGAAGCGGCCCGTGTCGGCGCGAGGGTTTGTGCGTCACGACCAAGCGCCTACACTTCAATTGTTTCCCGCACTGTTAGAATCGTGAAATCGTATGGGTTTTTGGCTCTCCACGAGAATCGCGCTCCGGGCGCTGGCGAAGAACCGACTGCGTGCCGGCCTGACCATTTTCGGGATCGTGATCGGCATTGCGGCCGTGACGGCGATGGTGTCGCTCGGACAGAGCGCCAGTCAACTCGTCCAGGGCCAGTTGGAATCGCTGGGCACGAACATGCTGGCGGTCCTGCCGGGAACCGTGCAAAAAGGGGGCATTCGCACGGTCGACATCGGTTCGCTGAGCGTGGGCGATCTGGTCGCCATTCAGGAGGACTGCGCCTCGGTGAACGCCGCCTCGCCGCTGGTGGCCGTCAACGGGCAGGTCGTGTTCCGCAGCGCCAACTGGAATCCCCAGTCGATTTTCGGCGTGGGAGAGGATTACCAGGTCGTCCGCAGTTGGAGCCTCGCCGTCGGCACCTTTCTGTCGGAACGAGATATCGCCGCGGGGGCGAAGGTGTGCGTGCTCGGCCAGACCGTCGTCCGCGAACTCTTTCAGTCGGAAGACCCGCTCGGCCAGACGATCCGGATCAAGAACACGCCCTTCCTGGTGGTGGGCGTGCTCGAAGCCAAGGGCGTCAGCATGTTCGGCCAGGACCACGACGACATCGTGCTGATTCCCTTCTCGACGGCGGCGAAACGTCTGCGCTCGGCCAGCGGCTCGGGGGTCGACGCGATCCTCGTTTCCACGGCCAGCCCATCGCTGGCGACCGTTGCAGCGCGGGAGGTGGAAATGCTCCTGCGGGACCGGCACGGAATCGGCGCGGGCCGGGACGCCGACTTCCGCATCCAGAGCACGACCGAAATCGCGTTGATGCTGCAGGTGATCATGGGCGCAATCACGCTGATGCTCACCGCGATCGCCGCCATTTCGCTCGTCGTCGGCGGCGTGGGCATCATGAACATCATGCTCGTGTCCGTCGCCGAGCGGACGCGGGAAATCGGGATTCGGATGGCGATCGGTGCGCGGTCGTCCGATATTCTTCGTCAGTTTCTGATCGAGGCCGTCGTGCTCTCCTGCCTGGGAGGCATCATTGGAATCGGCTTGGGAATGGGGACGTCCGCCGGGCTGACCGTGCTGGTCAACTGGCTGACGCCGAACGCCTCCTGGCCTTTCATCATCTCGATGGAAGCCGCCTTTGTCGCGCTGGTTTTCTCGGCCATGATCGGCGTGTTCTTCGGTTACTACCCCGCCCGGAGGGCCAGCCAGCTCAACCCGATTGAGGCGCTGCGCTACGAGTAGGCCGGGGTCCGGTACGGTTTTGCACGCTGGAGGGAGCATGCGGCTCAATCCAGGCGGAGGTGTCCGATTTCCAAAGATTCCCCAAGGCGCGGCTTGATTCCAGCCCGCGGTTCGCTTCCAATCGAAGGGGCGTTTGTCTGCGTTTTGGGCGTCCCGGCGGTTCGTCCCGCGCGCGGAGTCGTCGTTGTGATGTGGGCGTGATCGGCAACAGCCCACCCGTTCTGCCGGAGTTGCCGTGGAGAAGGGCAGGCTGATGGAAATCGAGTCGCGAGTCAAGAAGATCATTCTGAACAACGTGGATGTCGCCGAAAGCGTCCTCCAGCCCGACACCAAGCTGCGCAGCGACCTGGGGGCCACATCGATTGACATGGTCGAGATCGTGGCGTCGCTGGAAAGCGAGTTCGACATTGACATCGCGGACGAGGAAGCGCAGAACGTGCGCACGTACGGTGAAATGCTGGAGTTCGTCAAGTCGAAAGTCGCCTGATCCGGTCGCAGCGGCGGTCACTCGTTCCGTGCGCGACACCCTGGCTGACCGGAGGTCGTGAATCCATGCCGCTGATCGATCTGGACGCCGTCGGAAAACTCTATCGGCTCGGAGACGTGGAGGTCCACGCCTTGCGGAGCGTGTCCGTTCAGATTGAGAAGGGCGAAACGCTCTCGCTCGTCGGCCCGTCCGGCTCGGGCAAATCGACGCTGATGAATCTGGTCGGTTGCCTGGATCGCCCGA
>JAWXBB010000603.1:0-4911 GCA_034439795.1 Planctomycetaceae bacterium | reverse complement strand
GGACAGCCCGGTCGGCAGCCGGCCGTGATGGTCGAGGCTCTGAATCAGGAACTCGCCGAACTCGCGGACTTCGCGGGGGATGTCGAAGTAGCCGTACTGCTCGACGAGGTACTCGTTCAGCGATTGCGATTTCTGCGCGACGTTGGAGATCGCATCGTGCTGGCGGTCGCCGTCGTCGGAGATGCGGTTCGCCGACGGCTTGCTGCCCGAGGTGTAATTGTCGTCGGGCCATTCGGACGCCATTTCGAGCAGCCGCTCGAAGTCCGCCTCGTTGTTGCTGTCGCCATCGACGATGAGCTCTTTTTCGGCGATCTGCTGGTCGTTGGCTTCGCTGCGGACGTCCTCGCGCTGCTCTTCCGAGTGCGGCGCGTCGGGGTCGCCTTCGATCCGCTCCAGCAGCGGGTTTTCCTGGAGTTCCTGCTCGACCTTCTCCTCCAGCGCCATCACGGGAAGCTGCAAAATCTCCATCGACTGGATCATGCGGGGAGCCAGCCGCATCTGCTGGCTCATCCGCATCTGTTGTGACAGGTTCAGTTGCATGCCTGCTCAAGTTCCAGTCGGCTAACGGTCGCAGCGGTCGTGGGGTCGGTCGGGGTGGTGGGATGGGTTAAAACGACTGCCGGCCGCGCATGGCGTCGGCGAGCATCTCCCGGTTGGCGAACTCTAGCACACTGCCGGAGGCGATCCCGCGGGCGAGGCGCGTGATTTGCACGCCGTCGTCGGCCAGGAGGTTGGAGATGTAGAGCGCCGTCCCATCCCCTTCCAGCGTCGGATTCGTGCCCATCACAATTTCGCGCACACCGTCGCGGCGGACCCGGCGAACGAGCGCGTCAATGGTCAGGTCATCCGGCCCGACACCGCTGAGCGGGGAAATCTTCCCACCCAAGACGTGGTACCGGCCGGAAAACACGCCGGTCGCTTCGATGACCAGCAGATCTTTGGGCTGCTCCACAACGCAGACCACCTGCGGGTCGCGGCGCGAATCGCGGCAGATTTCGCATTGCTCGTCTTCGGTCAGATTGAAGCAGACCGGGCACGGATGCACGGCCTGCCGGACATCGCGAATGGCCTCGGCGAGCGCCATCGCTTCCGCCCGGTCGCAACCCAAGAGGTGTTGCGCCAGCCGTTCGGCGGATTTGCGGCCGATGCCCGGCAGTCCGGCCAGTTGGTCCACCAGTCGGCCGACGGTCGGGCCGTAGGGATGTCGGGTTTCCATCGCTGACCGAGGCATCGCCGAAACGTCCTTCTTCCGTGACTCCTGCGGCCGGTCTCAGCCGGCTCCGAAACCGGGCAACATGCCCTTCAGGCTCGACAGATCCAACCCGCCCGCGGCGTCGCCCATCACTTTCAAGGCGGCTTCGCGGACTTGCGCGTGAGCGGCGTTCGTGGCTTCGATCACGTCCCGTTCCAGGGCCGGGGCTGCTGACGGACTGAGCAGGTCCGGGGCAATCTCGCACCGCACCATCTGCCCTTGGCCGGTCAGTTCCACCAAGACCCGCCCGTCCAACGACCGGCCGGGAATCCGCAGGTCGGCGAGCCGCTGCTGCATGTCGCCAATCTTGCCCGACAGTTGCCGGGCCTGATTGAGCATGTTTCCGAATTGGGCCATCTCTTTGAACATCGTCGATTACGATTCCGAATCGCCGCCATCGGCGGACCACGTTTTCACCATTTCCTGCACCGACCAGGTTTCGACCCCGAAGACCCGGCCGACTTCCGCCACGAGGGGGTCCGTCGGGTCTTCCACCGTCTTTCGCCGGTTGGTCGCCGCGGGAGCGGCGGCTGGTCGGTTGGGCTCCAGTTCCGCGTCCGTCTGGATCGCCCGGAACCTTAGCCGGACTGTTTTCCCCGTCAGTTCCTGTAGCGCAGACTCCAATTTGGCAAGGACTTCGGGCCGCTCGCAGGCCCGACGGCCCATATCATAGCGAGTCGGGAACAGGATTTCCAGTTGATTTGGCCCAGAAATTGCTGAAGCATGGGCTTGACGCAGATAAGTGCCGGTAATGTCGACAAACCGGCCCTGCAAAGCCGCCAGCAAGGTTGGCCCGCAATCGGGCCCCCATTCGATGACTGGCGAGCTCTCTTCCGGAGCGTTTGCGACCTGCTCCGACTCGCTTTCACCGTCCGCTAGAGTTTTTTTTTGAGCGGCGGGAAGCTGTGGTGTCGACGGCCGTGATTCCCCACGAGCCGCCGCCGGGCGTGCCACTGTGACGGGAGCCGCTCCACTCTTGAGCGACGCGATCAAATCGTCGAGTTGGTCGAGATCGCGCAGCAGAGAAATCCGCACGAGTGCCAGATCGGTCAGCGCCCGGCCGAACGTCGAACGCTGCATCCGCTGCTTGGTCTCCGACAGAATCTCCAATGCGGCGATCACCGTCTGCACCCCCCACGCTTCGGCCTGCTCGGTGAGCCGCGGTTGCTGGTCGCGGCTGACGCTGAGCAGCGTGACCTCCGTCGCCCCGGCGGCGAGAACCATCAAATCGCGGAAGTACGACAGCAACTGATCGACGAACGGCTCCAACTGCACGCCGCTGGTCAACGCGGTCTGCATCTGCACGAGGGCCGCGTCGCTTCGACGATCGAGCAGCGCCTGGGCCAGGTCCACCAGGCGGTCATCGGGAGCGGTGCCGAGCAGTCGGTGGACGTCCGCGGCGACGATCTTCCGCGAGCCGAATGCCAGCAGTTGATCGAACAGCGACTGGCTGTCGCGCATCGACCCGGCGGCTCGTCGCGCGACCAGTTCCAACGCCGCCGGTTCGACCTGAAAGCCTTCCGCATCGGCCAGTTGCTGCAGCCGCGTCATGATCTCGTCGGTGGCGATCGTGCCGAAGTCGAATCGCTGGCAGCGCGACAGAATCGTGTCCGGCACCTTGTTCGGTTCCGTCGTGCAGAACACGAATTTCACACCCGGCGGCGGCTCCTCCAGGGTTTTCAGCAGCGCGTTGAACGCTTCCTTGGTGAGCATGTGGACTTCGTCGACGATGTACACCTTGTATTTCGACCGCATCGACCGGACATTCACGTTCGAGCGAAGCAGCCGGATGTCGTCGATGCCGCGGTTCGACGCGCCGTCGATCTCGGAGACGTCGACGTCCTGCCCGGCGGCGATGCTCTTGCAGATCTCGCAGTCGTTGCAGGGGACGGCGTCCACGGCGTTCGGACAGTTGAGCGCCTTCGCGAAGATGCGGGCCATCGAGGTCTTGCCGACGCCGCGGGCGCCGGTGAACAGGTACGCGTGGGCCACGCGACCGTCGACGATGGCATTCCGCAGCGTGGTGGCGATCCGTTCCTGCCCGACGACCTCGGTAAACGTCTGCGGGCGAAAGCGGCGGGCCAATGCGGTATAGGGAACGTCCATAACCCGGATGCGTCTTCATAAGGAGTTTCTTCGGCCGCCATGCACCTGACGCGCCCGGCCCGGCATCATATCATCTCACTGTCGTCCCGGCAGGGAACGCGGACGGATTGGCCCTCGCTTCGGTAGGGTGCAGTCGAGGCTTTGCGAGGCTCACCCCGAACGCTCCACGGGGTGAGCCTCGCAAAGCCTCGACTGCACCCTACAAATCCGGCTGCGTCGGAGCCAGTGTCCCGGACGCTTGGAGCGTCCGGGACACTTTTCAACACGATGATTGACCACGCATGACTACTTCACATCACGCCACGCCGGAGGCCGGCACGAAGCTCACTACGGCGCTCATGGGGCTGGGCGTTAATCTATTGATGGTGGCCGTGAAGCTGGTCGCGGGGATTCTGGGGCATTCGTACGCGTTGATCGCCGACGCCGTCGAGTCGTCAACCGACGTGTTCGCCTCGGTCGTCGTGTGGGCTGGGCTGCGGATCAGTCAGCGACCAGCGGATTCGGATTATCCCTACGGCTACGGCAAGGCAGAACCATTGACCGTGGCGGTTGTGGCCTTGCTGCTGCTCGGAGCGGCGATGGGAATTGCGACCGCGGCGATCCATGAAATCGTGACGCCGCACCATGCCCCGGCCGTGTGGACGCTCGTCGTGCTGGTGGGAGTGGTGGCCGTGAAGGAGTCGCTGTTCCGGACGGTGCTGAAGGTGTCGTCCGAGACGGAGAGTTCGCTGCTCGCCGCGGACGCCTGGCATCACCGCAGCGACGCCTTGACGTCGGCCGCGGCGTTTTTCGGGATCGTCATTGCCCTGTGGGGCGGCCCCGGTTGGGAATCGGCCGACGACTGGGCTGCGTTGTTTGCAGCCGGCATCATCGGCTTCAACGGCGTCCGCTTTCTGAAGCAGGCCACGCAGGCCCTCATGGATCGGCAGCCGGAACCTGAAGTGCTGGCATCCATCCTGAGTGCCGCGAACTCCGTCCCCGGCGTGCGAGCGTTGGAAAAACTCCGCGTGCGTCGCGCGGCCGAACGGTTGTACGTCGATCTGCACGTGCAGGCCGCACCGGAGATGCCGTTGCAGGACGCCCACGCCCTGGGCGGCGCGGTGAAAGCGGCGATCAAATCCGCCGTCCCGCGCGTGTGGGACGTGCTGATTCACATGGAGCCGTTTGTGGACGACGCGGCCCCGCCGTTGTGAATGCGGTGGCCATCAAAGACGCAACGCCCCGGGAAACGTGGTCTCCCGGGGCGTTACATGTCCCTTGGCCGGCACGGTTGCGTCACACGGTGGCCATCAACTGGCTCTCGAACGAGATCCCGTACTTCTTCATCTTCTTGTAGAGCGTCGTCCGGTTGATGCCCAACGCGGCGGCGGTGTCCTGCCGGTTCCAGCCGTGCGATTCGAGAGCGTCGAGAATCAGTTGCTTCTCCGGCGACGCGAGCGCGGCCTTCAGATTGTTGCCCGGTCCGCTGAGGCGGCCGTTCACCAGCTCGGCGGCCGGTTGTTCGTTTCGCACCGCTTCGGGCAAGTCCTGAACCTGGATGACCGGGTTCTTCG
>JAWXBB010000602.1:0-24686 GCA_034439795.1 Planctomycetaceae bacterium | reverse complement strand
GTAACAGGTCCTCTTTCTGCTCGGGCCTACCGATTTCCGGGTGGCGAGGCCTGAGCCGCTTCGGCGTTGCTTCGTGAAAGCAGGGCCACGAAGTTTGGCCCCGCCACTCCGGCATCATTGCGGGACACGACCGAATGCAAAGTCGCCGCCGTGAGGGCTTACGACGTTCCCTGCAATGCGCGGATTGGCAAACCGTCTGCCGACACGGCACAATGGCGATCTCCAGCGTGGCGGCGGTTGGCCGCCGTAGTTCCCAATCTCCGAGCCAAATCATCCGGGAAGCAGAGTCATGGCCAGTGTGCAGTCGTTGGCGTCCGCCGCGTTGTCCGAGGGCAAAGGGGTGCTTCGCCTGGCCCCGACGTGGGTGCCCCGCTCGTTCCTGCAACCCGGCCGCCGGTTGAAGCTGCATCCGCACGACTATTACGCCCTCGGCACGCACCGCGGCGGCATCGACGAGCGCTGGTTCGCCTCGACCACCGAAGCCGCGAACGAAGGCCGCAGCCACGATGAGGGGTTGAGCTACTGCGTCGCCGGGAAGGAGAAGTTCCTGCTGCGCGACGTGGTCGCGGACCTGGGGGCCGAGATCGTCGGCGAATACATCTGGGGCAAGTACAAGAAGTGGCCGGTGTACTCGAAGTTCTTCGACAACATGGGCCCGATTCCGCATCACATGCATCAGAACGCCGAGCAGGCCAAGCTCGTCGGACAGGAAGGGAAGCCGGAGTCTTACTACTTCCCGCCGCAGCTCAACAACGTCGGCAACAATTTC
Organism: Planctomycetaceae bacterium; assembly: GCA_034439795.1. GTDB lineage: Bacteria > Planctomycetota > Planctomycetia > Planctomycetales > Planctomycetaceae > DSVQ01. The sequence continues at coordinate 23,917 of JAWXBB010000602.1, read as the reverse complement.
CCCTACACCTTCATGGGCCTGGAACCGGGGACGAAGAAGGAAGACGTGGTCGCGTGCCTCGATCGCTGGAACGACGGCGACAACGGCATCCTCGACCTGTCCAAGGCGTATCGCCTGAAGGTCGGCACCGGCTGGCTGATCCCGCCGTGCGTCCTGCACGCGCCCGGCTCGCTGCTCACCTACGAGCCGCAATGGGGCAGCGACGTCTTCGGCATGTACCAGTCGATGGTCGAAGGCCGGGCCGTGCCGCGGTCGCTGCTGACGAAGGACTTCCCCCAGGAGAAACATGGCGACAACCAGTACCTCGTCGAGGCCCTCGACTGGGAAGGGAACGTCAACCCGAGCTTCAAGGACAGCCACTACCTCGAACCAATCGTCTGCTCGGGGAGCGACAAGGACGACTACGTCGACCGCTGGATCGTCTACGGCCGCATCAAGCAGGAGCAGCTCTTCACCGCCAAGGAACTGACGGTGAACCCCGGCGCGAAAGTCACGATCAAGGACGGCGGCGCGTACGGCTGGATCACGGTGCAGGGCGAGGGCCGCGTCAACGGCCTCAAGCTGCAAACTCCGGCGATGATCCGCTTCGGCCAGATGACAATGGACGAGGTGTTCGTCACCGCGAAGGCCGCCGCCGAAGGCGTGGTCTTCGAGAACACCGGCACGGAGCCGCTGGTGGGCCTGCGATACTTCGGCCCGGAAGCGCAGAAGGCGGCGCCGGAGGTCGGAGCGTACAAGCGTTGAATGTCGAATGACGAAATCCGAATGTCGAAAGGGGGAAGCATGCCCGCTGGAGACAGTCAGGAGACTGATCGTCGATATGATCTTGCTGAGCGAACTGCTGTCTTTGGTGAGAATGTGATTCGCTTCGTCAAGACTCTTGCCCGAAACGAAATCACACGACCACTGATCTCGCAATTGGTCCGTTCTGGGACAAGTGTCGGGGCAAACTATGCCGAAGCGGATGATTCGGGCACCCGCAAGGAGTTTTTCCACCGAATCAGCATTTGCCAGCGCGAATCGCGTGAGTCGATGCACTGGCTCAGAATGATCGTTGCCGCAGACCCTGAATGCCGCGACTCAGCGCGAACATTGTGGACTGAATCCAAAGAACTCAACCACATCTTCGCCGCCATCCATCGAAAACATCGAAAGAATACTTCCTAGTGACAACGCGTATGTCGTCAGTCTCTTCTTTCGACATTCCGCCTTCCTCATTCGACATTCAAGGATTACACCACCATGCACCGCCACAACTACCCCAAGCTTCACAACGCCGCCTGGCCGGGGGTCGTCGGCAAAGGGTCCGAAGGCGCCGAGCCGTTCATCGACCTCGACACCATGCTGAACCTGACCGCGGCGGCGGAGGTGGACGGCGTGAAGTTCGACGGGTTCGACCTGTTCCTGTTCGATCCGCACATCAGCATCGATGCGTCCGAGGACGACCTCAAGCGGCTCGCCGACAAGGCGTCGTCGCGGAATCTCAACATCGGCTCGGTGGTTGCCCCCGTCTGGCCTCCCACCGGCGGCGGGCCCGCGCTCGATGAGGGGGAAGGCCGCAAGAACTTCCTCACGCAGGTGCAGAAGGGGTGCAAGATCGCCCGGACGCTCCGCGAACTGGGCATCCGGCCGTATGGCGTCGTCCGCATCGATTCCGCGTGCGGCGTCGGCGACTGGCAGAAAGACCCGATCGGCAGCCAGCGCCGCATCGCCGACACGTTCGATCTCGCGTGTGACATTGCCGAGGACTTCGGCGAGCAGCTCGCCGCGGAAGGGGAGATCTGCTGGGGCGGCATGCACTCGCACGTCGTCATGCTCGATCTGCTGGAGCGCGTCGGCCGGCCGGAGACGCTCGGCTTCCAGGCGGACATGGCCCACACGCTGCTGTATCTCCTCGGTTACAACGCCCCCGAGCACGCGTTGCTGCCGCCGAATTTCGACTGGAAGGACGAAGCCGCGTTCGACGAGGCGTACTACCTGCTGACGGAAGAGCTGCGACCGTGGACCATCGACTTCCACGTCGCCCAGAACGACGCCACCGTGCATGGCTCCGGCTCGCACGACAAGACCGGCCGGCATTGCCTGGCGAACGATCCGAACGGCAAGCTCGACATCGTCCGCCGCGCCGGTTACTGGCTGCGCGAAGACGGCCTGCCGCATCGCCGCTTCCGTCACGTCTGCTGGGACGGCTGCATGTTCCCGAACAAGGTGATGCAGGACCCGCAGACGTGGAACAACATCCTCGCCGCGATGATCAAGGTCCGCGACGCCCACGGCTGGCGGGAGTAGCCGGCGAACATGAAACAGGGTGCCGGAACCGTAGGGTGGGACGAGTCTTCGAGTCCCACCACGATCAATCGCCGACGTGGTGGGACTCGCAAAGCCTCGGCCCACCCTACTTCACACACTCTTCGAGTATTGAATTAGCCGCGCGGCTCCAGCAAAAATTGTGCTATCATCCGGCCATCCGTCTCGATCCTTTCTCCGGATGGTTGACCCCCGATGAGCGCCCCGTTGCCGCTGCGGAATCATACGTTTCTGGGGGTCACGCAGTCGCTGTGTCCCGACTGCATGGCGGTGGTGCCGGCGAAGATTCTCGTCCGCGACAATCGGGTCTATTTCCGCAAGACGTGCCCCACCCACGGCGTGAGGGAAGACTTCGTCTGCAGCGACGCCAGCCAGTACGACCGGATGGAATTCAGCGTCCCCGGCAAAGTGCCGCGGCAGGTGGGGGTCGATGCCGACAAGGGCTGTCCGCTCGATTGCGGCCTCTGCACCGAGCACGAGCAGCACACGTGCATCGGGCTGGTGGAGCTGACGGAGTCGTGCAACCTCAAGTGCCCGCTCTGTTACTCGTCCAGCGGGCCGGGGGGCGCGCATCAGTCGTTCGAGCAGATCACGAAGGCCATTCAACGGTTGATCGAAGTCGAAGGCCGGCCCGAGGTGCTGCAACTGTCGGGGGGCGAGCCGACGATCCACCCCGAGTTCGACCGCGTGCTGGATTACGCCGTCGCGCAGCCGATCGACATCGTGATGCTCAACACCAACGGCGTGCGGATCGCGCACGATCCGGGATTCATCGACCGGCTGGCGCGGCATCGCAAGCGGATCGAAGTCTACCTGCAATTCGACGGACTGCGGGACAGCACGTATCAGGCGCTCCGCGGCGAACCGCTGGCGAAACTGAAGCAGACCGCGGTCGAGAAACTCGGTCAGGCGGGCATCCGCACGATTCTGGTGACCACGCTGCAGGCCGGCGTGAACGGCGACGAAATCGGCGACATCGTGAAATTCGGCCTCGACCGGCCGTGGATCACCGGCGTCAGTTTCCAGCCGGCGACGTACTCCGGCCGGCACGTCCTCCCCGAAGAGCTCGAACAGCGGATCACGTTCCCGGACGTCATCCAGGGCATCGTCGAGCAGACCGACGGTCTGTTCGCGAAGGCCGATTTTCTGCCGCTGCCGTGCGCGCACCCCAACTGCCATCAACTGACGTACGTGTACCGCAGCCACGGGGCGGTGGTGCCGCTGCTGCGGTTCATCAACGCGCAGGACAATCTGGACCTGCTGGCGAACGGCATCACGTTCACGCGGCCGCGGGCGCGGCAACTGATCGAGCGCTATCTCGGCCGGCTGGGCTGCTGTGCGGGGGGCGATTGCGGCAACGGCGAGACGCTGATTTCTCTGTCGGAGGCGGGGCGTGTCGCCCCGATCTTCTCTTCGATTGAGAATACGAAGAACGGGGAGACACGCCCCGGCTCTCAAGGAGTTGCCGCCGCGGCGGAAGAATTCTTCCAACGGGCGCTGACGGAGCAGCTCGATCCGGAGGACGTGTTCCGCATCACGATCACGTCGTTCCTCGATGCGTACAACTTCGACGTCCGCCGGGTGATGAAGTGCTGCGTTCACAACGTCCTCCCCAGCGGCCACGTCATTCCGTTCTGCGCGTACAACACGCTGTACCGCACGGGCATCGTCCCGCTCCCCGAACTCACCCGCATGGCCGCCGAGTACGCGACATAAAACACTTGCGGTTTCGCGGTCTTCCGAGAACTCTCGATGTCCGACCCCACACCCCTCCAGAACTTCCAGTGCCCGCAGTGCAGCGCCGATGTGCAGGCCGACTGGGCATGCTGTCCGAAGTGTGGCCGGTGGCTGAAGGCGGAAGGCCCGCTCGCGTGGCGGCTGGTCGCGTGGGCGGTGGTGCTGACGGCGTTCGTGCTCGCCGTGACGCTGATCGCCCGCGACAACCGAGACGCCGGATTGGCCTTCGGCGTGCTGTTCGGCCTGCCGCTGGCCTACGTGCTGGGGAAGGCGATTCTGTACCGCATGCAGGGCCGCCCGCTGACGTACGGGCAACTGGCGATGACGTCGCTGAGGGCGTTCGGCGCGGCGATCGTGCTGCCGTGGATCGTGGGGGTGGCGCTCGTCGTGCTGCTGTGCGTGCTGTGCTTCGGGGTGATGGGAATCGCGATGATGCAGGGCGGGATGTAGGTCGCATTTCGCCAGATAGTCGTCTTTCGCTCCGCGAAAGACAGTTCCTTTCGCGGAGCGAAAGGCGACGATGAGGACGGCGACATGAGCGACCAACCGCCGCCACTCCGCGACCGCAGGCCGCCGTTGCTCCCGGAGGAATTCCGCCCGGCGACTCTCTTCGATTACATCATGTTCTCCGCCACGTTCGTGGTCGCATTGGCGATGACCGTGCCGTTGACGATGGCGGCGTGGCGGACGTGGTCGCCGTCGGGGCCATCGCTGACGGCGGTCTACACGGCGGCGTGGAACTTCGGGGTCTGGATGTTGCCGCTGCTGCGCGTCATGCTCAACTGGCGGTCCGCCGTGCTGGGGGGCGTGCAGAATCACAGTTACCTGGTGCGCAAGTTCTGGCACGTGCAGATTGTGATCGTGATGCTCGGGACGGCCCTCGTGCTGGCGCTGGCGATTCTGCTGCGGGTGCTGTGCATGCCGTTCGATCTCCTGGATTGAAATCACGCTGGAAACGACCCATGTCCGACCTTCCCGAACTGCCGGTCGTGCCCTGTCCGATGTGCGGTGCGGCCATCGCCGCGGGGGCAACGGCTTGCACCGAGTGCGGCGAGAAGCGTCCGGGCGGCATCGCAGCGAGCGAGACGGCCCCACGTCCCGCGCGGCCGGGGGACATCGTATTCGCGGTCGTCGTCGCGCTGATCGCGCTCGGCATCACGCTGCCGCTGAACATCGAATTGACCCGCGGCGTCTGGCGCGGCGATCAGTACATTGCGATCCTCGGCTTCATGGCTGCGATCTGGAATCCGCTGGTCTGGGGCCTGCCCGTGGTGGTCGTCGGCCGCTGGTGGTATCTCGGCACGAAGCGGGGCGATCCCGACAAGACGTACCTGTGGCGGATTTACTGGAAGGCCCAGGTCGCGACCTACGGCGTCATCGCCGCATTGGGAATTCTGTTGTTGACGATCTGTGCGGCGGGGATGTAGACCTCGACAACGGGGAAGCAATCGTGCGGTGCGTCCTGTAGGATTCGGGTCTTGCTATGAGACAACACGAGTGAAATTGACATGGCGGATCTCCCGACGCCGCACGTCCTGTCGTGCCCGATGTGCGGTGCAGTCATTCTGGCTGGGGCGACGAGCTGCACGGTGTGCGGCGAACCGCTGCCCGGCATTGTCGAGCCGCGCGAGATCGCCCCCCGCCCCGCGCAGCCGCGGGACATCGCGTTCGCCGTCGTTCTCGCGCTGGTCGCGCTCGTGATCACCTTGCCGCCCAATCTCGTGCTCACGGTCGATGTTGTGCGCAGCCATCCGGAAACGGGGACTGTCGGCATCTTGACCGCCGTGTGGAATGCGATGGTCTGGGGCGAGCCTGCGCTGGTCGTTGGTTACTGGTGGTATCTCGGAACCAAACGGGGCGATCTCAATAAGACGTATCTCTGGCGGATCTACTGGAAAGCCCAGGCAGCGACCCTGGGTGTTCTCTTCGCGCTGGGCATCCTGCTAATGACGCTCTGCGCCGTAGCTGTGATGTCGTCCTGACGTGATGGAAATCATGTCCCCGCCGGTCCTCTATCCGCTGATCATGCTGACCGCGCTCGTCGTCGGGCTGGCGTTGTCGCGCAAACGACAACGGCGGTTGCCGATGACCGCCGGGCAGCGCTGGGGGGTCGCGCTGGGGGCGTTCTGCGGCGGGATGTTGGGGGCGAAGCTGCCGTTCGCGCTCGCCGATCCGTTGGGGCCGCTTTGCACGCAGGCGTGGATCGCCGACGGGAAGACAATTCTGTTCGGGCTGGTCGGCGGCTACGTCGGCGTGGAGTTGGCGAAGGCATTGGTGGACGTGCGGGTGAAGACGGGAGATTCGTTCGCCGTGCCGGTGGCGGTGTCGATCGGGCTGGGCCGGTTCGGCTGCTTCGTCGGCGGATGCTGTTACGGCGTGCCGACGACGTGGCCGTGGGGCGTCGATTTCGGCGACGGCGTCCCCCGGCATCCCACGCAGTTGTACGAGGTCGCGTTCCATCTCTCCGCGGCGGCCGTGTTGTGGGTGCTGGAGCGCGGCAACCGTTTTCCGCGGCAGCGGTTCAAGCTGTACCTCATCGCGTACTGCGTGTACCGCTTCGCCACGGAGTTCGTGCGGCCCGAGGTGCGGCTGTGGGGCGGGCTGACCGGATATCAGTGGACCGCGCTCGCGCTGCTCCCCGTCATCGGCATCTTGTGGTGGCAGGATCGTCCAACGACAACGGCGTCGGCAGCCCCCGTGGGAACCACCGACGCCGGATCAGTCGCATGAGCATCGATCCGTGTTACGGGGCCGGTTTCTCTTCCGCCGCCGGAGCAGCCGCGGCTTCGGTGGCGACGGCTTTCACCGCCCCCTCGGCGTCCGCGGGCGTCTCGGCCGGCGCGTCTCCCTCGGCCTGCGGGCGTCCGCCTGGAGCGCCGCCGGGACCACCCCCCGCCGCCGCTCGTGCAGCCCGTCGCGCTCGCGCCGCGGCGGCTTCGTCGGCGTCGATGAAGCCGTCGCTGTTGGCATCCATCCGTGTGAACACATCGTCGGGCCGATCGGCGGCTTCTTCCCGACTCACTTTGCCGTCGCTGTCCTTATCGCTCTCCATGATGTCGGGCCGCGGTCCGCCGCCGCCCCCTGGTCCTCCCGATCCGCCCATCGGCGTGATGCTCGGGATTGATGCGCCGCTGTGTGCATCTTCCGTGGCCGCGACCGCTTCCGGCTCCGGCTCTGGCGGCGCGTCGTTGGTCTCCAAGCTGAGAATCACCGGCTTGGCCTCGGTGGTGTCGTACGGCATGCGGATCGAATACGACTTGCCGAGTCCCACCCACGAATACGTCACCGCATGCCAGTGCCGTTCCTCCTCAACCTTGCGGGAGGGCCAGCCGACGAGGTAGGTCGGCACGTCGCTGAGGTACAGCGGCGCTCCGTCGACGGTGCCGTTGTCATCCGAAGCCACTCGGGCCTGGAGTTTCTTGAGCGACATCTCGTAGCCGAACCGGGCGTGCGCCTGGACCGCCGCGAGCAGGAGCAGCACGACGATGCCCCCCCAGACCACAAGTTTCTCGCCCGGCGAACGGGGCTTCTTCGTGGGGGCCGCAGGTTTCGGTGGATCGTTATTCATGCGATTCATCTCCCGGACAGGCAAAGAGCGGATGAAGCGATTCGCGCGCGGACAGCCGCGCGATCGGACGCCAGAATCGAAGGGACTGGAGAACAGGACAGGACAGCCGCCGTGAGCATAACTCCCCCGACGACCGTCGGGTAGTCTCACGGGGACAGCCGGTCCACGGGAAATCCAAGTCGCGATTGGGGGTCTGGCTCGATCGGTTTCAGCGTCGCGGGAGGTTCCAGGGTGCCATGCTTGCAGCTTTGGGCAAGCATGTCTTCTTTCGATCAACTCGTGTAATGATGCAGAAAGTCTGGGATCACGCGCGAAGACCTGTGGCTTCGGGCTCTGGATGTCACACAAATCATCAGCACATGCTTGCCCAAAGCTACAAGCATGGCACCCAAAACCTGACCATCCAGCTTGAGAAGCTTCCACACGGGTCAGTGACCGCGGCCCATCGCCAGGCGGTCGCGTACGATCTCCATTCGCGCCTGGTGCTCCGCGGCATCGAGCACCGGCCGCAACCGGTCCGTGGCCAGTTCCCGTTCGAGGTCCACCCAACTGCGACGGCCGGCGATGCGGGGGGAATCCGGCACCGTCCACGGGTCCGGTTGACGGTAGACGCGGACCAGCAATGCGAACAGGCCCGGCTGCCGGTAGTGGAACCGCTCGAGCACCGTCGGCTCCGACCAGCCGTGCAGTCCCGAAAGTTGGGGCAGCACCGCGGCGGCGTGAATCTCGCAGACGGCGTCCACCGTCGCGTAGCAACGCAGCTCAATCGTGCCTGACTGCGGCGGCGGCTCCGGTTCGTGCAGCCGTTCCGTCGCCGCGAGTTGGTCGTCCGTCTGGTGGAAGTGCGTCGGCAACAGCCAGAACTCGCCGCGATCGACGCGGAAGCCGTCGCGGCCTTCGTGAATGCCCCCTTGCGCAGAATCAGGCTTTGCCGCCCAGCAGCGAGCGCCGCGCAGATGGCAGCCCACTCCTTAAACGCCCAGCGATTGAATGGCAGCAAGCGATGTCCTCCTGAACGATCATCGTAAGCGGTGACGATAACGGTGGAAACGCCGTAGTCATTCATTATGAAAGCTAAGAGTTTCCTCACGCAAAGGCGCAAAGCTCGCAAAGAAGACAATCAAAGACAGGCTTCAGCGGCGGCGATCATCGCCGTCACTTGCATTCACGAATCCACCCAATCCTCGTTTCTTTCCTTTGCGAGCTTTGCGCCTTTGCGTGAGGCTCTCTTCCTCCGAGGCATGATCATCGACCTCAAATCTCCAGTGGCCTCACGATCCATTGATTCGTCAGACCCATCGCCAGATGCAACATCTGGCAACGACAACAGTTATCGCATGATTGACCACAGCGGAGGCGGGTCGCATAATGATGTGCTTGGCGTTTGCCGGGCCAAACTGCGCCAGTTCGGCCGTGGTGCTGCGATTCGGAAGGCCGACCGACTCATGCTGAAGACGACTGATCTGGACGAATTCAAGCAGTTGCTCGTATCGTTACGGGCGCGGGTCCGCGGCGACGTCGAACAGATGACGACCGAGGCTTTGGACCGCAACGGCGACGGCGGGGAGTCGAAATCCCCCACGCATCTCGCCGAATTGGGCACCGAAAACTACGAGCAGGACTTTGCGCTGCGGCGCGTCGAGAACGAGCAGGAACTGCTCGACGAGATCGGCGAAGCGCTGCGGCGCATCGACAAAGGCGGTTTTGGCCAGTGCGAAATCTGCCTCGCGGCGGGCCTGTCCCCCGCGAAAGCGGCGATTCCCAAAGCGCGGCTCAAGGTCATCCCCTACGCCAGGAATTGCGTGGAATGCGAACGGAAGCGCGAACGGACGTTGGGCTGACTCCGGCGACCACCGGACCGATTCCCGCCAGCCGGTACTGGGTGTTCGGCGCGATCACCCTCGGCGGACTGGCGTTCGACCTGGGCACGAAGCAGTGGGTCTTCGACACGCTCGGCTGCCCCGGTCAAGCCGCCTGGGAATGGTGCATCCCCGACCTCGTGCGGTTTCGGTTGCACACCAACTTCAATCACGGCGCGCTGTGGGGCCTCGGTCAGGGCTGGACCGGACTGTTCGCGCTGCTCAGCGGCGTCGCGGTCTTCGCCATTCTGTTCGTCCTCTTCGCACGGCAGCAGGCGCGAAGCAAATGGCTGACCGTCGCCTTGGCGTTCGTCACCGCGGGCGCGCTCGGCAACCTCTACGACCGCACGGGGCTTCACGGCTTTCTGGATGACAAAGGTCAGGTCGTGTACGCCGTCCGCGACTTCCTGTACTTCCGGTTCTTCGAGACGTTCGACTGGGCGATCTTCAACTTCGCCGACAGCTTCCTCGTGACCGGTGCGATCATGCTGGTGATCCACTCGCTGTTCAGCGAGCAACCGGCGACCACGGCGGCCGCGCTGCCGGCGACGGCGTCTGCAGGCAGCCCGCCGCCGGCGTGAGTCGGCTCAACTCCAGGGCGTGGCTTCAATGCGCAGCGTGCCGCGGAAGCCGGGCCTGACTTTCTGCTCGATCGGAATGTCGAACGCTATGCCCGCGGCGCCCGCCACACCGTCGGGCATGAGGCGCGTCACCGCGTCAACGCCCGGTTTGCCGGGGTCGATCTCCTGACAACCGTGCCTGATTCGCCAGCCCCCGAGCGCGCTCTCGTCCGGGAAAGCCTCGACGACGACGAGCTGGCGCAGGATGAAGCCCCCCTCGTAGTGGCGCTTCAGAATGATCGATCCACCGATTTCATAGTCGGGCACGAGAATCTTCAGATCGAAGGCGAAGCTCACCGATTTGGAGGTCTTTTTATTGACGCTCTTTCGGGAATCGAGAAAGGCCGAAAACAGGTGCGGACTCCGGCTGCGATCCGGCGGGCGGTTGGTGCCGTCCGCGTCGGGGAACAGCTCGTCATAGCTGCGGAAGATGGCGGAATTCTCGCGAACTTCGCGGCGGGTCATCTGCCACTGGCAGCCGCGCACGCTGACCGCAATCTCGAACTGGTACGACGCGCGGACTTTCTTTTTAGCTTTCCGCGCGGATTCGACCTCCACCGGCAGCGTAATGTCGTCGACGTCGAGAATGCCGTCCACGCGCAGCGTTCCGAACAGGAACCGCGTCAGGTTCTGATAGCCCTCCTCGGAATTCACGATGCCGTAGTGACCCGAGTGGCTGCGGTGAACGAAGGCGCGCGGCGAATTCACATCGCCGCCGTTCCTGCCGGGGCCGTGCGTCGTGGCGTTCTCGATCCGCACCAACCCGTCGCTGGCGTCGCCGGCCGCCCAGGCCGACAAGCCGGCCGCCACGGTGTAGTCGCGCGAGTTGGTGCCGACCAGATTGAAGATCCGCTCAGGGCGAAAGTCCTTCACGACCGAGACATCGTCTCCTTTGGGCACATCGAGGTAGTCGGCCATCTTCTCGCGATTGAAATTGTTGACGTCGCCGAAGGAGAGCCAGCCCGGCACGTTGCGGACGATGCGCATGTCGATGCCGTTGTGCGGCGTGGCGTAGGTGAACAGCTTGTCCACGGCCCGGCGTGCGTCCTCGGAGCCGAGCTGAGGGTTTTGCAGGAAGGCCCGGCACACCAGGCCGCCCATCGAATGGGCCACGAGATGCACGCGGAAATCCTCGGGTTTCGTCCGATTGGCCGGGTTGTCGCAGATTTTTTTTCGCAGCCTGAGGATCAGCGCGTCCAGCCCCTTCGCAAAATGCTTGATCGGCGGCGTTCCCTGGCCGCTCCCGAAGTCGGTCGAAGCCTCGTCGTAATAGCGGTAGATGACGATGCACCGGTAGGGGACCCGTTGGCCGGCGAGCTCGGCGGCCACCAGGTCGTCTCCGTCCACGTAGACATCCTCGTACTTGTGGTCGCTCATCAAGCGCACCAGCGGCGATTCGAAATAGAACCGCTTGACGTCGCCGGTCCAGGCCACGCGCGACTTGGTCGAGCCGATGTTGAAACCCATGTACGGGTCGGCCACCGTCTCGTCGATTTCCCCCTGCGTGGCGGCGAAGCCGCGGACATAGATGATCGGGTGGTAGGGATGATGCGGTTTGGCAGCCATCGGGATCTCTCCGAGCTGAAGTCCGTGGAGGCGGGACGCTTGTCACTGACAGGACGAGTGGGTTCAGAGCCTGACGCCCGTGTCGCCAGAGTGAATCCGCACGGGATTCAGTCCCCGCGCTGAGCCGGCGTCTTCGCAGTCCGTCGCTCGGGGCGCGGGAGTTTCTGGTCGAGCGAATCGAGTCGGGCGGTCAACTCCGCGGACTCGGCGGCCGACAGCGTCTGTTGAGCCAGGGAGTGGTTCACCCGTTCGCGCAGTTCGTCGATGCCGCGATGCGCGTACTCCCAGCCTTCGATCGTCTTCAGCGGGCCGTGCCGGACGATCAGTTGTTCGGTCAGCGCGATTTCGTCCGCCAGCAAAGCGAATCGGGGACTTTGTTCCGGAACCGGTGGAGCGGCGGCCTCGTCCTGGCGTCCGTCCGGTGATGGCGGCGATTGCACCCACTTCGCCAACGACGACAGCGTCCCCTCCATCAAGAACAGGAACAGCGAGGCCGCGGCCCCCCAATAGATCGGCGACCAGGCGGTCGGCCACCACCACGCCGTCGGGCTGCGCTTGTTCTGAAACAGGTCGGCGACCGAATGCACCCGGATGCCGAAGCCGGTCCGTAGCGGACTGGAGGTCGTCGTCGGCGGAGACGTGTCCCACAGCCCCGCCGCCGGGCCATCGCCTCCGAAGGCGCGGTCCGCAGCCGTCATGATGGCGTAAGCGTCGTGCTCGCCCATCGCCGCGTTGCAGGCCAGCAAGCGGCGTGCGGCAATCGACTTCGTGATCTCCGGACAGAACTCGAGCGTGCCGGCTGCGGTCTGCGCGCTGGGCCAGGCGATCGGCAGAGCGCTGTACGAGTTTGCCGGGAATTCGACCGGCCAGGCCGAATAGACGGTCTTGTCGGCCAGCGAACCCCGCACCGAATCGAGATCGAGCAGCACCGCCGTCCGGTCCTCGGCGATTCCGGCGATGGTGTCGGCATTCTTCGGTCCGAGAAAGAAGACGAGGTCGAGATCGCCCTTCTCCAGCGCGACCTGCGCCTGCTTCCAATCGCGAACGCCATGATGGGCGACGGCGTCGATATCGAGGTCGTAGAGCTTGAACAACTGCGTCGCAAACACGCGGCTGGTGCTTTCGGGCGGCCCCGGATAAACGCGGCGGATGGCAGTGGGCGGCTCGCCTTTTGCGCGCGCCTCATGGACGAACCGGGCCATCGCCAGCAGAACCCGGTCGACATCCCGCAGGCTCTGCGATTTGCCGGGCGGATTGAGTTTCAGAAACCGGGCGCTGCACATCACGTGCAGGTAGTCGTAGTCCATCGGGTAGACGGTCCGCAGTTGCTGCGTGTCCGAATGATTGTCGAACTGAAAGCCGACGGTTGTGCCCGCCGCATCGGCCTCCAGCCGCCGCTGCATCTCCTCCGCCCCCTGCGTGGTCACGATGCGGGCCCGATACCGCAGCCCGTACTCGTTCTCGGTCTGTTCGAGTTCGGTTTTGAGCCGTTCGACCAGATTCGCGCCGCTCGAACCGGGGGGGCCGCCCAGAATCAGAATCTCGCGGGTCCACTTCCCCTGATAGTATTCGACGACCGGCGGCAAGATCAGGCAACTGATCGTGAAGGCGGCCAGCCACCATCGCCAGGGGCGCAGGCGATTCGTGATCGATCGAAGTATGGCCGTGACATTTGACCAGTTTCGTTCCCAAAAACTCTGGCTCATGGCGGTCTCCGCAAAGGGATGTTCGTTCTCCGGGGTCGAACAGAATGACCGATCCACAGACACGCTGCGAACCGGGGGTTTCAACCGCGCTGACAGCCCGGTCGGTAATCGTCCGAAAAATTGACGGTGCAAAGATCTGCAAAAAGGGGATGCAATCCATCACACCACTTCTCAGCAAAAATGCAAGTGCAGTGTGTGTCCCAATCGCTGGGGTAAAACCCTGCAGGTTCTGGGAAGGAGATTAGAAGCGCTTTCAACACCCTTTTCGGTTTGTTGCCGTTGGTAGCGGATCATTGGTCGGAGGTCCTGTACGCCGCAGGCGTTCGATCGCACAGCCCAGGGTCGCGAGTCTGCGAGCGCACCCTGGGAAAAGGCGTCCGAAGAGTATCGACCCTGAAAGGGTCGCATCACCAACGGAGCCCATTCTTGATGAAACCCTTTCAGGGTAGGGTTCAATCATGGATCGCCACCCAGGGTGCGCTCGCAGACTCGCGACCCTGGGCTTTGAGATGCTACGCCTTCGGCGTAAAAACCCTCTGGTTTTGACACCGTCTCTAGTCCCATAGCGCCCGCAAGCCGAAGAACGCCGTGTCCTTCACCCGGCGGATCGCTTCCTTCACGCGGCTGGTGCGCGGGTCGGTGCAGTAGGTCATGCTGAGCATGATCCGCCGGTCACCCTGGCCGGTCGACGTGGCGCGGTGCAGGACTTTCGCTCCCTCGAAGACGATCAGCGTGTTCGCAGCGGTGTCAGCGGAGACGATCTCGCCGCGCGCGAGCTTTCGCTGATACGTGCTTTGCGACGCCCCGTTCGACCCCCGGTTCACCAGGGACAGCAGCACCGTGAAGTGCCGGCCGCGGTAGAAATTGTGGTCGTAATGCCAGTTGATGTGATCGCCGGCTTCGGTGTAGCACAGCAGCGACAACGAGCTTTGATCCTGATCGGGCGTGGGAACCACCGGGTGCCCGACGACCCCCGACACCCACGCCTGCACCGCCGGGGAATGATAGAAGCTCAGGCACTGCGGGGCGTGGTGATGGATCGCCTCGTACGACAGCGTCCCCCCCCTTTTGTGCGTGGGGATGTAGGACCGTTCGCTGCGGCCGACGTTGGATTCCGCCTCTTCACGCAGTCGCCGCAGACAGTTGTCGGTGAGAAAGCCATCCACCCGCGCGAATCGGTCGTGGGCGAACGAGACGGACAACGTCCCCGGTGCGACGCCGGTTTGGATCTCGATCGGGTACGCCGCGACGATGTCCGGTCGGGCGTCGGCGAGTTGGGCGTACAACCGGTCGCGCCGCAGTCGATGCCGTCGCCACATCGCCGCCGCGGCGAGCGCTGCTCCGCCGACCATCGCTGCGGCGATCCACGGAGCCATGCGATGTCACTCCTGCGTTGCCGGCTTCCGGAGGGTGAGCCTCGCGGACTCGACTGCACCTGTTGAGTACGCGGCCGGCGGTGTCTGTGCTATCTTCGTCTGAACGGCTGAACGCCGCACGCCCCCTGGCGGATGAGGTGTTTCGGCCCTTTGGCGTGGAAACGCGGCGATATGTCATTCCATTGTATCACTCAGGCAGCCGACGCAACGAGAGCGTCTGCCGATGAGGCCGGCGAGAACGCGGCTGGGTTCCGCATCGGATCGCGCGCGATTCCCACGCGGTACTGCCTCGCGCCGCTGGCGGGATACACCCATCTGGCGTTTCGGCGGGCGATTCGCGAGTTGGGCGGACTCGGGCTGGCGACGACCGACCTCGTCCACGCCACGCATCTGCTGCATGGGCACCGGCAGTCTGAAGAGCTGATTGCAACGGCGTCCGACGACCGGCCGCTGTCGGTGCAGATCTTCGGAGGGACGACCGCCGAACTCGCCCAGGCCGCCCGGTTGTTGGTCGACCGCGGTTACGCGGGTGTCGATCTCAACATGGGCTGCCCGATGGCCAAGATCAACGGCAACGGCGGCGGAGCGCGGTTGATGTGCGACACCGACGGCGCGTGCCGACTTGTATCAACGATCGTCGCGGCCGTCCCCGTGCCGGTCACCGTCAAGATGCGGCTCGGCTGGGACCGCGACTCGCTCACGGCCCCGGCGCTCGCCCGGCAGTTCGAGCAGGAAGGCATTGCCGCGATCACCGTTCACGGCCGCACCCGGCAACAGGGATTTCACGGCACGGTGGACCTCGACGGCATCGCGGCCGTCGTCGCCGCGGTGGACCGCATCCCGATCATCGGCAACGGCGACGTGCGGACGGTCGCCGATGCCGACCACATGCACCGCGTGACCGGTTGCGACGCCATCGCCATCGGCCGCGGGGCCATGCTCGACCCGTGGCTGTTCCGCAAGCTTGACGACGTCGGCCGCGGCCGGCCGCCGCGCGACCCGACGGCCGACGAACAGCTCGCGTTCCTGACCCGCCACTTCCTGCTGATGACCGAACAGCACGGCGACCGGAGTTGCATGCTCTTTCGCAAATTCGCCGCGTGGTACGGCGCCCGGCTCGGCATCCCCGAAGACCTCGAACAACGCCTGCGGCTGTTCACGACCGTGCCTGAGTTCCTGGACATCGTCGCCGGAATTCGCGACCGCCACGGCGACCGCACGACGTCGATTGCAACGGCGCTGGTCAAGGTGCCCAACGGGCCGGTGGAACGGTGGTGAGGTCATGCTGCATGCCGTCACGCAGCGTGGCATCGATGCCGTTCCTGACCTCGAAGAGGTCGCAGAAAGTAGCCGGGGGTCTCCGCTTCGCTGCGACCCCCGGCTACTTTCTGCGAACCCTTCGGGTTCAAGCAAGATCATGACCACCGCGACCGCGGCCAATCTCATTCCGGTTTCAACGGCCGCATCATCAACGAGTGCGTGGCGTCCACCGGGGGCTTGGACTCGAACAGCACGCGGTAGACTTCCGTCGTGATCGGCAGGTCGATTCCCTCCTGTTCGGCGACGTCGCGCACGCTCTTCGCGGTGGCGACCCCCTCGGCGACCGCTTCCATCGACGTGAGGATTTTCGCCAGTGACTCCCCCTGGCCCAGCCGTTCGCCGACCTTGCGGTTGCGGCCGAAGGGGCTGATGCAGGTGGTGACCAGGTCGCCCATGCCGGCGAGGCCGGTGAACGTGGCGGGTTCCGCGCCGAAGCGGGTGCCGAAGCGAGTCATCTCGACGAGGCCGCGGGTCATCAGGGCCGACTTAGCGTTGTCGCCGTAACCGAGGCCGTCGGAGATGCCCGCGGCGATGGCAATGACGTTCTTCAGCGCGGCGGCGAGTTCGACGCCGATCAGGTCGAGATTGGTGTACACCCGGAAGCGCTCGGTGTTGAACATTTTCTGCACCTGCCGGGCCAGGCCGAGATCGCCGCTGGCCGCGACGACGGTGGCCGGCAAACGGCGGCCGATCTCTTCCGCGTGGCTGGGTCCGCTCAACGCGACCACCGCCCGGCTGCCGAGGACTTCGCTGATGATCTCGCTGGGACGTTGGAAGGTCTCGTTTTCCAGCCCCTTCACCACGCTGATGACCGGCCGGTTCTGGTTCAGCCGGCTGCGGATTTCGTTCAGCGATGCCCGCAAAAACTGCGTGGGAATCGCGGCGACGAGGTATTGGGCGCCGTTCAAGGCCCGCTCGATGTCGGCGGTGACGTCGACTTTGTCCGGCAATCGAATGCCCGGCAGCAGCCGTTCGTTGACGCGGGTCTTCTGGATCTGAGCGGCGTGGTCGGGGTTGCGGGCCCAGATGGCGACTTCCTGGTCGGGCCGTTCGGCCAGCAGAATCGAACAAGCCGTTGCCATCGCTCCGCCGCCGAGAATCGCGATTTTCGTTGCCATGGTCAGCCAGCCGTCTCCGAGCAGGGTTGCGAGGCGATCCCGGTGCGACGCGGGGTCGGATGCGACCTAGGTTTCACGGGAACCCTTGTCTGGGAGTTATGCTAATGGAATCCGTGCTCGAACAGAACTCACGTCCGTTCGTCGATCGTCGCGCCAGCGGCGAGGATCGCCCCCTGGGCGTGCCCGAACGCCGGCAATTCCGGGCCTCGGTGAACACCGAGCGGCCCGCGGTTGCGGAACTTGCCGCTGCGGTGGACGGCTACAAGCTGGAACATCACCGCCGGTTCATCACGTATGAGGAGTTGTACGACGTGATCGCCGGGCTGGGCTATGTGAAGGCTGAGGGCTGAGAGCCAAGGGCCGGAGCGCGCGCCGGAAGCCGCGGGGTTCCATCCCCGCGGAGAATTGGCGTAACGTCTACGAATTACAGAACATACGAATGGCTGTTGCCTCGTGGTTCGACTCGTAGACTCGCCGCTGCCTGGCTCCCCCCCTGCGACCGGCGGTTCGTGCCGGTGGACGGGGCTGTGAAACGGTCCGCCGGGCATTCGCGGCACATGCGGCCGGAGTTGGTGTTGACGGGAGCGGGAGCTTTCAGAAAAATCCCGCCGCGTTCGGTTTTCCCTCAAGAATCCCGAACGGCTCACCAGTCTTCACTCCCTTCTGCCAGGGTGCGCCGTGACTTCCATCAGCCTCTGTGCGTTGCTCGTGTTGGCGGCGGAACCGACCTCGGGACCGAACGTCCGCGTGTACGAGTTCTCCCCGCAACTGGCGGCGGTGATTCGTGCGCAATCGCCCGATCCGGCGTTCACGCCGTCCGCGCCGATGATGACCGCTCCGGCGGCCCAACCCGGTCCCACGCTGGGAACCCCCATGCCGGTCTCGCCGGACATGGGCAATCCGTACCTCTCGCCGCAGATGGACGACCCGTTCCTCTACGGTCCCGATCCGGTGCTGCAGGGACCGTACGGCGGCGGGCAGGGAATGCCCGCGCCGATCTACGCCGGCGTGAACGGCCCGCAGCCGTACCGCATGGGCTGGATCCCGCGGTTGGACATCGGCTACATGCCGCCGTCCGATCTGAAGGGGATTCCGTCGGACATCGAGATCTTCGAACTCGACGCCGAACTCCGTCACAACTCGCCGTTCTCCTGCGGCTGGGTGTACTCGCGGGCGTTTCAGTTCGATTACCGGGCCTGGAACACGGACAACGCGCTCACCGACCTGTACCGCATCAATCTGTACCGGTTCGGCTACGACATGGAGCTGATCAAGATGAAGGCCAACGGCTGGACGCTGGCCTTTGACTTCAACCCGTCGATCAACGCCGACTTCGAGCACAACCTGACGTCCGAAGCCTGGAACTTCGACGGCCGCGTGACGGCGTCGTATCAGGTCGATCCCGCGCTGAACTTTGTGTTCGGCGTGCAGTACTGGGATCGCGTGGACGACATCATCCTGCCCTACGGCGGCGTGGTGTTCACTCCCAACGACTTGTGGGAATACCGCCTGACGTTCCCGCAGGCCCGCATCAGCCGGTTCATGGGCTTCTTCTGGGGCGGACACCACTGGGCCTACGCCTCGGCCGAATACCGCGTGGAGTCCTATCAGATCGACACCTCGCCCCTGGGCGCCACCCCCCGCAATCAGGTGCAGTACGAGGACTGGCAGATTGCCCTCGGTCTCCGCAGCGACCACGTCAGGTATGACAAGTACCTCGAAATCGCCTGGGTGCTCGGCCGCAGCTTCGAGTTCAAGGACACGCTCGGCAAGTTCGACGCCGACGACACCATCCTCATCCGCGGCGGCATCCGGTTTTGATCGTGGACTCAAGTCAACACCCCCGAAGCCCAGGGATTGCAATCCCTGGGCTTCTTGCGCGCAATCACCCGTAAAAGTGACCCGGACGCTCCAAGCGTCCGGGTCACTGATCCAAGGAGTTCCGATGTCCGCTCTCGCGATCGTCCTTGCGGCCGGGAAGAGCACCCGGATGAAATCGGCGTTGCCCAAGGTGCTGCACGAGGTGTGCGGCCGGCCGCTGATCGAATACGTCCTCGACGCCGCCCGCGCGGCCGGTGTCGGACGGATCGTCGCCGTCGTCGGACACCGGGCCGATCTGGTGCAAGGCTATCTGTCGCAGTCCGACGACATCGAGTTTGCCCTGCAATCGGAACAGAAGGGGACCGGCCACGCGGTGATGATGTGCCACGAGCAACTCATCCGGCATCAGGGCCCCGTATTGATCCTCGCCGGCGACACGCCGCTGCTTCGCCAGGAATCACTGGCGGCCTTGCTCAAGGCGCAACAGGAGCAATCGGCGTCGGCGGTGATCGGCACGGCGGAGACGGCGGCCAATCAGGGGCTGGGACGCATCATCCGCAATGACCGTGGCGACTTCGTGAAGATCGTCGAAGAGAAAGACGCCTCGCCCGCGGAGAAGCAGATTCAGGAAATCAACACCGGCTGCTACGCCTTCGATGCCCAGCGGTTGCTTGCGGCGCTCGATCTCATCCGGCCGGACAACTCCCAGGCCGAGTATTATCTGACCGACTGCCCCAAGAAGCTGCTCGAAGCGGGCGAGACCGTGCTCGCGTTGCACACCTTCGAGATGGTGGAAGCCCTTGGCGTCAACACCCGGGTCCAGCTCGCCGACGCCGCCCGGACCATTCAGCAGGCGGCATTGGCTCGGTTCATGGCGTCCGGCGTGACGGTCGTCTCCCCCGAGCAGACAGTCATCGACCCACGGGCGCAGATTGGTCCCGACACCATCATCGAGCCGTTCACCGTCATCCGTGGCCCGGCGGTCATCGGCGGCGACTGCCGCCTCGGCCCGCACGCGGTCCTCGACGGCCCCGTGCATCTCCCCAGCGGCAGCATCGTAGGCCCGCTCCAGCACCTGACCGCGAAGTAGGCGGGCGACTCCACCGCGCTCGGTCCTCTCTCCCCCGTCTTCGGGGGAGAGGGTTAGGGTGAGGGGGCCGTGCGCTCCCAACCGCATTCCATTGCTCTTGATCTCATAGCGATTGCTCAGAGCAATGGGCTCGTGGCGAGACTCGTCGTTTCCGAAAGAGTTCGCGCCTCATCGAGGACTGTGGCGAGCGCTCGCCCCCTCACCCCGCCCCTCTCCCCCGAAGACGGGGGAGAGGGGCCATGCGCGCTCAACACCACGGTTTGGCTGGTCGGCAGCGGCTGGACTGAGTCACCGCCCGGCAGTATCTTCGACTGCCTGAGTCGGTTCGGCGCTGGTCGTACATCAGCCACCGGACGACCGAGGGAGTCGTCGATGGCGGAGCGGAATTCCATGCAGCCTGCCGCGCGTTGCCTGGCCCTGCTGCTGATCGGCATGCTGGCGAGATCGCATAGCATCGGCATTGCGGTGTTGTGCGCGGCGGAGCAGACGCTGCTGTTCGTGGACGATCACGACGTCCTCTACCGGGCCGGGACGCGGCGCGAGCTGCATCCGGCGACCCGGCATCCGGCCAATCCGCTGCTCACCGGACCGACGCCGCGCAATCAGATCGGTTACTGCTCGGTCCACCGCGATGCGGCGACGGGGCGATATCAGTTGTGGTATCAACTCACGGCCGGCGGGCAGATCGTCTGCTACGCCGAATCGACCGATGGCGTGACGTGGTCGAAGCCTGAGCTCGATCTGATTGCGATCAAGGGATTGCCGGATCGGAACGTCGTGCTGAAGAGTCCCGAGCATTACGGGGCCTCGGTGGTGATCGATCCCGCCGCAAGCGATCCTGCGCGGCGCTACAAGATGGCGTACTGGTCGCTGCCGCCGATCGTCGGCGAACCGGCCCACCCTAAAGACGACCGCGGACCGGACGGCGGGATGTGCGTGGCGTTCTCGCCGGATGGCATCCATTGGACGAAACAGCCCGGTCCCGTGCTGCGCGGCACCTACGGCCGCATTCAGGATCCGCCGCTGGTCGGCGAGAAGCACCCGTGGGGCGAGATCAACTCCGTGAGCGACGTGATCGACGCGTCCTACGATCCGCTGCGGCAATGCTTCGTCGTCTATGCCAAAGCCTGGATCGACGCGCCGGACGGACGGCTGTTCTGGAAACGCGCGATCGTCCGCACGGAGAGCCAGGACTTCGTCAAGTGGTCGGTCCCGCAACTCGTGATGGCGCCCGACGAGCACGACGGCGTCCGGCCCGCCGCCTATCCGGGCACGCGACAGGGGGTCCAATTGCACGGCGCGCCGGTCTTCGTGCGCCACGGCGTGTATTTCGCGTTGGTGCAGGTGGCGGACTTCGAGACCCACGGCCTGCAACCGATCGAGCTCGCGGTCAGTCGGGACGGCCTCGCGTGGTCCCGCCCCTTTCGAGACACGCCCTTTTTGCCCACGGGAGCGTCCGGCACGTTCGACGCCGGCCGCATCTGGAGCAATGCCACGCCGGTCGTGCTCGACGACGAGATCCGGTTTTACTACGGCGCGTACGGGCATCCGTGGAAGTTCGGCAAAGGGGAGTATCCCTGGGACTCGAAAACGCGCGTTCCGAAGAGCGGCATCGGCCTCGCCACGCTGCCGCTGGACCGCTTCGCGGGCCTGCGGCCGATCGAGAAGCTCGGCCAGATCACGTTGCGTCCGCGGTCGCTGCGGGGCGCCACCGGCCTCGCGCTGAATGCCGACGCCTCCGCGGGCGCGATCCGCGTCGAACTGCTGAACGCCTCCGGATACCGTCTGCCCGGCTTCACCAAGTCTGACGCCGTGCCGATCACGACCGACGGCTTGCGACAGCGCGTGGCCTGGAAGAACGCGGACCTGGCCAACGTGCCGCCGGAGGACGTCATGATCCGCATTCATCTGGACAACGCCGAAGTGTTCGCGCTGACGCTCGAGTGATGGGAATCCACCGATGAATCGTTCGGTCCGAATCACCGCAGGAAGACTGCCGATGATCTCGCGATCCGTGTTGATGGCAATCTGGCATGCGATGCTGGCGTTGTCACTGGTCGGCGCGCGGGAGGCGGCACACGGTCAGCCGCCTCTCCCCGCAGCGAATTTCGCCAACGTCAGTTACGGACCGCACGAGCGCCACACGCTGGACGTCTGGCAGGCGAAAGCCGACGGCCCCACGCCGCTGGTCATCTTCATCCACGGCGGCGGCTGGCATGGCGGCGACAAGTGGGACGTTCCGGCGAAACTGCTCCGCGCGATGCTGGACCGTGGCGTGTCGGTCGCTTCAATCAACTACCGCTACACCAGCATCGCGAAACTGCCCGGTCCCCAACTCGACGCCGTGCGGGCCGTGCAGTTCCTGCGGACGAAGAGCGCCGAGTGGAAGTTGAACCCGGAGCGCTTCGCCGCCTACGGCATCTCGGCGGGGGGATGCAGCGCGCTCTGGCTGGCCTATCACGCTGATCTGGCCGATCCGCAGAGCGGCGACCCGGTGGCCCGCGCATCGAGCCGGCTGCAGGCCGCGGTCGGCCTCTCTCCGCAGACGTCGCTCGAGCCCGAAGTCATCACCGGCTGGCTGGGGGCTGAAGTGCTGAATCATCCGATGGTCGCGCGGGCCGTGGGGGCGAAGGATCGCGCGGAAGTTCTCGCCCGCTCCGCCGAATGGTGCGATCTGTTGCGGGAGGCTTCGCCGATCAACCACGTCTCGCGCGACGACCCGCCGGTCCTGGTCGCCTATCCCACGTTCGCCGAACTGCCGGCGACCAACCCGAGCAACGGCATTCACCACGCGCTGTTCGGCGTGAAGCTCAAGGAACGGGCCGACGCCGCCGGCTGCCCGTGCATCGTGCGCATCGAAGACCGGCTCACCGGCCCCACGCCGAAGCCGGAAGAGTTTCTCATCAAGCACCTGACGGCCGAGCGTTGAATTGGCTGGGTAGCGCGCAGGATCGGTTCCACCTCCGCGGTCTTCCCTGCGGCGCATCGCCGCCGTTGGAGTCCAGCCTTTAGGCTGTCTTCAATGCGGCGCAGAAAAAGGCACAGCCTAAAGGCTGGACTCCAACGGCCCGGCTCAACGTCACTCGACTTCGGCCGTGTCGTCACTCGGCGTCCAAGGTTCGTAGAGCGTGAACGACAGGAGGGCCGTATCGGAATTCAGCGGCGTTGTCGTGGTTCGCTTTGGCACGACGGCGGCAGCGGACGGGCTGGTCGCCACCTGCTGACCGGTGGAACTGCCGGACGCGAGGCTGAGCGATGTCGCCGCGCGCTGCGCCGGGACGCGGGCACCGACGATGTCGGTCAGGTTGATCGTGATCGTCTGCGTGCGGCTGTTGGCGGGGCTGCCGTTGTCCTGGGCCTTGACCGACAGCAGGAACTGCGGCGTGGTCTCGTAGTCGAGGGCCGCCGAGTTGTTGACGGTGATCTGCCCCGAGCTGGCGTTGATCGCGAAGCCGTTGTTCGTGTTGCCCGCGGTGATGCTGTACGTCCGCGTGTTGTTTTCGGGATCGGAAGTGATGACGGTCCCCACGACCGTGCCGTTGGGTCGATTCTCCTGAATGGTGAACGTCGTCGGGGCGAGGAACGTCGGGGCCTCGTTGAGGTTGGCGATGTTGACGGTGATGGTCTGCGTGCGGCTGTTGGCCGGGCTGCCATTGTCCTGCGCCTTCACTGAGAGCAGGAACTGCGGCGTGGCCTCGTAGTTGATCGTCGCCTTGGCGACAGTGATCACGCCGGTCGCGCTGTTGATCGCGAATTGTGCGTTCGGGTCGCCGCCGACGATGCTGTAAGTGACAGTGTTCCCTTCGGGGTCAGACGTGTTCACATCGCC
>JAWXBB010000601.1:0-21682 GCA_034439795.1 Planctomycetaceae bacterium | reverse complement strand
CGGCCGATTCGCCTTGCTCAACTACCACTCGAGCCTCGGCCACGACGCCTCCGTGGGTGACTTCGCCGTGCTCTCGCCGTATGCCACGCTTGGCGGTGCGGCTCAGATCGAAGCCGACGTTTTCCTCAGCCTCCACGCGTCAATTGGCCCTGGGAAAAATGTCGGCGCAGGCAGTAAGGTCAGTGCGAACACCTGTGTTCTGGCAGATGTGCCTCCCGAGTCGCTGGCGTTTGGCTTACCAGGACGGATCACGCCGAAAATCACCATTGTGACGCAATGACAGCGCCGAGACGTATGGAACGAAAGATTTTAGGTGAGATCACCTGGCCGCCTCCAGGGTCCAACTTCTTCAGTCGGTCGCTTATGCCTCTCGTAGCTGCCGGCGCCTTGACTCTCTCGATGAAATGGCGAATGCCGTGACAGTGGACGATGCCGCGACGAAAGCAAGCCATGTCGCGTCGAAGTGCTACGCGAACGAAGGAAACCCCGCCGTAGTGGATGCGGTGCCGCAGTCAGCAACGACCGTGCTCGATGTTGGCTGTGGTGCTGGCGACAACGCAAGACTGCTTCATTCTCGCGGAAAGGTTGTCGACGGCATTACCCTTTCGCAGCCCGAGTCGACCGAGGCGGAACGATGGTGTCGCCGCGTGATTATCGCTGATCTCGAGGGGGGGCTGCCCACTCCGGTCGCAAATGACACATATGATGCGTGCATCTGTTCCCACGTCCTTGAGCATTTGCGTTGGCCCGAAGAGCTGCTTGGGCAAATTCGGCTAAGGCTCTCCCCGCAGCACGCCGGCGTAACGCAGTTGGTAATCGCGCTTCCCAACATTATGTTCTACAAGACGCGTTGGAATCTCATCATGGGGCGTTTCGATTACGCTTCTGGCGGAATCATGGACGCATCACATTTTCGCTGGTTCACGTTCGACACCGGTCGCCGGCTGATCGAGCAAAGCGGTTTCCGCGTCCTGCGGGCGATTGGAACGGGCGGTGTTCCCTTGTCGATCTTTCGCCGTGTCTTACCCTCTTCTGTCCAAAGCGCGATCGATAAGACGGCTGTTGCTCTGAGGCCTGGCTTATTCGCAGGGCAAATGATCTTTGAGGCGTGCGTGGCATGACCGAGTTGTCCGTTGACGTGTCTCCACTCGCCGCGACGATTGCCGCGATCGATGCTGTTGCTGCCGATGTAAGGGCGACGTCCAACAAGCTCGACACGGCCTATTTTCTGCATCGCCCTCGTTACGAGCGCAACATAAGTAGAATTCAGGAGTTGTGCCCACTGCGTGGCCGTATTCTCGACGTTGGCAGCCATTACCTGCACACCTCATGTGCCCTGGCGCTGATGGGGTATTCCGTCACCGGCATAGATGTTTCGGCGTTCAGTCAAAGCGAAGTCGTGCGGCGCAGGGCAAAGACGTTCGGCGTGGAGAACATCACTATCGACAACCTTGCCCTCGGGGACTTTCTCGCGGATCGTACAGACGCGTATGACCTCGTGCTTTTTAGCGAAATACTCGAGCACATCACATTCAACCCAGTGCTTTTCTGGAATCGCATATACCATCTCCTGCGTCCGGGGGGCTGTATTTTCATCACTACTCCCAATGCACTGACGCCCTGGAAGATCATGTCGACTCTGAAGCGAGTGCTATTCCTCCAGGGCGTAGGCGTCACTGTTCCAGGTATATTCAACACCGTAACCTACGGGCATCATTGGAAGGAGTACTCCATCAACGAGGTGCGTCAGTATTTCCCCCTGTTGACTAAGGATTTCGAGGTGGACGTTAGCACCTATCATTATCGTTCGGATGTGACTGGGCCAGCTTCGCTGAAGACAATGACAAGGCGTGTCGCAGGCAGTATCGGAAAGATGCTCCCGTGGTTTCGCGACGAGCTCGACATCGTCGTGCGGCTCAAAGCACGTACCGGTTGGCTGCAAGAGTCGCCACGATTCATCTGACGACTTGTGATTCGTGTGGCGGATGATTAGAGGCGCACTTTCTCGTTACTTTATACGGAGAGCGTTGTATGGAAGCTAAAAGTAAGTCATGCCTCGTTACAGGGGTTGGTGGGTTTCTAGGGTCGCACGTTGCGGAACATTGCCTTGCGACGGGCATGCGAGTCGTTGGAGTTGATGACCTCTCCGGCGGGTTCCGGAGCAACGTCCCATCTGGGGTTGAGTTTTATCAGGGTTCTGTCTGTGATGTGGGATTCGTAAAACAACTTTTTGCAGATTACTATTTCGACTACGTCTATCACCTTGCGGCGTATGCGGCCGAGGGCCTGAGCCACTTCATTCGACATTTTAATTACGAGAACAATCTTCAGGGCTCGATCGTCCTAATCAATGAGTCTGTATTGCGCGATGTGAAGTGCTTGGTGTTCACGTCGTCGATCGCCGTTTATGGTGCGGCTCAGACGCCGATGACCGAGGACACGACGCCGATGCCCGAGGATCCCTACGGCATAGCGAAGTTTGCCGTCGAGCTCGATCTCGCTGCCGCGAGGCATATGTTCGGGCTGAATTCGGTAGTGTTTCGTCCGCATAACGTCTACGGAGAGCGGCAGAATACAGCCGACCGATACAGGAACGTGATCGGGATATTTATGCAGCAGGCGCTGACTGGTCGGCCGATGACTATCTTCGGTGACGGTCTGCAAACCCGCGCATTCTCGCACGTGGACGATGTTGCTCCACTCATCGCAAGGGCGCCGCTCATGCCTGCTGCGTACAATGAGACATTCAATATAGGTGCCGACACACCGCATACTGTACTCGACCTCGCCCGCGTGGTTGCAGATGCATTTGATATCGAACCCCGGATCAATCACCTGCCGGCGAGGAAGGAGGTCGTGCACGCGTTCTCGGACCACACGCGGATGCGAAGAGTGTTTGAGCCCGGGCCAAGCGTCGAACTTCAGGACGGCATTCGTCGCATGGCCGAGTGGACAAAAAGGCAGCCGCTGCTTCCGGCGCCACGGTTTGACAATATTGAGGTACCGAAGAACTTGCCGCCTAGCTGGCAGGGGTGAAAAGTAAACATGACTAGGACTCCTACGGTCAGCGCGTGCCTATTGACATTCAGACGGGCAGAGGTTCTTGCGCGCACCATCGGCGACCTTCTGAACCAGACGTATTCTGACTTTGAGCTCGTCATCAACGATGACTGTTCGCCGGACGGAACGGCCAGCGTGTGCAGCGAATTCGCTCGGATGGATTCACGGGTGCGGTACTTCCGCAACGAACGAAATCTTCGATATGCAGGCAACCAGAATGCTGCCGTCGCTAGGGCCCGGGGAAAGTACGTGGCCTTCCTTCATGATGGCGATCGTTACGCTCCCCAACTTCTCGAACGTTGGGTGGCCGCGATGGAGGCCTTCCCAACGGCGGGCCTTGTCTTCAACGCGGTAAATGTGCTCGACCGCGACGGCAACATCGCTCGCAGCCACGACCACGGCTACAAACCCAGTACGGCCGGGCTCGATTTTTACGACCACATGCTGTCGAGCCTCTCTTCGCCGATCTTCGGGATCGCAATGGCTCGGCGAGACGTATTGCTCGGGTCTGGGCCGTTTGACGAGACGCTGCCGACGCTCGCGGACATCGATATGTGGTTTCGGCTGTTGCAACGCGCCGACGTGGCCTATGTGCCCGAACGCCTCTATTCGATCTATCCCCGAGAGGTAGACCACCCCAACGCGCGAGTGAACTGGGCGATTCGGGACGAATTGGCCCGCATTTATCGGACGGCTTGCGATCGACGGCACAGTCGTCGATGTCCTGCATGGCGTCAGGCCCGTCGGCATGTTGATGCGGCGCTGCTCAAGGCAGACGCTCGTGACTTCGCCGTGTCGCTAGCGAAGTTCCGCTGGGGCACCGCGATCGCGGGCGTGCCATCGTTCTTTCGCCGGCATTTGGCGGCTGAATGACGCGTGTATCGAATTCCGGTGAAGACGCCTCCTCAGAGGGCGATGTGGCAGAAATAGCCGCCGCTTCTTCTGTGCGAGGGACAATGCTCGGCAGGCTTCTTGGGGGGTCGGCAGTATCGTTGCTCGGGTTCTTTGTGACTGTCCTTCAGGCTATCCTGCAGGTGCCGCTTTTGCTGGCGGTCTGGCCAGGGGAGACCTTTGCATCTTGGGTGACGGCAGTGGCCATGCACGCGCTGCTTGTTAGCGGCGACGTCGGCTTTCATAGCTTCATTGGCGTGGAGATCATACTCATAGGTCTCGAAAAAACGGCGGATGTGCGTAGCCTTTTCGCGGCCAGTCTACGAATATGGGCGATCCTGTCGTTGGTTCAGGCCGCGGTGGTAGGTGTGGTCTGGTGTGTCCCAGGACTCATGGCATCAGTAGCGCCTGACACGGCTCGCTTGCTCGCAAGCGCCGCCGGACCGCTTGCGGTGCTTGTCGTGCAATGGATTCTCG
Source organism: Planctomycetaceae bacterium (assembly GCA_034439795.1). GTDB lineage: Bacteria > Planctomycetota > Planctomycetia > Planctomycetales > Planctomycetaceae > DSVQ01. The sequence goes on along the minus strand of JAWXBB010000601.1, from coordinate 17,254 downwards.
TCGGCTCGCTGCACAGCCTCATGTGCCGGGTACTGCTAGCCGGAGGCCAGACAGTCCTCTTTCAGTGGCTCGGCATCGTACACCGTACGTTGCTCTTTGCCGCGATCGTGACGGCGGCGTGGTTTGGACTCGGTGTCAACGGAGTGGCGCTCGCCCATGCCGGCGTTGCGACTGTGTCGGGAGTGGTCGTCGTCGCGTACGTGATTCGCGATTACCCAGGGATCCTGCCGCGCTGGGCCGACGGAACATGTCGTAGTGCTTGGACCCTGTTCGGCCGCTCGACTGGCTTGACGTTCTCCAGCATGCTCGAACAGTTATCTGTAGGCGGCCTCACAACTCTCGTTGCAGGCGCGTTTCATGAGTTGCAGGTTGCAGCCTTCTCCACGATGCGATCCCTTGCGAACTTCGTCACACAGGCTGCCGGCGTGGTAATGAACCCTGCGGTTCCAGAGCTCGGTCGGTCTGCCGGCCCAAGTACGATCCACAAGGCCAGCCTGATCATCGAATCGGCGTTCGTCATTGGGCTCGCACCGCTCGCCCTAGCCGTGTCACTGGCGGCTCCTTGGATGCCGGCCCTGTATGGGGCATGGACTCGTCACGAGCTCCCGTTCGACGTCCCGCTGTTCATCGGTTTGGTTGTGGCAGTACTGGTGCGACAAGTCGGAATGCCACTACAGTACTTTCTGCTTGCCACAAATCGCGTTCGTCCACAATTTACAGCCTCCGCGATCCGGGTAGTGGTCTTGTATGGTTTTCTTCCGGTCACCATTCCATGGATGGGCCTCGGCGGGGTCGGGGCAGCGCTGGTTGTTGCTGAAGTATGCTGCACGTTCTACCTTGTTACCGCCACTAGCCGGTCGTTTGTTGAATGCGGTGGAACGTTAGAGCCGCGGAGCATCCATCTCGCAAGCTCGCATGCTTTGATCGCCGCCGCTGCGATCAGCGGCGTGCTCCTCGTGGGCGGTTCCCAAATTGTTTGCATCGGCAGCGCATTGGTTGCCCATGGCATTGTCCTCGGGCTTCAGATCCGCCGCCTTCCATCGCATTTAATTGTCCGGGCTATCCGAGCTGGTTCGCTCGGCCGGCTTTGCACCCGCATCGTGATGCGTCGTGCCTGAATTACTCTATGTTGGTGACCTCGGTATCGGATCGACGTCCCGCATGCGGTGCGAGGCTCTTCGCACTCTTGGGTACACGGTGTCCGAGTTGCAGACGGACATCCGCCAGCCAAACCTGCTCCTGCGGTATGCCGACAAGTTCGCTCGACGGCTGCGGATCCCGATAGACCATGCCCGTGTCAACGCCGCTCTCCTGGCTCGTTCGAGCATGCCGGACATCCTCTGGATCGACAAAGGCAACACGGTACTGCCGTCTACCCTCCGGCAGCTTAGGCGCCGATCGCCCGGACTCATCGTCATCGGGTATAGTCCGGATGATATGATGCAGTGGCACTGCAGTTCGTACTATTTCCTGCGGGGACTACGGTATTACGATGCATTTATCACCACTAAATCGTTCGGTGTTGCGGAACTGCGGCGCCAAGGATGCCCCCGCGTAATCTTTAGCGAGAATGCCTACGACCCGGCCACACACAGGCCAGCCCTTCTGTCCGGCGGTCGCTCTATCGAGCAAACAGTCGGTGTTGGCTTTATCGGGCACCACGAACGCCTGCGTTGCCGGTCAATCGCCAGGCTGTGTGACGCCGGCATCCCTGTCACCGTCACGGGCCCTGGCTGGCACCGTCACCGCCGCTTCCTTCCGGCGACTGCCACCGTCCTCCCGCCGGCCTATGGCCACGACTACGCGGCCCGCATCTCCGCGACCCTTGTGAACCTTGGCTTCTTGCGAAAGATGAATCGGGATGTTCAGACCCAGCGCACCGTCGAAGTACCCGCGTGCAGAGGCTTTCTCTTAGCAGAACGCACGGAGGAGCAGCAGCATCTGTTTGCGGAAGGGGTCGAGGCCGACTACTTTAGCGACGACGACGAACTGATTCAAAAAGCGAGATTCTATCTCGCGAACCCCGGCCAAGCCCGCCGCATTGGCGAAGCGTCGCTTCAACGCTGCCGCTCCGGCCGGTACAGTTATACCGAACGATTGGCCGATGCTCTTATGGAGTTCGGGCTCCTGCAGCCTCGATAGCCAATCGTGGGAATCTTTTTTCTTATCGCTGCTCTCGGCTGCTTTGTGCCTCTCATCGTGAGCATGGCGAGATGCTTCATCCGAACTCCGGAGGCAATCTCTACCCCGGCGTGGCTCCTGGCGGCAAACGCTCTGTTCATTCTGGGCGGGCCGGTGTTCGTCTTTCTCTGCTTTGGTGAGGATCTCACCGGATCTTCCCGGGGGGCTGCGAAGGTAGCGGCCGTCCTTGTGGCCTACTCCGCAGTTACGTTTGTTTCGTACTGGGCCTTCGCACGGCTTGCCAACGCGTTGAACCTCAGCTCGTTTCCGGTTCTGTCCGCGGTGGCAACCTTGAAGAAAGCTGCAGATGTGATCAAGCCGTGGGAGGTCTTTGTCTGGTCCATTATAGTGTTTGCGATTCAGATCACGGCGTTCTCGCTCTATAGCCTCGGTCTCAGCGGCGGGACCATGGCATACGATTACAAGGTCAACATTCCCTACGGCTTGCTCGCGCTGTACATGCTGCTGGGGGAGGCGACGCTCGGCTTGGCCGCACTTCTCGCACGGATCGCCTTCGGCCATGGCAAGGTGAACACGAGGCTATTCGCAGGGCTCCTTTTGCTTGTTGAGTTTGGGATCACCGTTCTTTCTGGCCGCCGCGAGCTCATTTGGCTGACGCTCGCTGTTACTTTTGGAATCATTTGGTCGGGGCGCCGGAAGTGGGTCGGCGCTTTGCCGTTCAGCGTTGGCTTTGTCTACCTAGTGCTTTTTGTGTTCGGGCCCGTGTTTCTTCGGGCTCGCGTTCTCTATTCAGGAGGGAATGCACCATCCGTTGTGGATTCATATCGCATCGCGCTCGGCGAACGCGCTGACGAGGTAACGGGCAAGGCCGACTTCGACGCGCAGAAGAACATGTCTTGGCGATTTCGGACATACGTGTTCTGGGAAGAACTCTACGAAGATCGTGGGGGTGGGTTTACGGAGGGCAAGATCATCGCGCAGGCGGCCCTGATGATGTTGCCGCGGTTAATTTTTGGGTTCTCGAAATATGGCCTCGGCGTTGTGGACGAGAATCTTCTCGAAGTGAAGTTTGACATTTGCAATAACGTCAGTCTTGAATCGTATATCGACATCGGCGTCTTTGGTCCTGTCGCGTACGGCGTCATTTTCGGAGCCGTCTTCGCGCTTTCCGACGGGCTTATCATGTGGGCTGGGAGCCGATACCGGATAATGGGCGTATTGGCTGCGGGAGTCATGCTGCGTCACCTGTTCGGCCCTGAGGCGAACCCGATAGCGTACTTATCCATATTGAGGTCGTGTCTGATATACGCGATCCTCGCATCGTTAATTGCCATCCTCTGGGGCCGAAAGTCCTTAGACCCATCCATCGCCACGCGAGCGAATTCATCCTTGGCCAAACCACGGCCGGCGATGGCGCTCACGGCAATTCCAGCAAGTGGCTGGCGGCTGTGATAGGAAGCGTCGTGGTGGATCCGTCAGCGACGAATGATCCGCCAAGTACGGAACTTCCGGCCAACCTTGTCGCAGAAATCTTGCCGTATCTGCTCGCCCTGGGATGTGCCTGGTACCTGCGACAACAGTCGCGATCGGTCGTCGAGCTGCAGGTAGTCGATGAGCCCGCGGAGGTCCTCCCGCTGACGGTCCTCGTGATAATTCCGCAATACAAAGGCACGTCCCGCCCGGCCCATCGCGTCGCCAGCATCCGGCCGGTCAAGCAAGTGACCAAGCGCTGCCGTGGCCTCTTCCCGTTGCGTCACCCGCAGTCCGGTGCCGTTAGGATTAGAAAACGCGTATACGAGGTCATTCCCCGAGATCACCGGCCTCCCCATGGCATGTGCGTCAAGGACAGATCCGGGGCCACACTCGTTCCCCAGGCTGACGATGATGACGCGGGCCGAGCTGATTTCCTCGAGCAACTCGGTGAGTGGAAGGCACGAAACGGCAATCCTCTCCCAGGGAAGCGTGAGCCCTGCCGTGAGGTGCGAGGGAAGAGGGTGCGAGTTGGTTCCGTACTTTGGCCCGCAGAGCGACCACCGAAGCGACGGACGCTCGCGCATCGCGTCGTGCATGACCTCGCACCACTTCCTCAAGCCCTTCTTGTTCCATGAGCCCACCCAAATGACTTTCTCCTCCACTGGCCGTGGTACGACCCGACTGTGGAATTCGGACCACGGGATAGCGTTCCGCACGAGAACGAACTTTCCACGCAGTCGGGGATACCGTGCACTGTAGTCTGCGAGATGCCCTTCGCCGACGAACGCGTACGCATCGACCCAATCTCGTTGAGCAAATGCTGCTCGATCAGCACCGACATCGATGTTCTGGCCTACATGAACGATGCGCGCCCGCGGATATGTGTCGCGAAAAAAACGTGCCGCGTGATAAGCTCCCTCCAAAAAAACAATGTCCGGCGGCCGTACCTGGCCCTTCGAAATCGCGGTTTCTTGCGCGGCCCGGGTTGCCGTTCCGATGAATTCGACGCCGCGCTCCTCGAGGGTGCGGGGGCCTGCTCCGAGAATTTGCACTTGGTGCCCCAGGGCCACCAGATGCGATGCGTGCCACAGCATCTGCATTTCGGTTCCACCAACGCCCATCTCGGCAACGGTTGAGAATGTGAGTCCATCGCGAAAAGCTGGCTGCCAGCCGCGCCATAAAAGGATGGATAGCCCCATACCTTTGTTCCTCAGGATACATCGTAGGCGGAAATCGCCTGGATCGGAGATGCTATTGCATTCATGCTGGGGACGCCAGTTGATCGCGTTTCCTGGTGTCGCCGTAGCCGTGCGCGGCGGGTGGGCAAATTCATTGATTGCCTGCAATGGCGGCCGAGGGAGTCCCGTCATATGAAAATCCTCGTTGTCGCTGATCGTTTTTTTCCCAACGCCCCTGGCGGCCTGGCGCGCGTGGCATGGGATGTCGCCAAGGCCCTGGTGCGGCGGGGCCACACAGTCCATCTCGTTGCTGCCGAGTTGACATCTGACGCCGTGCTCGATTTTGCAACGATGGTCGATGGCGTCCATGTCCACCTTTTTTCAAGGCCAGTCTTCTCAGCATGGCATCCACGACGGATGGGCGTGCCGGTCGCACTGTTTGCCCGCACTGTCGGAAACGTGCTTGCGCAAGAGCAGTTCGATGCCATTCATTTTCATAGCATCTATACCGGGATGGCTGTCCTGAGGGCGATTCGGGGCCGGGTATCGCGGCCGGGATTGGTGTACACGATCCATTCCCCGGTGGCCCAAGAGCAACGGGTCAACTGGTCCAGACAGGGGTTCCTGGGCGTCGTCAACAACATCATTGGCCTTCCGCTCGTCCGTAGGCTAGAGCGAAAGCTCATCCTTAGCGCGGACGCTACGCATGTGCTCTCCCATTTTTCGGCCGATGAATTGGCGAAGGAACATCCGCGTTTAACCGGCAGGTACCGGGTGATCCCACACTTCGTCTACCACGACTGGGGCCGACACCTGCCGCAGCAAGACGCTCGAGCCCGTCTGGGCTGGCCACTTCATGCCAAGACTCTCTTCACCGTTCGCCGGTTGGCTTACCGCTACGGCATCGACGATGCGATCGCGGCAGTCGCTCCGCTGGCGGCTGCCGGCCGATGTGTACTCCGTATCGCGGGTGACGGCCCAGATCGACAGCAGTTGCAACGTATCATCGACGGGCACGGGTGCAGCGACACCATCACGCTGATGGGGCAGGTAACCGACGAGACGCTCCAGCTCGCCTACCGGGCGGCAAACCTATTTCTGCTGCCCACCCGTCAACTTGAGTGCTTCGGGCTCATCAGCCTGGAGGCAATGAGCCTCGGGCTTCCTGTCCTAGGCACGTCCGTTGGCGCAATTCCGGAGGTTATCCGGCCGATTCTACCGGAGTTTCTCACGCCCCCTGGCAATCCAACAGCGTTTCGTGACAAGGTCGAAGCCTATCTCGATGGGCGTCTTGAGCCGCCCTCGGAGGAAGTGATTGTTCGTTATGTCCAGGACACGTATTCCGAGCTGTCGATCATGGCGCGGTACGAGAAGATGTACGAAGACGTGTTAACCGCACGGGCCGGAAATATTGCCGGGGGTAGGGCCTGACGTGCGCACTTTACGATTAATTCTCTTAAGCACTGCGGTCCTTCCGAGGTTCGGCGGACCGTTCGAGTCGGTAGCAGGCTTGGCTCGCGGCTTGGCGTTGGATCCTGCGACGGACGTGACCGTGTTGGCCTGTACTTCCCGCGGTAGAGGCTGGGAGGAGCACCGGCGTCATTGGGGCGAGGCGAGGCTCTCCATCCACGAGGGCGGCTGCCTTGGGCGGCTTACGAGCACACGTCGGTACCTTCAGGAAAGGCTGCGCCGAGGATCGGTGGACGTCGTGCATGCAAGTGGCTTGTGGGATGAGACCGCGATTCTTGTACGTACCCTCCTGTCGAACAGCGGTGTGCCCGTGGTATGGAGTGTTCGTGGAATGCTCGAGCCGTGGGCCCTTGGGCACCATGCGGCAAGAAAGCGGCTTGCGTGGATTGCCCTCCAGCGAGCCGCGCTGAATGCTACAACCGTCATCCATGCCACGGCCGATCCGGAGGCCTCGTCGTGCCGGCAGGCGGGCCTCCGGCAGCCGATCACGGTGATCCCTAACGGGATTGACGTTCAGCCATTACAGATGGCCACGCTTCATGGCGAAGCTAGCCGGCCTCGAAGATGCGGATACCTCGGGCGTCTTCACCCAAAAAAAGGTTTACCCAATCTCATCGAGGCGTGGAGCCGCTGCGACACTATCGGCTGGGAATTGGTGATCGCCGGCCCCGATTCCGATGGCCATGCCGCAGTCCTCACTGCGCTTGTACACCGCCATGCCCTCACCAACGTGTATGTCACCGCCCCTTGCTACGCGGCCGAGCGGCAACGCTTTCTGAACGACTGTGATCTCTTCATCTGTCCGTCATATTCTGAGAATTTCGGGAATGCGATTGCCGAAGCGATGGAGCGAGCGAAGCCCGTAATCACGACGACGGGCACACCATGGAGCGTGCTTGAGCGGGCGCAAATGGGATGGTGGGTGAACCCCACGCCCGACGCGCTTGCCCATGCTCTCACGCACGCCCTCGGCTCGCCCCCTGACGTTCTCCGAGCAATGGGAGCACGGTGCCGCGTCCATGTCGAGAATTCATACTCGTGGCCGCAAGTAGTCCGCCAGATGAGGATGGTATATGACTGGCTTTGCGGTGGCGATTGTCCCGACAGCGTGACGTTTTCGCCTCAGTGTGGGGAACGGGCAGAAGGGAGAGAGTAGCGTGGGCGTGGTGGCTCAGGTGCGGCACTTTCTGATTCAAGCCGATGCGGTTTGCACGGCCGGCCGCGGGCTTCGAATGTATCGTGAGTGGACCGGAAGGAGGCTCGAGGCGAAGATATTTTCTTGCTCGTCTTTGCACAGCTACACCGTGCACTATCCCTCGAGCACACTCGGGTCGTTCGCATCGCTCTGCGACCACTATGGCTCGGACAAGGGCACGCGGTCCACAGAGCCCCATCCGTATGGTCATCCGCCACATAGCTATGCTGACTTTTATGCGTCGTTGTTCGATCACTGTCGCCTCTCGGTCCGAAAAGTGTTCGAGTGCGGCCTCGGCACAAACGACCCGACAGTTCCGTCGAATATGGGAAGCACAGGAAAGCCCGGTGCTTCACTCCGCGCGTGGCGAGACTATTTTCCAAACGCCATGGTCCACGGCGCCGATATTGACCGCAACATCCTCTTCTCCGAGGAACGCATCGCGACGTACTACGTGGATCAAACGTCCCGGTCGTCAATCGTGGAGCTTTGGAATCACGAAGATCTCACCGGTTTTGATTTGATCGTGGATGACGGCCTTCATACCTTCGAAGCAGGCGTGACCTTTTTCGAGGCCAGCCATGCACAGTTGCGCCCTGGCGGCATCTATGTCATTGAGGACGTTACGCTTCTGACGCTTGAGCGCTTTGTCGAATACTTTTCACCCCGCACATGGGAGGTAGCGTATGTCACACTGCTCACGCCGACGGCGTGCTTCTCGGAAAGCAATCTCGTATTAGTGCGGGCGCCCGATCACGATTCCTGCGGGGGCAAGTACCGTGACGATGTCTGAACAACGCGTGCCGCGTCTTGCAGCCGTCATCATCACTCGCAACGAGGCTTTGGACATCGCTGACTGCGTGACATCCTGTTCCTTCGCAGACAAGGTGCTGGTGCTCGACTCACACAGCCTCGATAACACGGCGGACCTCGCTCGGGCGGCCGGCGCCGAAGTGCATTTCCGGGCATTCACAAATTACGCCGACCAGCGAAACGTGGCGCTGGCGCTCGTGGCCGATTACGACTGGGTGGTCATGATGGACGCGGACGAGCGGGTTCCCGAGGATATGGCCCGCGAGATTCAAGAGGCAATTCTGAGCGCTCCCGGTTCCGTGGTTCTTTTTCGGATTCGACGAAAAGACTTTTTCTTTGGCCGTTGGCTGCGAAGGGCTACAGGGTATCCCACGTGGGCAGGGCGCATTATGAGGCCAATTCGCGTTCATTTCACCCGTGACATCAACGAAGAGATAGTCACGCATGGAGAGACCGCCTTTCTACGTACTCACTTCCATCACTTTCCGTTCAGTAAAGGCATTTCCGCGTGGGTCGATAGGCACAACGCATACTCCACGATGGAGGTCAGCCGCCTGAGTGAAGAGCGGTCGGCTCCGCGGCGGGCACCCACGGCGTCACTGCGAGATCCTGCTCGGCGGAGACGGCTCGCCAAGCAACTGTTTTATCGCCTCCCTTGTCGCCCCTGGATTGCGTTCCTCGGGCTGTACGTGCTCCGCGGCGGCTTCCTCGATGGCTGGGCTGGCCTGCAGTACTGCAGGCTTCGGTCGATATATGAGTACCTGATCGAGCTCAAGATGCAGGAACAGCGACATCTCGAAGCCAATCGCAAGACGTGACGGTCGACGGCGTCACTCGTGGTCGGGAGTCGCATGGCGATCGTCTCGCGGGGTTTCCCGAGGATCTTTTGATTGCCAGCACCCTTGCGGGCGATGGCGGATTGCCTATTGTTGTCGGCGGTCTTGCCAGGGTTTTGCGGCAGGCTGGCAGGCAGGTCAGGATCATGGGCCCCTGCATGGGCGCTGTGGGCGACGCGTTGAGAATCCCAGGCGTCGCCGTAAGTAAGTTGCCCGCGGGCAACGGATTGTTCTCGACGACGCGGGCGGTGATAGAGTGTTGTCGAGCTGTTCGCCGTGTTGGGCGCGGTTGCGGCACCACGATCACACCGATCATTCACATTCACGGTGTATGGACCCCTCCGGTTCTTGCAGCGGCTCGAGAGGCGATCAGCCTTGGCGTTCCTTTTATTCTCTCACCACATGGCATGTTGATGGAGGCCGCTCTCCACCGCAGCTCCGTTCGCAAGCGCCTTGCGCTCGTCATTGTCGTTCGACGCATCCTCGAGCGGGCGAGAATTGTCCACTGTTCGTCGGATGCGGAAGCGGCCGCTGTGCGCCGGGTCGCCTCTCGATCCAAAACACTCACCATTCCGTTCGGCGTCGATTTCCCGGCAGCACATGTCGCCGAGTTTGACCCGCGGCCGCGGGTCGCGGGATATCTTGGACGGCTTGTCGAAGTCAAGAACCTCGCGACGCTCATCAGAGCGTGGTCGGCGGTGCGGCCAGCCGGCTGGAGGCTTCGCATCGCAGGTCCAGATGGTGACGGCACTCGTGCGCGGCTGGAGTCTCTGTTGCGACGCCTGCACGTCGAGGACACGGTCACGCTCGACGGGCCCGTACCTCCGGCAGATGTTCCGGCATTTTTGTCGTCACTGGCGGTATATATCCAGCCGTCTCGATCTGAAAACTTCGGACTCGCGATCGCGGAGGCTCTTGCCTCCGGCACACCCGTGATTACCACGACGGGCACCCCATGGCAGGACATCCCGTCTCATCGCTGCGGGTGGTACGTGCCACCCACAGAGGATGGGTTGACGGAAGCCATCCGCCAGGCCGTGGTGACGCCGTTCGATGCGCTCGCCGACATGGGGCGGCGCGGTGCGGAGTGGATCGCGGCTGAATATTCCTGGGATGGAGTCGCTCCTCGGTACCTTCATGATCTCTATGAACTGCCAGCCGATGTCCGCTCCGCCTGAGGGTCATCGACCACGACGCATTTTTGCCTGTAGCAACGTGGCGCTCGACTACTTCCGTTTCCTTCTTGAAAGCCTGGAGACTTCGACCGACCGAGTGATACCCGTGAGTGTACTTTCGGAGGTTTCGTACCGGAACGCGTCTCGAGTCTCGAGGCTCGCCAGAGTCTGGCTGCGATTCATGATGTACGTCGCATACCCTCTCCTGCTCGTGATAACCACGTTCCGGGCTCGACGTGGCGACGCATTCGTGGTTACGAGCAACACGTTCTTTGCACCGGCACTCGTTGCGCTGTTCACTCGCTGGCGTGGCGTTTATGTCGTCCACCTTCTGTACGATCTCTTCCCTGACGCCATCGAGGTGGCTGGCCGCACCTGCGCTGGCAGCGGCCTTTCGCGGCTGCTGGGGTACGTGACTTGGGCGAACCAGCATTGGACCAATGGAACCGTCTATCTGGGCGACTTTCTCCGTGTATACGCGGAGCGAAGGTGGGGAAAAACACGTCTCCCAGGCGTGATCCCGATTGCAACCGACGTGCGACTTTATGAATCCGTTCCACCGGCTCCGGCACCACCGGCACCGCTGTCGTTGCATTATGGTGGACAATTGGGGCTCATGCACGACGTCGAATCGCTCCTGTTGAGCCTGCAACTTCTGTCGGACGGCGGAGTACTCGGCCATGGAGTCGTATTTGACGGCCGAGTCAGTGGGAGCCGAGCGGCCCATTTTGAATCAACGTTGCGAACCACCGCGGGAGTCGTCGTTGGCGGAACGCTGTCGAGCGACGCTTGGCGGCGGCATGCACGGGGATTCCAGGTGGGTGTGGTCACGCTCAGCCCCGGCGGCGCGACGGTCTGCCTTCCAAGCAAGACGTACGCCATGATGGCTGCAGGGCTTGCGATCCTTGCGATTTGCCCCGCATGGAGCGACTTGGCAAAACTGGTCGAGGAAACTGGCGCGGGGTGGATCGTAGACAATGCGGCGTCTCGGCGCCCTCTCGATGAGCCGGATTATCTGGCTGCCTCTCGTTCGCGGCGACCGATCAACGAAGTGGCCGCTGACTTCCGGGCCATCGTAGCGAGGCTCCTGGAAAATCCGAGCGAAGTCGCCGAGCGCAGGAAGAACGCCTGGCATTCGGTGCGAGAGCGGTATTCTCCGAGCCAGATTGGCAATGAGTGGTCCGCATACCTCGAGGACCTCATCGCCGGACCAGCTCGCTCATGATCTCGATCAAGATGCCTCAAGCTCGCGATGGCGACCAACGGCGCCTCACGATTGCCTGTGCTATAGCCCTGGCGTGTGCGTGGGCAGGATTCTCCAGCGCCGACGATCCCGCGGCCTTGGCCACAGCCGAAAAAGCCGTGCGCGACTTGGAGGCCTCTGGAGCGCAAACAGCCGAGTACGTCGCCCGCCTCATCGAATTGGGCCGCATGTACCGGGCCGCCGGCGAACCGGTGAGATCGGTCGAAACGCTCGAAAAAGCAGTGCGACAGAGTGAATTGATCCTCGGAGAGAATCATCCGGACACCGCGTCCGCGCTGAACAACCTGGCGGAATGTGCCTTGTCGCAAGGCGACTACGATACCGCCCGAGCGAACCATGAACGGGCGCTGAAGATCCGGGAGGAGGTGCTGGGAAAAGATCATCGGATCACCGCCCGCAGCCTCAACAATCTCGGGCTGACGCTGCTTGAGTCCGGTGATACTGAAAACGCAGCTGCAATGCTACACCGTGCTTTGGCGATCAATGATCGCGCATTTGGTGCCGACCACAGGGTGACGGCCGTCACCCTCATGAATCTTGGCCGGGCTCAATTCGCCGGCCTCGACCTCGACGGTGCTGTAGCGAGTTTTAATCGCGCCAAGGCCATTCGCTCGGCGAGCCTCGGGCCGCGAGATCCAGTCACGATGGTTTCCCAACAGGCTCTTGCTGAAGTGATGATGGCCAAGGGATTCCCTCGTGACGCCGAGGCGATGCTCGACGACGTATGGTCCATACTTCGGAAGACGCTTGGCGAACAGCACCCTGCCACGCTCGATGCTCTCGACATCCTCACGCGCGCCTCGCTCCTTGTCGATTCAGGTGGTATTGCACTTCAGGAAAGCGACTCCACGGCCAGAATGCGGCGGCGATTCTACGTCCGGGATTTTCTCGGAATCGATTGGCGCGATCAGTTGCTGGCGTTCCCCATCAAGGCCAGCGCTGGCGAGGGCCGACCACAACGCGTACGGCTCGATGGACCGGACGGCCCCGTTCCCGTGCAGCTCATCGACGTGGATACCTGGCCCGACGGTACGCTGCGAACCGCACGAGCATGCTTTTGGGTAGATCTCGCTGCGTTTCATTGTGATCTCTATACCCTCCGATTTGACGATCCCGCTCCAGACGCCCCGGCTTCAAGGCTTGCAATCGATCGGCGGGGTGAAAGAGTGTCGGTTCGCGGTCGCTTCATCGGCGCCGAGTTCAACCTCTCGGAAAATACGACGAACGCCAGCGAACACCTGGAGGTTTCGCCACCGCTAGTGGCCATGATTGGTCCCGATGGCAGCCGATTCGGCGGGAGCGAGTTCTTCGGTCCATTACCTATCGAGAAGTCCGAAGCGATGGTGGTGAGCGCAGGCCCAGTACTCGCCGAGGTGAAATGGCGGTACACGTGTCGCGGAGGGCTCGCCTACGAATTGCGAGCATCGATTGGAGAACGTGATACGGCGGTTCACTGGGAAATGTATGTAACAGGCGACGCTCCCGCGAACGGCTGGCGTATTCGGTTAAACAATCCCGGGGATGAGCTGTCCTTTGTCTTCCAGAAAAAAGCGTTTTCCGCATTCGTGGACAACCCCCTGATAGCGGCGGCGCGTGAACTGGACTGGATTCGGATTCCGCTCGTTGTTGGCGGTCAGCCCATTACGCTAGCCCCGTGGTATCAACAATACTTTGACAGTCAGCAGACGCTGCTGCTCCTCGAATCTGCCCGTACGAACCAGACGCGATTCGCCGTTGTTCGCGATGCTGATGCCTGGGTGGAGCCCCGATGGCCTCGTCGCTTCACGGAGGGATATCCAGGCCGGCTAGCCAAGTCGATGCCCCTCTCCGTGGCCGATGATGGCAGCGTAACTCTGACTGCTCACTGCGGCACTTCTCAAGGCGGTGGGACACGCCGATGGGCGGTCGGCATCGCCCGGCCGGATCAACTGGCCACGCTGGCTGAGCTGGCAGACAAAACCAAAGACATACCATCTAGTATGGCTCTTGGAAAGTGGCTTGAGCCACGGCTATACGACCTTTTCGACAGCCGGCGACTCGACCGAGTCAAAGACTACGTCCTTCACTGGCCCCGGGCACATCGCCATCCGTCGCTCTTTGTCACAAGGCAGCAGGTGACCGAGGCCCGCGCTCGTCGGCCCCGGCTTCCCGGGCCATCGCAGGCGCCGCAATTTCCCACATTCGAGGCGTTTGTCGATTACCTTGCGAAGGTCCACGACGGCCCATGGTACGAGCCTTGGCATCATGACGCGTTTGCCAATGTCGCGTTTCTGCGTGGCGACAAGTCTGCAGCGCAGATGCGAATTCGTGATCGGCTGTTCCATCATCTCGGACTGTTGGGCCAAATCGACCGCATGCGCGATGCGGGGATTGTGGCGGCGCTCTACGACGGATCGATCGACACGGATATGGTTAGCCCGAGCGAGCGACGCATCCTTGATGCGTGGATGGCCTACTTGTGCTATGTCTATGCGGACCCAAACGTGATCTCATACGAGCGTGGCTATCATCCTGGGCCGCCTAACATTACGATCGCGTATGTACTAAGCCTCGGCATCTGCGCGTGCGCCATCCCCGACCATCCGCTTGCCCGGGGCTGGGTGGATGATGTCATGAAAAAGGTGAGGTATTGGCTCGATGAGGAGCTCGGCCCGGAAGGCGAATGGTTCGAGGGCTCAACTTATGACCATGTTACCTTGTCGCAGTTCCTCGCCTTCGCGATTGCCATGAAAAACGCCGGGTTCGAGGATCTCACGCGTGATCCCCGGCTTCGGCTCTTTGCCGAAAGCCTCGCACAGCATGACACCCCGCCAGACTCAATGCGGCAAGGCCATCGCGTGACGCCACCCCTTGGCCGTCGCGTGGCCGGTTGCACGTGGGCAGTCGCTGGACTCATGAGTCGAATGAATGCCGAAACCGACGCTCCGTATTCCTCACGGATGCAGTGGGCTTGGCAGGCCGGCGGGAATTCCTACCGCTTCCCGGACGACCGGCTCGGCGGCATGGAAATGCTTCTGCTCGACCCAGCACTGCCGGCAGCATCCCCGATGTGGGCCAGCCGTCTGTTTCCTCGCAGCGACGTCTTGTTTCGGGACGCCGTTGGCAAAGCGAACGAATCGTATCTTTTGCTTCCGACACACTGGAACGAATCGCTCGCACCCCTCCAGGTCGGCAGCGTCGCGAAATGGTTCGCGCTCGGTGTACCGCTCGGCGGCGCGTTTTCCAACGGAGACGTCGATCGCCATCAACTCCTTGCCAGTAACGTCGTGCCCGCCTTCAGCCCGAGTAACGCCCTGGACTGGAAGAAGCGAGCGTACCTCAACACGAAAGGTACGGTGTTGGCGGCGACGATGCAGCCTGTGGCCGACTACCTCGACGCCACGTTTACATCGCCGTTTCCGTCATTCCAAGGCGGAGCCGATGACGCCACCCCGGGCACCGATATGCCTGCGTCCATGCCTGCTTGGCCAAAGGTGGATCACGAAGGACAAGGGCCCGTGAAGTGGAGAAGGCAGCTGCTGTTCGTCAAGACGACATCCGACAAGACGCCCTCGTATGTCGTTCTTCGGGACACGGTCGCGTCTGACACTCCGACCATGTGGCTGCTCTGGACGCTCACCCGAGGCCTGGGGCAGGTCGGCGAAAGGCAGCCGGCGATAGCCGCGGAAGCCAGCCCAGTCAAGGCCCTTCAGGGCGACCGCTTCACCGCCGCGGGGCAATTCGGCGTTGATCTCGACTATTTCGTGGCGGCACCGCAGGACACACCCCGGCACACGCTCCGATGGGGCAAGACGCAGAACAATCCCGGGCCGGCAGTCGATGAATATCAAGACCTTCTGCACTTGCAGCTGCGTGGAAGCGGCTACTACTTCGTCGTGCTGTTTCCACGCAAAGCAGGCCACGATGCACCGGTGTTCGAGGCGCTGGCACCAGGCGTCATTCGGCTCCGCGGTGGCTGGGGGGAGGACATCGTTTTTCTCGGCGATGATCCGGTCAACTTCCGTCAAGAGGGCGTCGTAATCGATGCCCTTGCGGGTGTGATCCGCCGCGAAGGCAACACGGAAAGTATCTGTTTAGCTCGGGGCGGCGATTGTTCCACGCCTCGATCCAGGGCGAGGACGAGTGAGACTGCCACGGAAAGGGTTGACAGTGGCTCGCGTGCAGATCAAATACCTAAACCATCTCAACGCGACTGAGCCGTACCTTATCTGTCCGCCCCCGGTGGTGAACAACAACAAGTATTTGGAAGCGGCGAGTCCCAACAAGGGGCGCGTTACGATCGCATGCAAACAGGAGGTATATGTCTTCATGAACACAAGTCGCCAACCAACATTCTACGACTGGCTTGCACTCGGCATTGTGAGGATCGCGAAGCTGCGGCGGACCCAGCTCGTTTCGAGCGACGACACAGATTACACAAAGTTTTATGATGACTTCTTTGTCGCAAAGGATGAGGAGCTCAGCTTTAACGATCCGCGGATGGCACGGCGCCGCAAGACTATTCTCGACTGCATCCGGAAGCGCATGCCGGCGGGGGGGTCGCTTTTGGATGCCGGGTGCGGGCTCGGCGAGGTCCTTGCAGACATCCCAGAGGAGTATTCCGTATTCGGATTTGACTTCGCAGAATCGAACGTCGAGTTTACGCGGCGTCGGCTTGCGGGACGGGCCGAAGTCAACCAGGGATCCATTTACGACATTCCGTTCCCCAACAATTCAATGGACGCCGTGCTATGCCTCGAAGTCCTTGAGCATATCGAGGATGACGCGCGCGCCGTGCGAGAGATCGCTCGCGTTCTGAAACCCGGCGGCCACCTAATTGTAGCAGTGCCATACACGTATTACTGGCAGTCCTATCTCCAATTGATGGGCCACTTCCGGCACTATACCCGGGAAACTCTTGCGGCGCTTCTCCGTGAGAACGGACTTTCGCCGGTGGAAATCCTGCCCAATTTTCCGCGGTGGCACCAATCATACACGCGGCATTACGTGATTCTGCGGGCCCAGATCCTTACCTTCGGCAAACTGTTTGGCGGTGGCTCCGTGTTCTCCTTCCGATGGCCGTGGCAAAACGAGCGAGCTATCAAGCGGCTCGAGCAGCGAATGCAGCTCGCCCAGGATGCCGACGCGACGCTTGAATACGACGCTTTGGTGACTAGCACATTTCAGGTGGCCCGAAAGCCGTTGTCGTAGTGTTACGCATGGAATCGTTCCCGGCCTAGGGCTAGATCGAATCGGAGCTACACCGAAACCCCGTGCACGACATAAGAGCACCAAGAGGCACGCGCAGGAGAACAAAACCTGGGCAGCGGGTTCTGGAACAAGTAAGGCGTCCACTCGTGAATCGGCATTTATGACTTCTTCTATCGTATTATTTGCCAGGGCGATGAATGCTGGATCCGCACCTGCGATGAGACTCTCGGAAAATGTCAGATCGTGTGGCCGACGACCGGTGAGCACGGATGAGACTGTGGCATGGGCAACGTACTGGCCGACTGTGTTGAGGTGGTACAGGTCCGCATACAGATTCCAGCTGTTGGTGAGTCCGCCGATGGGGGATGCCCGCAACTGATCGTCCAAGCTAAGAAGAACCTCGCCAACGGGGATGTAGCCCAGGGCGATCGCACCATAAGTCATGCTCCGAGAAGCACTTGGAGCAGGTAATCATCGTCCCATCCTGCCGAGAGTCGCTTGTTCTTGACCCCAACTTT
>JAWXBB010000600.1:0-10224 GCA_034439795.1 Planctomycetaceae bacterium | reverse complement strand
TCAGCCGTTACCTCGACGACCTCAATTGCGACATCCTGCACCTGCACGTTCCCAATCCGGCGATGACGATGGCCGTCCTGAAGATGCGCCGGCCGGCGCCGATGGTCGTCACGTATCACAGCGACGTCGTGGGCATGCCGCTGCGGAAGCTGCTGTTTCATCCGTGGGACCGCCGCCTGATGTTGCGGGCGAAAATCATCGCCGCGACGAATCCCCGAATGGCCGAATCGTCCACGCGGCTGGCCGGACACCAGGAGCGCGTGCGGGTTGTCCCGTTGGGCATTCCGCTCGAACGATTTGTGACCCCGTCAGCGGAGGTCGAGCGCCGCGCCCGCGAGATCCGGGCCGAGATCGGCGGACCCCTCTGGCTGATCTGCGGCCGGTTGGTGGCCTACAAGGGGCATTCGATCGCGCTTCAAGCGCTGGCGGATGTGCCCGGCACCCTGGTGGTCATCGGCGATGGTCCCCTGCGGCAGAAACTGCAACGGCAGGCCGACGAACTGCAGCTCGGCGACCGCGTCCGATTTCTGGGCCGCGTGGCTTGCGATCACGAAGTCGCCGCGTACTACCGGGCCGCCACGGCGCTGTGGATGTCGTCGATCATGCCCAGCGAGGCGTTCGGACTGGTGCAGGTGGAGGCGATGGCCAGCGGCTGTCCGGTGATCAACACCGAGATCCCCGGCAGCGGCGTTCCCTGGGTGTCGCGTCACGACGAGACCGGCTTCACGGCGCCCGTCGGCGACGCGCGGGCCTTCGCCCGGCTGTCGCAACGGCTGCTCGACGAACCGGAGCTGCGCGAGCGATTCAGCCGCAACGCCCGCGCCCGCGCACTCGAAGAGTTCAATCACCACAAGATGGCCGATCGCTGGCAGGACTTGTACGACGACGTGCTCCGCGACCGGAGGCGGGATCGCCACGGCCGCGACCGCCATCACGCTGCTGCAACGTCGTTCCCGCCGGCGGGCTGATGCCGTCATACCATAGAATCTCGGGTGCCATGCTTGCCCAAAGCTGCAAGCATGGCACCCGAATCATCACCACCTCTGCATTAGCAACTTCGCCACCGACTATGCCCGCCGTTCCGATGCTTGCCGAACGCTGTGAAACACCCCGTGGTGGTGCAACCAACGCACCATTGCGGCTGCTGCACGTCGTGGCCGGCAACCTGTATGGCGGCGTCGAGCGGATGTTGGCCACGATCGCCAGTCATCAGTCGGCATGCACCGGTTCGCATCACGAGTTCGCAGTGTGTTTTCCCGGTCGGGTTCAAGACGAGTTGATGGCGCTCGGAGCGACCGTCCACGGCTTGGGCCACGCGCGGTTCAGTCGGCCCTGGACGGTGTTGAGTGCGCGTCGCCGGTTACGCTCGATCATCGCGGCCGAACGGTTCGATGTCGTGTTGTTTCACGGCTGCTGGCCGCTCGCGACGCTGGGTTGGCGGACGGCGTCCACGGGTTGCCGATCGGTCTTGTGGCTGCACGATGCGGTCCGCGGCCGACATTGGGTGGAGCGTTTGGCGCGTCGCCGGCACGTCGACCATTTTGTGGCGAACAGCCGTTGGGTTCTGGAATGTGCCACGCGCTGGCGGCCGGGCGTTCCTGGTGAAGCGATTTGCTGCCCGGTCGAATTGCCTGCCCATCCGCTGCCGCGGTCGGGGCGCGTGCGGCGCGAATTCGGTTGCCGGGATGAGACCGTGGTGATCGTTCAAGTCAGCCGCCTCGAAGAATGGAAGGGGCATCGTCGTCTGATCGACGCGGCGCGACGGCTGCGTGCGTCCCATTCCAATCTCCCGGCGTGGGAGATCTGGTTCGTCGGCGGTCCGCAGCGCCCGCACGAAGCCGAGTACCTGACGGCGTTGCAGCGCGAGGTCGCGGCAGCTCAATTGACCGATGTGGTGCGGTGGCTCGGGCCGAGACGCGATGTGGATGAAATCCTGGCGGATGCCGACGTCTTCTGTCAGCCGAACCTGTCGCCCGAACCGCTGGGCATCGTGTTTCTGGAAGCGATGGCCCAGGGATTGCCGATCGTGTCGACGGACTTCGGAGGTGCGCGCGAGTTGGTGCCGCCCTCCGCGGGGCGGCTGATCCCGCCCGATGACACCGCCGCCATTGCCGAGGCCCTGGCCCAACTGACCGGCGACGCCGCGCAGCGGGCGTCGATGCAGTCGGCCGGTCCCGGCCATGCCCGGCGGCTCGCCGATCCCGCCGCGCGTCTCAAGGATCTGGAACGCCTGCTCGCCGTTCCCGTGACGGGAGGGCGAGCATGATGTCGCCCGTTTTGGAGACCGTGGAGAAGGCGAGCCTGTCGCGCGGGACGAGCGCCAATGTCATTCTGCAGCGAGTCGCCGAGGGCTTGCAGGCCCGGGAGATCACGGGCGGGACGCTGGTCGATCTCGGTTGCGGCACGGGCGACCTGTGGCGGGCGCTCGCCGGTCGGTTTGACGAGTACCTCGGTGTCGATGCGGTGCGGTACGCCGATTTCCCGGCGGAAGCGCAGCTGTTGGAAGCGGACCTCGATGCCGGCTGCCCGGGAGTGCCCGACGCCTCGGCCGATGTCGTGGCTTCCGTCGAGACGATTGAACATCTGGAGAATCCCCGCGCGTTCGTGCGGACCGCCGCGCGGATCGTCAGGCCGGGCGGTTGGGTGGTGTTGACGACGCCGAATCAATTGAGCCTGCTGAGCAAAGTCTGCCTCCTGTGGTCGAATCAGTATCCGGCGTTCAAGGAGCGTCCGGGGTTGTATCCGTCGCACATCACCGCGCTGTTGAGCATCGACCTCGTGCGGATGGCGACGGAAGCCGGACTCGAAGCGGTGCAAATCGTCTACTCGCAGCAGGGACGAATTCCGCTGACGGGCCGGCACTTTCCACAGTTCCTGTCGCGCTGGTTTCCGCGCGCTCTGTCCGACAACGTCCTGCTGTTCGCCCGCAAGCCGAGCGCGCCCCACGAACGCGGGGGCCGCTCATGACCCGGCCGTGGTTGATCGTCACCGGCGATTTCTCCCGGACCGGCGGCATGGACCGGGCGAACCTCGCTTTGGCCGAGCGTCTGGCCGAACGGGACATTCCGGTGCATCTGGTCTGCCATGCGGCGGACGAGCGGCTGGTCGAGCATCCGCTCGTGACGCTGCATCAGGCGCCCCGCCCGGCCGGCATGCACTTCCCCGCCAGTTTCCTCCTGTCGCGCACGGCCCGGTCGGTGGCCGGCCGGTTGCCGGACGCCGTCGTCGTGGCCAACGGCGGCAACTTGAGCTGGTCCGGCGTGAACTGGATTCATTACCTGCACGCGGCGTGGGACGGTCCGGTCCAGGGCCTCGGACTGCGGTCGTGGAAGCAACGCCTCGAACGGCGGATCGAGCGCCGGCGCGAAGCGCAGGCTGTCCCCCAGGCGCAGGTCGTGATCTGCAACAGCCGACTGACCGCCGAGCAAGCTGCCGACCGGTTGAATGTTCCCGAAGACCGCCTGCACGTCATCTATTACGGCGCCGATGCCGAGCGCTTTCCGTTGGTGACGCCGGACGAACGGCAGCGGATGCGGTCGCAGTTAAAGATTCAGCCCCAACAACTCTGCCTGGCGTTTGTCGGCGCGCTCGGCGATCACCGCAAGAACTTCGACACGCTGTTCGAGTCCTGGCGGCGACTGCACGCCGACACCGAATGGCGGAACGCCGTCCTGCTCGTCATCGGCCACGGCGCGCAATTGCCGCAGTGGCAGCAACGCGCGAGAGATTGCGGGTTGGGCGAGTCCATCCGGTTTCTCGGATTCCGCCGCGACGTTTACGCCGTCTTGGCGGCGTGCGATCTGCTGGTGCATCCCGCGCGGTACGAGGCCTTTGGACTCAGCCCCTATGAAGCCCTGTGTCGCGGGGTGCCGGTGCTGGTCAGCGCTACGGCCGGCGTAGCGGAAGTGATTCCCGACGCCTTGTCGCCGCTGTTGCTGTCGTCGCCGGATGATGCCGACGAACTGGTGGCCAAGTTGCGCGGCTGGCGAGAACAACGCGAACAGCTCGCCGATGACGTGATCGCGCTGTCCGATCAATGCCGGTCGCGGAGTTGGAACGACATGGCCGACGAAATCATCGCCGCCGGTCACGAAACCTGCTCGTCCGCGACGACACCCATTCCTGTGGCGAATGTCTGATTAAATGAGCACACCTGAGTTGCAAGACCGTCCTCCGACATCGGCGGCCCTGTTGCCGGAGAGGTCGGAAAACGAAGGCCGGTTCAGCCCCGTTGCGGCGTGCTGGATCTGTGAAGGCTTGCAGCTCGCACCAGTCCTGCCGGTGCGGTTCGAGTTCTCGATCTATCGCGAACAGGATCCGGAACTGGCCGACTACACGAACGCCGCGTTGAACCTCAACCGCTGCGGCGATTGCGGGTTCATGCAGCCGGCGGGCCTGCCGACGTTGCCGGAGTTCTTTTCGCGGATGTACGACACGCGGTGGTCGCCCGACTGGGTCGAGATGGAGTTCACGGCGGCGTATCGCGATCCGGTGTTCCAGACCGTGCTGCGGGAACTCGGTCGCCGCGTCGCCGGTCAGCCCCGACGGTTGCTGGATGTGGGCGCGCACGTCGGCAAATTCGTCGATCTCGCCGCCCGGTCCGGTTGGGATTCCGAGGGGATCGAGTTGAATCCCACGACGGCGTCGTTTGCCGCTCGGAAGACCGGCCGCAAGATTCATCAGCAACGGGCGGAAGCACTGGCCGACGCCGGCCTGTCGTTCGATGCCGTCACGATTCTGGACGTGCTGGAACACATTCCCGATCCCGTGCCGGTCCTGACGGGCCTTCAGAAACTGCTGACGCCGGGCGGCTGGATCGCCGTCAAAGTCCCCTGTGGCGAAAACCAGCTTCGCAAAGAGCGCTGGCGAACGCGGCTGCAAGCGGGCTATCGGATCAATCTGGCCGACAACCTCGTGCATGTGAATCACTTCACGCCGCGCGCGTTGCGGCTGGCGTTGGAACGGGCGGGCTTCACCGACATCGAATTGACGTTGGGTGCGCCGGAAGAACTGCCGTTGCGGCCGGGACTGGATGTCAAAGGTCGATTGTCGCGAGGCTTTCGCCAAACGGTGTATCATCTCGGCCGGACTCTGCCGGGCGGTGTGAACACGCCGTTGGCCATGAATCTGCAGGCATACGCCCGCCGGGCGCGGTAGGAATCGCTTTTCGCAACGATGATGTCCAACGACCCACCCCCCGTGCTCACCGTCGTGGTGGCCACATACAACAACCGTGCGATCCTGGAGCGCTGCCTCGCCCAATGGGAGCAGCACGCCTCCGGTCAGCCCGTTGAGATCCTCGTCATCGCCGACGGTTGCCAGGACGATACTGAAGCCTTCCTCGCCCAACGGCAACAAACCGATTGGGGACAGCGACACTTGCGCTGGCTTGTGGAGAACAACGTCCACGAGCTGTGCTGCACCAATCGCGGCCTGGCCGAAGCCCGTGGCTCGCTGGTGATGAGCTGGCACGATGACATGCACCTGCAGCATCCGGGTTTGGTGCCGGAGCTGATCGCGACGTTTGCCGCCTATCAGGACATCGGCCTCGTCAGCTTGAGCCGCGGTCTCAACTGCCGCCCTGCCCCGCGGCCGACGGCCTGGGATCAATTGTTCGACTGGAGCCGCATCGAAAGCACGATCGGTCGCAAAGGCTGGAACTGGTTCTGTCTGACCGAAGTCGACGCGGTGATGCGGCCGTGGGTGGTCCGGCGTGACTGCATCGCGAAAGTCGGTCCGCTCGATGAAGCCTACAAGCTGTCCGAATGGGACGAGGCCGACCTGTGCTTCCGCATCCGCGCGGCTGGCTGGAATGTGGCCACGCACGGCTACGAGCGGCTGGGGGCGTATCACCACCTCGGCAGCTCCACCATCGGACGCACGATGTCCGACAAATACAAAGCCCAGGTGCTGGCCAACGGTCAACTGTTCCACGACCGCTGGTCCGCCATGGTCGACCGGGAAGCGAACCGCGAACGGAAAGACTGGCTGCGGCGGACTGGTCCGACGCAATGGGCCTGGACGCTGCAACGCGCGTTGTGCTATACGCTGAAAACTCAATGCCGACCGGTCGTGACGGTCAGTCACGTTCAATGAGCCGTTCTTTCAACGCGCTGACCGCTTTGGCGTTCGGGTATGTCCGATTGGCCGTGGCGATCGCATCGGGATTCGTGGTGCTGCCGCTGGTGCTGGCGCGCATCGATTCGCCGACCTACAGCCGGTGGCTGGTGACGATCGAGATTCTGAGTTATCTGGGATTTGCCGAGTTGGGGATTGCCAATTTGATGCCGTGGCTGGTTGCCGAACGGGATGGCCGCAAGGATCGGGAGGCCCTGCGGCAGTTGCTGGCGGATGCGCGCGGGTGCTGTACGGTCTCTGTGGTTGTGTATTTGTGTGCGTTCTTCGGATTGTGGCTGGCGGTCCCGTCATGGATCGGGCTGTCCGGCGGTGCGATCTCGCCATTGGGCGGTGCGGTCTTGATTGTCGCCGGATGCACCAGCCTGGGGTTCTTTGGCCGGATGCACCTCGCGGCGTTGGAGGGTTTGCAGGACTATGTGTTCCTGGGAAGTCTCATGCTCGTGCAGTCGGCGGTCGGCGTCGGTGCGACGATTGCCCTGCTGCTGTCGGGAGCGGGGCCGATGGCGTTGGCGGTCGGTCTGACGGTGCCGCTGGTTCTCGGCTCGGTGGCGGCGACCTGGCGGCTGTGGCAGCGCGGCGGCGATCTGGTCTGGGGACTCCCCTGGCCGTCGTGGCGCGGCATGGCGCGCCTGGCCGCGGATGCCGGCGGGACGTGGATGGGGGGCGTCGGCGGCCGATTGACGCTCAGCAGCAACGCGATGCTGATCACCGCCGCCCGCGGGACCGATCTCGACGTCATCCGGTTCGTGTGCACCTCGAAGCTCGGCGACATGCTGATGATGCAGTCGTGGCAGATCATCGACAGCGGTCTGGTGGGCCTCGCTCAATTGCACGGCGAGGGTCGCAAAGAGCGCGTCCGGCAAATCGTCGCGCTGATGACGCGCTTGACGCTCATCGGCTCGGGAGCCGCGGCGATCGTGATTCTCGGGTTCAATCCGTCGTTCGTGGCATTGTGGCTTGGTCCTGAGAAATTCGGCGGCTTGGGGCTGAACGCGGCGACCACGGTGACGTTGCTCGGGCTGTCGTTGCTGCACGTGCTGTCCGTCACGTCGTCAATTCTAGGATACCGAATTGGCGCGGGGGCATTGAGTTTCTTCCACGGTCTCGTGTACGCCTCCCTGGCGATTGGACTTGGCCTGCTGTGGGGGCCGCTGGGGGTGGCGATGGCCGGCGGCGGGACGGCCTTGCTGGTGGCGTTGCCGTTGCTCTCGAATCTGCAATCGATGGCCGTGGGGCAGACGTTGCGGGATTTGCTGAGGGAGATTGCCGTCGTCTGGTTGCCCCGAGCGGTCATTCCCCTGATTGCGGCGGCGTGCCTGGGGGCGTCTTCTTACGGCGGACATTGGGAGATCTGTGCGCCCGTCACCTTTGCCTTGGGACTGGCCTACGTGTGGTTGATGCGCCCCTTGATGATCGATATTCCCCTGCCACGTCGCCTGCACAGTTGGACGCGGCGGCTGCGGCTCATCCCCGGAGCGGCGTCGTGAGCGGACGCATGTCGCGGCGGCTTCGGTCGGCGAGCCAGAGTTCATCGGAAACAAAGATAGCGGGTGGATGACTACATGATGCGACATCTCAGATACGCGGCGGGCAAGGTGCTTCCGGAATGGATTAAACGGACGATTCGTCCGCAGTTGTTCGGATACCGGAATGCCAGCGTCGGCAGGGACTGGGTGTTGGATGAACGCGAGACGTGCGTTGAGTTGCAGGCGTGCGGTCTCACTGCCAGGTTTCCGACCAACATGCGGGACGCCCTGCAATACCATTGCATCGCGAATGGCGAGTCCATCGAGGAGCTGCATGGTTTCGTCGCTCACGCCCGGCAAAACGGCGGGTTGTTATTCGACGTTGGCGCGGCGGACGGACTCTTCTCCATCCTCCACTGCCTGTCGAACACCTCGAACCGTGCTATTGCCTTTGAGCCGTCCGATGTCTTGGCGGCCCGTATCCCCGTGGCGTCAAAACTTAATGATCTCAACGATCGCATCACAGTCCTCGAGGCGGCCGTCGGTCGGACGCAGTCCGCGTTGTCGGCCGACGTGTCCTCTTGCGGCATGCTTGTCATCGGCCCCTCGTCCGGCGACAAGATGATCGAAGTCGTCACCTTGGACGACATGATCGAAAAGTTCGGCGTGCCGACGGTCATCAAGATTGATGTTGAAGGTTACGAAGCTGAAGTGCTGGCGGGGGCGCATCGGGTATTGGCCGATTGCGGGCCGACGCTATTTCTTGAGCTTCATCTGGACATGCTGGAGAACAAGGGCATTCCCGCAAGCCGGTTGACTCGGCTGTTAAGCGACTGCGGATACAAGTTCGAGACCAGTCTGGGACGCAGTCTTTCGGCCAGGCAAATCGCCTCTTCTGCGCGGGCCGTGATTCGGTTCGTGGCCAAGAGTGCGAAGGGAGTCAAAGGATTCATTCCGCGTTGAAACGTCGCAGTAGAGGCCAAGCGGTCTGCTGCGTCTCTCGTAACGATTGAACGAAAGATGACTAACCGGCTCCGCGACCTGTTGAGGAACTTCGTCCATCGCGGACGCCTGCTGTGGCACGCCCTCCATGCGCCGGTGCTGGCCAGGCAGTCATTCTCCCAATGCGGTGAAGATCTCATTCTGCTCTTCGCGTTGCAGTCGCTGGGGATTTTTCGTCCCAGATATCTGGACATCGGGGCGCACCACCCCATGCGGCTCAGCAACTCGGCGCTGTTTTATCAGTTGGGTGGCCGGGGAGTGAACGTCGAGCCGAATCCGCTGCTGTTCCGGGAGTTCATCCGGCGACGATCCGGTGATGTGAACCTCAACGTAGGCGTCGGATCGTCGCAGGGCATGCTCGATTTCTACATCATGGACAATCCCGAATTGAGCACTTTCAGCCGCGACATTGCGGACAGCTACGTCCACCATCAGGGTGCCAGGATTCGAGACGTCGTTCCCGTGTCAGTCAGTCCCGTGAACGAAATCCTGGATCGCTATGGGACCGCCGGCGGGTTCGACGTGCTCTCTCTCGATGTTGAGGGGTTGGATGAAGAGATTCTGCGAGCCATCGACTACGAGCGGTTTGCACCGCTGGCCTTCTGCGTGGAAACGGTCGATTTCGCATCCGGTGAAAAACGTCTCGCCGCCATCGCCGAATTTCTGATCTCCCGCGGATACTTCATATACGCCGACACCTACATCAACACGATCTTTTTCCATCAGTCCCGATTCCGCAAACTGCGATCGCTTATGACCGGGACTTCGACCACTGGCCCAGTTTGAGTTCTCCGCAGATGTTGAAATCCATCCGCAACGCCGTCGCCGACTCCGCCGCCGCCGTCGCGGCGTATCACATTCCAACGTTGGAGCCGCTGTTCCGCGCGGCGGGCAGGGCCATTGAGCCGATTCCCAAAGTGAGATCGGTGTATCGGCGCGGGGTCGAAACCTTGTTGCCGAGGCTGGTCCCTCAGCCGGAGCGGTATCGCGTGTCGTTTGTGCTCGAAATCGACGTGGAAGGGGCGGAACTGATGGTCCTGCACGGCGCGGAGCGCACCCTTCGCGAACGGCCGCCCAGGCGGTGGATTGTCGAAACGGAGCCGGGCAGCGAGGCGTGCCGGCTGCTGGCCGCGCACGGTTACCACGAAGAGCACCTCGACCCGGCCGGGGACAAAGTGAACGCCGTCTTTACGCATCCGTCGGCGAAGTGACGCCGGCCGGGCAGACTTCCGAAGACTTCGCAATTTCTCGAATCAACTTGCCGATCGACGCCGTCACCACCGCCCCGACATTCCCGCGCGCCGGAGGTTCGGAGCCGTTTCTCCCGGCGATGTCCAGCGCCGAGATTCCGATTCCGGCCAGCCTCGAAGATTCGGCGGACGCGATCCGCTCGGTGATTCTGACATCCGGACTGCTCGGCGGAGCGACGGTGGCCGAAATGGTCCGCCGCAGCGTGTCGCTGCTGCCGGGGCATTCCGCCCGGCTCGTGCTGCCGGAGCCGATGACGACGGCCAGCCGCGCGGTTCGGCGGCTGACCTGTTTCAATGCGGCCGGCGTCGTCGGGCTGGGGGCGACCAATTTCGATTTGCGGCGCTTCCGCTGCGAGCAGCATTCGGGG
>JAWXBB010000599.1:0-3175 GCA_034439795.1 Planctomycetaceae bacterium | reverse complement strand
TCCGTTGCGTGGAGTCGGAAGCGAAACCCCAGCCGATGAACGATGCTTCGTACGATCAACTCGGGCTGGGTGTCTTTGCCACGAATCGCGGCCATGCACGTGCTGAGCTGCGAGGACGTGAGCGTGTCGGCTACGGGGCGGCCCTCACCTCCTGCCGGGCTTCGTGCCGAACTTCTTGGCAAGGAACTCGTAGACCTCCTGCTGCACGTTGCGGGGCTGACTGCGAATCAGCGCCATGGCGCTGATCGCGTGGCGGGAGGTGGGCACCTTCAGATTGGCCTTGTCCTTGTTGTACCAGACGCAGACCGCCCCGCAGATTGTGTTCCTCGTCCGTGCCGCCTTGGCTGATCGGGATGGTGTGGTCGATCTCAAGGCGGCACTTCTTGCCCGGTTCGCACAGCGATTCCTCGCCCGCTCCCGCGCCACACACTTGGCAGGTATTGCCGTTGCGTTCGAGAATGTGCCAGCGCAGTTTGTCCGAAATGTCGCGGGCGAGTCCGAGGTGTTTGGCCCCAAAGGGGCCAAGGAATGTAGCCACGGGTGCAGCGCAGCCCGCGTCTGCGCGGGCGGAGCGGAACCCGTGGAAGCCGTGACGGAAACGCGGTCCGCCCCGGCAGGGGCGGCGGAGCCAGACAGCACAGCCGCGCGGCCATTCATCGAATACCCTATTCCGAATGGACACGCGGAAATGGCTCCCAACTCTACCCTTATTTGGTGCTCGCGCCTGCGTGTATTGCGGCGGTCCCGCCAACACTGCCGACCACACACCTCCAAGATGCCTCTTGCCAAGACCATTTCCAGAAGAGGTGCAGGCGATGACGCTTCCTGCATGCAGCCCCTGCAACGGCCGTTTCTCACAGGATGAGATGAAGACTGCCGCTGTCGTGTGTACGGTCTCGTTCACAGCAGCGGACCGACTCGCGGTCGCACCTGGAGGATGGATTCATTCGGCGATGGAAAGGGATGCGTCACTACGTGACTTCATTTCATCAAGACTTGGAGCTGATGGAATCTTCCGACCGGATCAAGCGGTACTCGACGCGATCTCACGGACCATGACCAAGACCACCGCCGGACTTCTTTTCCATGAGTTCGGTCGGGTGGTTCCCATGGACAACATCCAAATAGTGTCGGTCCAGCACACGAAGAATGTTCATCCATCTGCATTCGTCGAGCAGCACCGACGAGATGACAGTTGCTGGGCCGAAGTCACGCCTTCTGGTCGCGAACTGGAGCGGCAAGTACTCGCCGAGTACGGACACGAACCACCGAACATGCCTAACTGGCGCGTCTATGTACCGGAGTTCTTCGAGTACATGTTCATCCGACGTTCAAACCACAAGATGTTGACGGCTTTGAAAATTCACGATGCACTTACGGTCCTGTTGGAATGCCCTTGGCCTGCGAAGGCGGGCCCGCGTCGAGGAGGCAAGCCGCCAATCCGCGCGAAGCGATAGGGCGGTGAACCGCGCTGATGCCGGGGGTTACTGCCCCGGAACCCCCTCCGCTCAAGACAACTCCTCCGCCCCTGCCGGGGCGGGTCCGTGAAACGTCACTTCTTCCACGGGTTCCGCGTCGGCGGGCTGCGCCGCCGCGCCGCTCCACCCGTGGCTACAGCCCGACGCCCCGCTGGGGCGTTCAGAGACGATCAGAGTCCGGCTGCGCCGTCCTCGATCTGCATGGCCGACGCGAGCGCCAGCGCGTTGCTGCCTAACATCATTTGACAGGCGAGAACTTATCGAGGATAATGAGTCTATGAAACAGCAAGCCAAAACTGAGTCGCCCGCCGCTACTGAAACAAACCGGCAGACTTTGCTGACGATCCTTGAGCGGCTGCTCGACGGCGTGGATGGATATGAATCAGAGCATGGCGACTTGCGTTACTGGGATCCCAAGGCCGTGGCGGAAGCGCGACGGCTGATTGCGTCTGTGCCTGCAGAGCGATGAAAACTAAAGCCGCGCGTACAGACGTGTAGCAAGCATCACTCTTTTACGGGTTGCCCGGCGTACTTCTTGCGCAGAAACTCATAGATCTCAAGTTGGACGTCTCTAGGTTGGCGGCGGATCAGTGCCATCGCGCTGATCGCGTCACGGGACGTTGGTACTTTGAGATTGGACTTGTCCTTGTTGTACCACACACAGACGGCGCGGAGGTTGTGTTCTTCGTCCGTTCCACCTTGGCTGATCGGGATGGTGTGGTCGATTTCGAGACGGCACTTCTTACCCGGCTCGCACAGAGATTCCTCGCCCGCCCCGGCTCCGCAGACTTGGCAGGTGTAGCCGTTGCGTTCGAGGATATGACGGCGCAGTTTGTCGGAGATGTCGCGGGCGATGACCGGGAGGGCCGCCAACGTCTCGATGAGGTATTCGTTGGGCTTGAGACTGTCGCGGTCCTTGTGCGAGAGGATTTGCATTCCCTCTTCGTTGCGCAACTCTCGAATGCGTCGCTGGTAGTCGTGTATCCCGGCGGCCTTGCTCAGTTCCTTCGTCGTGATGACGCGACCGACGTTGGCCTCAAAGAAGGCCCGGAGTTTGGAGCGTGCGCCGGCTTTGCGGGGTTCTTTCGCCATGATGCGTTGTTCGTACCTTATCCGATCTTGAAAAGACGGGCCGGGAGTTTGACACCGATCATCTCGGCGACGTGGTGCGCGATGGCGAGCGCGAACACAGGCGGGACCGCGTTCCCGATCTGAATGCCGACGTTGATCTTGCTCCCGCAGAACTTGAAGTCCTCGGGAAACGATTGCAGCAACGAGGCTTCGAGGTGTGTGATCGGCCGGTGCGCGACTGGGTGGAGATAGCGGCCTTTCTCCGGCTTGTAAAACTCCGTGCGGATCGTGACCGATGGGCGATCCCACCAGAGCCGGCCGAATAGATCCGTCCCGCCTTTCGTCTTGCGCTTCCAGCACTCGGGCATGATGTCGAGCGGAAGATTCCAACGGTTGCCGCCCGCCGGGATGCTGCGGTAACGGCGGAGTGATTTCGCGGTCGGGTTGCGCCCGTTGTGTCAATCGCGCTCGGTCGGGATCAGCTGCAAGTGTCCGATCTCATCCCGCACTTTCCGCCAGCGCTCCAAGTGCTGATTGACGAGGTTCCGTTTGAGAGGGTCAACGTGCGTGGGCACCGGGAAGGAAGGTTCCCCGATGCGCGAGCCGATGACGATGGCACGCTTGCG
>JAWXBB010000598.1:0-12453 GCA_034439795.1 Planctomycetaceae bacterium | reverse complement strand
GCGTGCATCTGATTCAGGTGACCGAACGCGAACCGGGCCAACTCAGCCCGGAAGACGCGCGGCCGCAGATCCTCATGCGATTGTCGGACCAGATGTGGTCGCAGACCATCGCCGACGAACGATCGCGCGCGAAGATCGTCCTCTCGAAGTAACATGGCGAGCCGGGTGGCGTCAGCCCCCGGAGCGAATGGAAGAACTCCGGGGGCTGACGCCACCCGGCTCGCCCAAGAATGTTATGTCGCCTGCGCCGGTGATGGCGGCGCGCCTTTGTGCGGCGTCGCGTGCGGAGTGTTGTACGCCACCAGCACGATGCAGACCGCCATGCCCGCGATCCCCAGCCACAGCCACGGGTTGAACGCGGCTTTCGATTGCAGCACCGTGGTGATCGCCGTGACCGAGACCGCGGTGCCGAAGACAATCGGCATGACAATCTGCGGCATCGCGGTGCCGCCGGTGAACATGGCCAACGTCAGCGTCAAAGCCCCGAAAGCGCCGAGCGACCCCGCGGTGAATCCCCAGAACGCCCCGGTCGCGGTGTAAGTGAACGAAGCGCCGGTCGCGGCCATCCCGACCAGCCCGCCGACGAGGCCCCAGACGAGGTACGCCACGCCGATCATCACGTAGGGCTTGAAGGCGTTCTTCTCCGCCGAACGGGCGTTCCCCAGCGCGGGGCCGTAGGTGCCCCAGAACAAGCCGGTGAGCAAGGCGAAAATGATCGGCCACTGATTCATCGAGTCGGTCCTTGTCGGTGCGTTGTCGGTTGTTGGCCTGTATCGTAACGGAATCGAATCGCTGTCGCATCCGTCGTGCAAGAGGGGAAAGGGACGTCGGCTTCGGTCGATGGCTCTTGGTCTCTCTTCAGCCCCAGCGGGGCGTCGGGCTGTAGCCACGGGTGAAGCGGCGCGGCGGCAACGCCGCCCGACGCGGAACCCGTGGAATGAGCGTCGTCGTGTTCTTCTCGCCCCGGACGGGGCGAAGGAATGCGAGCGGAAGACATGACAGTGCGATGCAGATCATGCCGGACGATCCCTCTGCCCCTACCGGGGCAAGTGTCGGAGGTCATCGCGTTCCACGGGTTTCGCTTCGACCGCCTGATGGCGGTCTCGCTCCACCCGTGGCTACACTCCGTCGCCCCTACCGGGGCGGAGCAAAAGAAAAGCCGCGGTCGCAATTCACGACCGCGGCTTTCATGATGTTCTCAGCGGGCCCAACACCAGTGTCCCGGACGCTTTGCCACGACTTCCATCACTCCGCGAACGCGGCGTCGAACGCCCGGCCGCTGGGGGTGAAGTCGACGTTCTTGACGTACTGGCACGCCTCGCGGGCGCCGTGTTCGCGGTCCATGCCCGAGTCTTCCCACTCGACCGACAAGGGGCCGGTGTACTTGATGGCGTTCAGGGTGCGGATGATCTCCTCGAACTGCACGCCGCCGCGGCCGACGCTGCGGAAGTCCCAGCCGCGGCGCGAATCGCCGAACGACAAATGGCTCGCCAGGATGCCCGACTTGCCGTTGAGCTGAACCTTGGCGTCCTTCATGTGGACGTGGTAGATGCGGTCCGGGAACGCGCGGAGGAACTCGACCGGATCGACCCCCTGCCAGATGAGGTGGCTGGGATCGAAGTTGAAGCCGAACTCCTCGCGGCGATCGAGCGCGGCGAGCGCCCGCTCCGTCGAGTAGATGTCGAACGCGATCTCGGTCGGATGCACTTCCAAGGCGAACTTGACGCCGCATTCCTGGAACACGTCG
Organism: Planctomycetaceae bacterium; assembly: GCA_034439795.1. Lineage (GTDB taxonomy): Bacteria > Planctomycetota > Planctomycetia > Planctomycetales > Planctomycetaceae > DSVQ01. The sequence goes on along the minus strand of JAWXBB010000598.1, from coordinate 10,706 downwards.
AGGATCGGATTCCAACGGTCGGCGAGCAGCTTGAAGCCGGCGTCGTACATCGACTTCGGCGTGGGCGGGAAATCGTAGATGAACGGCCAGATGCTCGACCCGGTGAAGCCGTTGACGACGCCGACGCCCAGTTTCTTCGCCGCGCGGGCGGTGTTCTTCATCTCTTCGATGGCCCGCTCGTTGACCCTGGCGGGGTTGCCGTCCCCCCAGATGTAGTCGGGCAGGATCGACTTGTGGCGGGCGTCGATGGTGTCGAGGACGGCCTGGCCGACGAGGTGGTTGGAGATCGCGAACAGTTGCAGGTCGTACTTTTCGAGCAGCTCGCGTTTGCGGGCGCAGTAGGTGTCGTCGGAGAGGGCCTTCTGGACCTCGAAGTGGTCGCCCCAGCAGGCGAGTTCCAGACCGTCGTAGCCGAAATCCTTGGCCTTCTTGCACAGCTCTTCGAGCTTCAGGTCGGCCCACTGGCCGGTGAAGAGGGTCACGGGACGCGCCATCGACGGGTTCCTTGGCAAATCGTGGTGTCGATTCAGGGGGAGATTTCCGAGACGAAACGACAGGGATTTCGATCGCCCCGAAATGAGACTCTGAGGCTAGAACGCGACTGGGCGGTTGTCAATCGAACGGGCAACACGAATCACAGTGGGCGTGCCGCTCAGATCGCTTAGGTAGGGTGCAGTCGAGGCTCTGCGAGGCTCACCCCGTCGTGCCACAACGCGGTCAACGTCGCTGTCATCGAAGAGAATCAAGAGGGTGAGCCTCGCAAAGCCTCGACTGCACCCTACGAAGCAGAAAGACGTCAATGCGACAGCAGCGCCAGGCCGGCCGCGCGGTCGTTGACGATCGGCCACAAGTGGTCGAATTTGGCGATCTCCAGAATCTCGCGGCCGACCTGCGACGGGTTGCACAGCACCATCTTGCCGTCCGCGGCGTGAATGCAGTTCCACAGCAACCGCAGCCCCTCCAGCAGCGACGAGCCGAAGTACGGCGTCTGCCGGAAGTCCACCAGCAGCTTGGCGAGACCGGACGATTTCAAGGCGTCGAGCACTTCGTCGAGCTGCGTCAGGACGACGGAATCGGACAGGCTGCCGACCGGCTGGCAGATCTCGACGACGAACACGTCCCCCTCGGAGGCCGTGCGGAAGAACGGACCGATGCTCGTCATGCCGCGTCCTCCTGGTCCTGGACCTTCGATGCCGATTCGCAGCGGCGCTTGATCATGGTGACCTCGTTGCCGACGGCATTGTAGCGGACTTCGTTCATAAAGGTCTGCATCAGCAGCAGCCCGCGGCCGCAAGGTTTTTCGAGGTTGGCCGGATCGGTGGGATCGGGCAACAGGGACCGGTCGAAGCCGGGGCCTTCATCGCGGATCACGATCGTCATTTCCTCCGGGGACAGGTCGGCGAAGATGAAAATCCGCCGGTCGCGATAGGGCAACTGCTGGCTTCGCTCCCTGGCCAGATTGTAATACGCGCGGTGATCGACTTCCCTGAGGCTCGAGCTGACCTCCAGATTGCCGTGGAAGCAGGCGTTGATCAGCGCCTCCTGCAAGGCGACGCCGATGCGGACCCGTTCGGTGTCGTCGCACAACCCCATCCCGCGCAGGGCGTCCTGCAGATACCGGACGAACGTCGCGATGAGATCCTGATCGTTCTCGATCTCGAACTGCACCTGCTGATTCTTCAGCCGCCGCAGCAGCCGCACGTGGGCGCGGTCGGCCCGGGCGATGCCGAGCACCTGCTGCACGGTGTCTTCCAGATCGACCGCCAGACGATTCTTGGGCACATAGCTGGAGGCCCCCGTCTGCAAAGCCCGGACCGCGATCTGTTCGCTTCCCTGGTTGGTCATCAGAATGACCGGCACCAAAGGGTGCGTCTCGCGGATGATTCGAACCAGCTCCAGCCCGTCCAGCTCCGGCATGTTGAGATCGGTGACGACGAGGTCCGGCACGTGCAGCTCGATCTGGTCGAGCGCGTCGCGGCCATCCGTGGCGTATTGCACGTCCCAACCGGCGTGCCGGGTCAGCAATCCGCCGGCGAGCTTGCGGTCGGTCAGCGAATCGTCAACCACGAGGACCGTCGTCATCGGCGCCGCCTGTCGAGCTTTGACTGAGGGGATTCAATGGGGATGGGAACCAATCGTGCCGGACGAACTCGCGGAGTTCAAGCGGCCGCGACATTCGTCGGTCAATTGCCGGGCCAATTTTGCCAGGTGTTCGATCCGGTCGGGGGCGATCGGCGTCCGGTTGTTCTGGCAATCGTGCTCGATGGCCTGAGCCAATTGCCGGCCGGACTCGAATCCGAAGGTGCCGAACGCCGTTTTGAGCGTGTGGGCCGTCCGTTTCAACCGATTGAGATCCTGTGCGACGTTGGGTTCCGCCAACCGCTGCGCCAGTTGCTGGCCTTCTTCGCAGAAGGCCTCGGTGATGTCCCGCAGGAGGACCGGATCGTTGCCGGTGACGCCCAGGGCATGAGGCCAGTCGGCGCCGCCGTTCGCTTCGGAAGCCGGTCGGACGGGCGGCTGGGCGGGTTCGGGGCGCGCCGCGGGCACCTTGATGCCGTCCTGCCGGACGGACACCAGCCCGTCGCCGGTGGCGAACCGCTCGACCATCTGGAACAGCAGTTCGGAGCGGATCGGCTTGGTCAGATAATCGTCCATGCCGGCGGAGATGCAGCGGTCGCGGTCCCCCTGCAAGGCATGCGCGGTCATGGCGACGATCGGTATGGCGGCCGAGCCGGATTCCTGTTCCCAGACCCGGATCGACCGCGTGGCATCCAGGCCGTCGACGTCGGGCATCTGCACGTCCATCAGCACCATGTCGAACCGGCGCTGGCGCACGGCGTCGATCGCCTGCTGCCCGTCTTCCGCCACGCTCACGCGGTGCCCCCACCGTTCCAGCAGGCCGACCGCCAGTTTCTGGTTGATTGGGCTGTCTTCCGCCAGCAGAATGTCGAGCGGCCGGGCCGAGACCCTGGGCATCGCCGTCGCCGCCACCGTCCATTCCTCGGCATGCGCCGCACCCAGCGATTGCAGAATCGCGTTGAACAACTCCGACTGCTTGATCGGTTTGATGAGGTACGTCGACACCCCCAGCCGGCGGCATTGGTCGAGATCTTCCGACCGGTCGCTCGAAGTCAGCATCACGATCATGCCGCGGCAGAGCGTGCCTTCCGACTGCGCCGCGCGGACGAGGTCGAACCCGCTCTGTTCGGGCATGTTGACGTCGGTGACGACGAGGCCGAACGGCGCGTCTTCGGCCTTGGCGCGGCGGAGCACTTCCAGGGCCTCCTGGGCGCTGGTCGCCAACTGCGGCGCCATGCCCCAGCTCGACAGCATCTCGGCGAGGATGCGGCGGTTGGTGCTGTTGTCGTCGACCACCAGCACTTTCAGGCCCTGCAACAATTCCGGCGTCGCCGAGCAGGTCCGCTCGGCTTCTTCCGCGGTGACGGTGAACCGGGCGGTGAAGTGGAACGTGCTGCCCTGGCCGATTTCGCTTTCGACCCAGATGCGGCCCTCCATCAGGTCCACCAGCCGGGCCGAAATTGCCAGCCCCAGCCCCGTCCCGCCGAACTTCCGCGTGGTCGAGCGGTCGGCCTGCTCGAAGGCCTCGAAAATGGTGGCGAACTTGTCGACGGGGATGCCGATGCCCGTGTCGGACACCCGGAAGTGCAACACCACTCCGTCTCCCTCGCCCGGCTCGATCTGCACGGTGAGCACGACCTCGCCGTGTTCGGTGAACTTGATCGCATTGCTGAGCAGGTTGACCACCACCTGCCGCAGCCGGTTGGCGTCTCCCAGCAGCCGGTCGGGCACTGCCGACGCGATGTCGCAGGCCAGTTCGAGCCGCTTGCGGTGCGCCCGCAGTCCGAGCGACTTCATGGTGTCGCCGAGGAATTCGCGGAGCTCGAAACTGGTCTGATCGAGTTGCAGCTTGCCCGCCTCGATCTTCGAGAAGTCCAGGATGTCGTTGATCACCGCGAGCAGCGACTCGCCCGATTCGCGGACGAGTTTGAGATAATCGCGCTGGACCGGCGTGAGCGGCGAATCGAGCACCAGTTCGGTCATCCCCAGGACGGCGTTCAGCGGCGTGCGGATCTCGTGGCTCATGTTCGCCAGGAAATCGCTCTTGGCGCGATTCGCCGCGTCGGCGGCGTCGGCGGCGTCGCGCAGCGCCTGCTGGGCCTCCTTCAACTGCGTGATGTCGTGCGACAGCCCGAACGTGCCCACGATCTGGCCCTGCCGGTCGCGCAGCGGCAGCTTGGTGGTGGCCATCCAGCGGGTCTCGCCGTCGCCGTAATGGACCTGCTCTTCCTTGGCGATCATCCCTTCGCCGGACCGCATGACCTCCTGCTCGTCGGTCCAGGCCTGGCGGGCGTGTTTCGGGAGAAAGAAGTCGGCGTCGGACTTGCCGATGGCATCGGCGGGATCGTTCAATCCCGACCGCGTGGCCTTGGCCGGATTGATTCGCAGATACCGGCCCTGCGCATCCTTGAAGTAAATGTTGTCGGGAATGCTCTTCATCAGATTGTCGAGCAGGTAGCGTTCCTGCTCGAGCGCCGCCTCGGCCCGGATGTGATCGGTGACGTCCGAGAACATTCCCTGCACGCCCACCAGCTTCCCGTCCGCGTCGAAGACCGGCGTCTTCACCACGTGCGTGTAACGCAACTCGCCCGACGGCGTCTGAAACTCCTCCGTCGTCTCGAAGCCCTCGCGCGAATCCGTCACGCGGCGGTCGTCGGCCCGGTACTTTTCGGCGAGATCCTTCGGGAAGAAGTCGTAATCCGTTTTTCCCAGAATCTCTGAAGCCGTCCGGTTCAGCGCTTTGCACATCAGATGGTTGGCGAACGTCACCCGGCCCTGCAAATCCTTGCGGAACAGCGACAAGGGCAGCGTTTCCACCAGCGACTGGTAGAACGCCTCCGATTCCATCAGCGCGTGCTCGACCCGTCGTCGTTGCGCGAGTTCCGCGTCGTAGCGCTTCTGCAACTGCGCGGCGACGTCGCACACTTCCGAGACGACCGACAGCAGCCGCTGGGGCGCGACTTCGATCGGGTGCGGCTGTCCGTCCAGGTGCGCGAGCAGTTTGACGCGCTCCTCGGCGACGACGGCCGCCGCTGCGGCTTTCATCTCGCCGCACAGCAGCGTTTTCAGGCGGGCGAGCAACGAGCCGGTCGGCCCGTCGCGCGAAATGATCTCCTCCGCCTGATGATGCAGCGACTGCACGATGCCGCGGAAGCTCCCCGCCTGGGCCAGCACCCACAACTGCGGCTTCGGCCCCGAGTGCTTCGCAGAGACGGCCAGCCATTCGTCGAGCAGGCTTTCGGAAACCAGCGCCACCCGCACGTCCCCGGCCTCCAGCGCCTGCCGCAGGCGCGCGGGGTCGTCGCACTCGACGAGATCAATCTGCGCCTCGCGAAGCACGTAGGCCAGCGTGTCCCGCGACAAACCCGGTTGCTCGAACAGCAACACTTGTGCCATCAGCCGGCTCTCTCAACTTACAAGGTCAGGGGAACTCGATCGACCGCCGTCCGCACAGCAGGCGCGGCCGACGGACTCGACAGAGCGATCAGAAGTGTGACTTCGTTGCCATCGGCATTGTATCGCACGTCGTCGCACAACGCCCGCAGGATGAGCCCCCCGCGGCCGAGCAGCGGTGCCGTGACGCCCGCCGGCCAGTCCGGAGCCGACGCGAACCCCGGCCCCTCGTCCCGGACGACGACGCGGATATCCTCGGTGGAGAACCGGCAGGAGGCCCACACCGACCGCTCGCGGAAGGGATTTTGCCGCCGCCGCGTCTCGACGAGCTGCGCCACCATCGCCGCGTCCCCGGCGTCCGACAACGCCGGACTGATTTCCAGATTGCCGCGGAGCATCGCGTTCTCGACCGCCTCCGCCGCCGCGGACGCCAGCCGGAACGCGGTCTCCGTCGGACAACCGAGCCGCTCCACGGCTTCGCGCCGCAATTCCGCCCCCCACACGCTGGCCAGCGTCGGATCGTTCGGCAGCCGATGGCACAACTCCGCCCGCACCAGCAGCGGCGGCAACCGCACCGCCCGCGGCGGCGCGTCGGCCAGGGCCGCGGTCAGCCGCAGGGCATGATCGAGATCGAGCACCGCCGCCGTCGTCCGGACAATCCCATGCCCCGCGACCCGCAACCGCTGCGCAACCCCTTCAGCTTCCACCGGACTGACGATGAGGAAGCAGGGCGTTTCACAGGAGCCTCCGACAACATCGTCATCGCCAGTCGCGTCAATCAGCACGCAATCGCAGTCGGCCGCGACGCTTGTCACCGGGACGACATCCGCCCCCAACGCCCGGGCCGCGTCCGTCACCAGCGTGGCGATCTCCCAGCTTTTGCTGACCAGCCCGATGTTCATGCCCGACTCCCTTCCGCCCGGCGATTCCGTTGTCGTCTTGTGTGCCACGGCTGTGTCAGCCGTGCGAGCGCTCCACACCAACCTGCGAATCGCACGGCCGACACGGCCGTGGCACACGAAACCGAATGCTTCAGCGCTCTGTCAGGCCATCATTCCCCCATCGTCGTCGGCCGCGGGAGCCGGTCGACGTAGTCCGCCTCCGTCCGTCGCAGTTCGTCCAACGCCAACGCCCGCAGTCGGGCCAGCCGCGACTGATGTTCCGATTGCGCCGCCAGGTTGACGAGTTCCTCCGGATCGGCGTCCAGATCGTACAGTTCTTCCGGTTCGTTGGCAGCGAGCGTGCGGATGTACTTGTCTTTGCCCTGTCGCAGCGCGACCCACCACGGGACGTTGTTGTGGACGGCTTTCTCGGGCGTGTCGCGCAGGATCTTCGCGACGTCGGAGCCGTAGCTTTGCCCGCAGTGCTCGAACAGCACGGGATGGTTCCAGTCCGCCCGCTCGGGGTCGGCGAGCAGCGGCGAGATGTCGCGGCCGTGCATCGTCCACGGGAGCTTCAAGCCGGCCCGCTGGAAAAACGTGACGGCCAGATCCGGCCCGCCGACGCCGTGCGGGCAGACCTTGCCCGTCGGAATCGTCCCCGGTTGACTGATGATGAGCGGCGACCGGAACGTGGCCTCGTACGGACCCAGTTTCGTGCGGAAACCGTGCTCGCCCATGCCGAACCCTTGATCGGCCGTGTAGACCACGAGCGTGTTTTCGAGCTGGCCCGAGGCTTTCAGGGCTTGGAGGACGGTCCCGACGCCTTCATCGAGGGCCATCGCACATTCGTTGACCTGCTGGACCCATTGCGAATAGGTGCGCGGGTTTTTCGCCGAATCGTCGCCGAACGCTTCGCCGCTCTTGCCCAGGACGGGAACACCGCCGGGACCGCGGGACCACGCCTGCGTCTTGTCGAGATAGCTCGGCTTGCCGGGCCGCGGGCCGAAGATGTCCGCCGGAGCCGGGACGTTGTTGCCGGCGTAATGCCCCTTGTGCCGCGGGGCCGGTTTCGCCGGGCCGTGAACCGCACCGTAGCAGAGCCACAAGAACCACGGCTTGGCGGCATCACGGTGTTCGCCTTGGATGTATTCGGCGGCCCACTTTGAGTAGTTGTCCGTTGAGTACCCCGTCACATCCCGCTCTTCGCCGTTGATCGCCAGCCGCTGCGTCTCGTAATACGCCCCGGCATTGCCGGGATGCTTGGGCCGATTCCAGACGATCTGGTAATCCCAATCGCGACCGTAGCCGGCATCAGTCCCCGTATGCCACTTGCCGATCTGGGCCGTGTGGTACCCCTGCGCGCGGAACACCTTCGGCCAGAACGGGCATTTGGCGGGATCGTACGTGCTGCCGGGGTAGACCCCTTCCATCGACATCGACTCGACGCCGTGCGGCAACCGCCCGGTGAGCATCGTCGCCCGCGACGGCATGCACCACGCCCCGAGATACGCCCCGGAGAACCGCACCCCCGCCGCCGCCAAGGCGTCGATGTTCGGCGTCTTGACCCACGGATACGACGTGGGATAGCAGCCGACCGTCTTGTACGATTGATCGTCGGCATAGATCAGCAGAATGTTCGGCCGCTTCGTCTCCGCAGCATACACCGAGCGCGCCAGGACGACGAAGGCCACGAGACCGACAAGTGCCCAACAGCGTTGCATGATGTCAACTCCGATGTGGCGAACGACAGGATGCCGGAAATCGTACCGTCGGCAAGTGGGCTTCGCGATGGGTGACGGCCTCGCAATTCGGGCCGCGGTGGATCATTGAAGGTCAACGGATGTCGAGATCCACCGTCTTCTCAGCCCCGGCAGGGGCGACTGGAATGTAGCCACGGGTGGAGCGACGCGGCGGCCTGCCGCCCGACGCGGAACCCGTGGACGAGGTGAACCAGTGAGACTTGCCCCGGTAGGGGCAATGGAAGCATGCGTCAGTCGCGAATTTCCGCCGGCCCTTCGGGACGGGCCATGTCATCTCACGATGTCCACGGGTTGCGCTCCGCCCGCGGCGGGCTGCGCTTAACCCGTGGCTACAGTCCGCGGCCCCTGCCGGGGCCAAGAATCAGCGCGGCGTCAACGATCGTCGCTCGCAACTCAACAGCCCTACTCGCTATCGCCGACGCCAAGAACCCATTCTTCCCCTCGTCACCGGCTGCGGATAGGATAACTGTGTTTCTGTGGACATCTGGTGAACTTCGCGACAAAAGCGACTTGAGAGATGATGCTGCGGACGCTGCTTCTGGCTTATTGCTGCCTGCCGACCGTCGCCCTGGCGGCGGAGGTGCGGCCTCCGCTCGGCACGACGGTTGCCGACCTGCGGTTCAAGGACATCCGCTGCCTGCCGCGGTCGCTGGCCGATTTCGGCAAGAAACCGGCCTACGTCTTCGTGATGACCACCACGCATTGCCCGCTGGTCGGCCGGACGCTGCCGAAGCTCAATGAGCTGCACGCCAAATATGAATCGCGCGGCGTGCAATTCGTCGCGGTCAACGTCGGGGTGGACGACACCATCCGAGACATGGCCGCCCAGGCGATCGACTACGATTGCAGCTTTCCGTTCGTCAAGGATGCCGATCAGTCGTGCGTCGCCGCGCTCGGTGTGACGCGGACGCCGGAAGTCGCCGTGCTCAACGCGGATCGGCAGCTCGTCTATCGCGGTCGGGTGGATGACCAACTCCGGCTTGGAGGCTCGCGGCCCGAGCCAACGCGACGCGATCTGGAAACCGCCCTCGAAGAGATCCTCACCGGCCGACCCGTGTCTGTCGCCGAGACGCCCGTCGATGGTTGCCTGATTACCGCGCCGTCACCGTCAATGGCCGATCAACCGCTGCCGACGTTCTCGCACGACGTGCTGCCGATTCTGCAGAAGCGCTGCGAGAGCTGTCACCGCGACGGCACCGCGGCCCCGTTCGCGCTGCAGACCTACGAGCAGGTCGTCGCGCAGGCCGACATGGTGGCCGAGGTCGTGCTCGACCAGCGGATGCCGCCGTGGTCGGGCCACACCAAGCTGGGCGAATTCCAGAACGATCCGTCGCTCACCCGTGCGGAGCGCGACACGCTGGTCCGCTGGGCGAAATCCGGCCGGCCGATCGGCAATCCGCAGGACGTGCCAACGCCGAAGGAGACGCCCCCGCAGAAATGGCGGATCGGCGAACCCGATCTGGTCGTGACGATGCTGGAGACGCACGACATCCCCGCGAGCGGATTCGTCGACTACCGGCATCTGGTCTTGCCGTACGTCTTCCTCCGGGACACCTGGATCGAAGCGGTCGAGATTCGGCCGGACAACCCGCGCGTCGTCCATCACTGCAACATGGCGTACGTCACCTCGAAGGGGAGCGGCAAGGAGACGTTCATCACTGGTCACGTCCCCGGCGGGCAGCCGCTCGACCTGTCGCGGTTCGACAACGGCGTCGCGTTCTTCGTGCCACAGTACGCCGGGCTGGGGTTGCAGATTCATTACACCACCACCGGCAAGCCGGAGCAGTGCAAGGTGTCGGTCGGCTTCCGCTTCCCGCGCCGGCCCGTGCAGAAACAATTGCGGAACGTGCTGCTCGACCCGCACCGGCTGAACATCGCCCCCGGACACGGCGCGTTTCCCGTCCGCTCCGGCAAGATGGTGGACCGCGACATCAACCTGCTCGGACTGTTCACGCACATGCATCTGCGCGGCAAGGATGTCACGTTCTCCGCCCGGCTGCCCGACGGTTCGCAGCAGACGCTGCTGCAGATTCCCAACTTCAACTTCGAATGGCAGCTCGGCTACGAGATTAAGCCCGGCAAAGTCCGCCTGCCGAAGGGAACGCGAATCGAAGCGCTCACGCACTACGACAACTCGGCGTTCAATCCCTACAACCCCGACCCGACCCGCACCGTCCCGTGGGGCGAACAGACCTACGACGAGATGTTCAACGGCTACGTGTTCTTCGTCGACGAGCACGAGCAGTTGAATCTGGAGATCGACCCGACGACGGGGGGCGTGCGGAAGCCGGTGGTGAAGACCGAAAATTCTCCCGCGTCTGACGAGTAAGCGGTCTGGATTTGGGTGCCATGCTTGCAGCTTTGGGCAAGCATGTCTTCGAAGGATTCGCGTGCAAGGCACATGCTCCCCCAAAGCTGGGAGCATGGCACCCAGCGACCCCGATGGGTCACGGCACCCATTCATGCCCCCTCGCCCCCGTCTTCGGGGGAGAGGGTCGGGGTGAGGGGGCGAGCGCTCGTTGCCGTGTCCAACACCAACCCGAAGCGTGAGCGAGGGCGAGCGCTCGCCCTCGCTCACGCTTCGGGTTGGTGT
>JAWXBB010000597.1:0-6651 GCA_034439795.1 Planctomycetaceae bacterium | reverse complement strand
GGGCAGCCTGGCCCGCACGTCCTCTGACGGCTCCTATCGCCTCGCCTTGCCAACCTCGGGGCGTTACCGCCGCCTCATCATTTCGCGGCTCAAAGCCCGCCCGGAGAAGGAGCCGCTGCCGGCCGCCGTGGTCAGCGAACTGCAGCAGTATCTGTCCGACCCGGCCGCCGCCATCGGCGAACGGGCCTACTCGTGGCAGCCGCAAACCGTCGAAGCCGAAAATCCGCCCGCCGATCAGGTGTTCTGAAATCGCGGCGCAAACCGGTGAACCGCGCGACGGCAGCTTGCGTTGTCCCCCACCGTTGGAGTCCAGCCTTTAGGCTGTCTTCAGCCCGTGCGCGACGCTCGAAGACAGCCTAAAGGCTGGACTCCAACGCAGGACATCACCATGCGATTTCACTACGGTCGTTACGGTCTAGCCACCCGCGTGGTGCTGATCATTGCCGGCGTCTGGTGGTGCTTCGAGACGCTGCGCAGCTTCCCCGACGATCTGAAGGAGTTCCGGACCACGAAGGTCGCCGACGTGCGCTGGGCAATGCTGGCCTCGTGGGCGATCACCGCTGTGGTCATGACGGGTCTGGTACTGTTCACCCCCGGCGTGGTGATGGAGTTCGTGCGGCTGTTTTCGTGACGGGCGCGAGTCTTCCGTGGCACTGCGGTCCCCGGATGCGGTAAAACCAACGCCGCGTTCGGCCCGTTCACCGCCGGGAAACTCTCATCGTGCCTGCTGCCAAGACGATTCTGTTCATTCTGCTGGGGCTCGTGGCCACCGTCTTTTGCACGGTGTGGGCCTACGATCTCACGCGGTCGCGGAAATGGGCCCGGCCCACCGGTTATCAGGCCGCGGTTGGCTTCGTTACCGATTTTCTCGACACGCTGGGGGTCGGCTCCTTCGCCGTCACCACCACGTTGTACCGCCTTCGGAAGACGGTGCCGGACGAGCAGATTCCCGGCACGCTGAACGTCGGGCATTGCCTGCCGACGATCGCCCAGGCATTCATCTACATCTCCATCATCGAAGTGGAGATGCGGACGCTCGTGCTGACGATCCTGGCCGCCGTGCTCGGCGCGTGGCTGGGGGCGGGCGTCGTCACGCGGTGGCCCCGGCGAAAGATCCAGCTCGGCATGGGCTTCGCCTTGCTCGCCGCCGCGGGGCTGATCCTTGGCCGGCTGGTCAATTTGTTGCCGCCGGGCGGCGATGCCCTGGGGTTGGAAGGAACATACCTCGTGGCTGCGCTGATCGGCAATTTCGCGTTCGGCGCATTGATGATGATCGGCGTCGGGGCTTATGCGCCGATTATGATCATGGTCAGCCTGCTGGGGATGAACCCGACGACGGCGTTCCCGATCATGATGGGATCGTGCGCCTTCCTGATGCCCGTCGCCGGCCTCCGCATCATTCGCGCGGGGACTTACCACGCCTCGGCGGCGCTGGGGCTGACGCTCGCCGGCGTGCCGGCCGTGCTGCTGGCGGCGTTCATCGTGAAGAAACTGCCGCTCGATGTCGTGCGGTGGCTGGTGGTGGCAGTGGTGATTTACACGGCGCTGTCGATGCTGTGGGCCGCGAGCGTCGAGTCGCGATCGACGGTCGCCGCAGCGGAGCCGGGCGGGCCCGAAGCATGATCCTGCTGATCGACAATTACGACAGCTTCGTCCACAACCTGGCGCGCTACGTCCGCGAACTCGGGCACGATACGGTCGTTATCCGCAACGATGCGGTGTCGGTCGCGGATGTCCTCGCGCGATTACCGCAGGCGATCATCATCTCGCCCGGACCTTGCACACCGGCGGAGGCGGGGGTGTCGGTGCCGTTGATTCAGGCGCTCGCCGGGCGGATACCGCTCCTCGGCGTGTGCCTCGGACATCAAGCCATCGGGGCCGCGTACGGGGCCAACGTGATCCGCGCCCCGGAGCCGGTCCACGGCCGCGTGTCGTGGGTGAAGCACGATCAGACGGCGTTGTTCCGACAGGTGTCGAATCCGTTCCGGGCCACGCGGTATCACTCGCTCATCGTCGATGAAGGGACATTGCCTCCCACGCTGCAAATCACGGCGCGCACCGACGACGGCCTGCCGATGGCGTTGGAAGACGCCGCGAGCCGCGTGTTCGGCTTGCAGTTTCATCCGGAATCGGTGCTGACGGAGTTCGGCCACCAGTTGCTGGTCAACTTTCTCGATCTCGCCGGCTTGCCGAGCCGACTCCCTCCCGCAACCGACCGGTTGCCGACGGTGGAGACGCCGCCGTCCCCGGTGCCGCCGGTGACACCCGCGCGATGGTGAGGGTGTGCTTCTCGATTCTGGGTGGCTTCTTCCTCCGGCCCCCTCGCCCCCGTCTTCGGGGGAGAGGGTCGGGGTGAGGGGGCGAGCGCTCGAGAGATCATCAACACGAGCCCGAAGCGTCAGCGAGGGGAGCGCTCCCTGCCGCCGACGTCGAATGGGCGCTCGCCCTCGCCGACGCTTCGGGTTGGTGTGGCTGGCAGTCATCGTCCTGTGAAGCGCTCGGCCCCCTCACCCTAACCCTCTCCCCCGAAGACGGGGGCGAGGGGACCGGGCATCACAGCCACCCAGAATTGAGACGCACCCCAAGTGTGTGGCGTCCGCAACGCCCAGGAATTGCGATCCCTGGGCGTCTGTGACGCCGCCATGTTCGCCGGGGTTGAGAATTGGTCCGGCTTCGGGGAACATGGCGTCGGCGTGTTCGTCTTGATGAACTCCTTCGACGAGGATCGCAACGCCGGGTGGACCGACCACGTGGTGCGGAACCATGCCACGCGGCCCGCGACGGATTCCGCCGGCCGCGTGTCCTCCGTCACCGCGGCCCGGCTCTGCGGCGATCCTCGTCATCGCGGCAGAGATTATGGCCTTTGAACGCATCAGCCGGTCGTGGTTCAAACTCGTCCACGGACGGAACATCGTCTACAACCAATGCTGGGAAGACCCCCGGCTGGACCGCGTCGCCCTGGAGCTTTCTCCGCAGGACCGCGTGGTGGTCATCACCTCGGCGGGCTGCAACGCGCTCGATTACGCCCTCGCCGGGGCCGGGCACGTGCATGCCGTGGACATGAATCCGCGGCAGAACGCGCTCCTGGAGTTGAAGCTCGCCGCGGCCCGGCAGCTCGATCACGAGCAGTTCTTCCAGATGTTCGGTCGCGGCAAGGTGCCGAATTGGAAGACGCTGTATCCGCAACAGCTCCGGCCGCATCTTCCGCCGGAAGTCCGCGCGTTCTGGGACCACAAGGGGGACATGTTCTCCGGCGTCGGCCGGCGGAAATCGTTCTACTTCCGCGGCACCTCGGGCACGTTCGCGTGGATGGTGAACGTCTACGCCGACAAGATCGTCAAACTCCGCGACTCGATCAACGCGCTCCTGGCGGCCGACAGCGTCGAGCAGCAGCGAGACATCTTCCAGCAGTACAAGCTCTCGGAACGGCTGTGGCGGCCGATGATCAAGTTCGCGATGCGTCGCGACGTGACGTTGTCGATGCTGGGCGTGCCGCGCTCGCAGCGCCGGCACATCGACGACAGCTACCCCGGCGGGATTCTGCAATTCATCATCGACCGCGTGGAGGCCGTGTTCACCAAGCTGCCGCTGAAGGAGAACTACTTCTGGCGGGTCTACCTGACCGGCGAATACACGCCGACTTGCTGTCCGGAATACCTGAAGGCTGAAAACTTCCAGACGATGAAGTCCACGATCAGCGACCGGGTGACGACGCACACCAGTTCGGTGCTGGGCTTCCTGCAGGACCATCCGGGCGAGATCACGCGGTTCGTGCTGCTCGACCACATGGACTGGCTGACTCGCGAGCCCTCGAAGAAGACGCTCACCGCGGAATGGCAGGCGATCGTCGACAAAGCCGCCCCGAACGCCCGCGTGCTGTGGCGGTCCGCGGACCTCAACGGCGAGTTCGTGAACACGCTACTGATCAACGTCAACGGCCAGACGAAACCGCTCGGCGACCTCTTACGCTACCACCGCGACCTCGCCGCCGAACTGCATCAGAAGGACCGCGTGCACACCTACGGCAGCTTCTGCATTGCGGATCTGGTGCGCTGACGTGATTCCCGTTAGCCGCGACCCGGAGGCTTTGCGCAGGGGAGCGTGTTATGAGACGATCCAAGAAACCGCTCGATCCCATTCCCGACGACAACGACTGGCATGACCCGTCGTGGATCTTCGGCGACGAGACGTCGGGTGCCTACGGGACTTTTTTTGGCAAGTCCATTGAGCAAGTGGTCCCACTTTTCGCCCAGGATATTTTTGGCTGTCAGGATGACGTCGATTCGATGCCGGCGCCTTGCCTGCGGTACTATATCCGGGCCTATATCGCCTATTTGATGTCAGATGCCAGCCAGAATGATCCCGACGGCGCCCGTTGTTTTTTGGGGCTGGTCAAGCGCCGGATGCCGGACCTGAAGAATGCAGAGCCAAAAGTGGTTGACGTTGTTGTCGCCGCGCTGCGTCATATTGCCGAGCGTCAAGAATGGTATGACGCTGCGGAATGGATTTACGGCGACTTCAAGAGTCAGGCCGGCGAGCTAATCGACAAACTGGAGGCGTAACCTGGTCGTGGGCCAGTTACACCTCCATACTCGCCCGAAGCGTCCACACCTACGGCAGCTTCTGCATCGCGGACTTGGTGAAGTGACAGAGAGCGGCCTGCTTCCTGTCTTGTCCCCTCTCCCCCGCGGGGGAGAGGGTTAGGGTGAGGGGGTTGGTCGCTCCCCAGGACGATGAACTACCCTCATTGTCCAAAGATTGGACAGGCGCTCTAAGGGCCGGATGGGAAGCGATCTGTCTGGCTCTTAGCCCTTAACTCTCAGCCCTTAGCCATTTCGACGCTGATGTCACACGGCGTGGCGGCGGTCTGCAAAGCCGCATCCAGTGGGTTCGACTCCCACCGGCGTCTCTTTGGATGCGAGGTCCGTGGTTATCGTCTTTCCAGCGGCGCTCAGCTCGCCCGGCAGGGTTAGGGACTGCGCGTTCCGGACATGGTTTCTGAAAAGGACGATGTCACTGACGGTTAGCTCAGAGGGTAGAGCACCAGACTAAGAATCTGGAAGTCACGGGTTCGACTCCCGTACCGACCACCAACCTGTCGGCTGGTAACCGACGCCATGACGCTGCAAGCGTCTCCTGAAGCCCAAGGGAGGCGGACGTTTGACTGATCGGCCATCGTCGCGGTTCGCCGTGGCGATGACAGCAGGGGAAAACGCTCTGCAGGACGCGGATTCCGCCGCGGCGCTCGCTCGGCAATAGCGCGGGAACGGGTTGGCTGATGGGTCTTGAGGTTCGCCTCGGGTCGAACGCCAACTCTGACACGCCTCGACGCCGAGCGAGACCACGGCTCAAGCGTCTCTCCGCGTTTTCTCGTGTGATCCGCGAACGCTTCGCCTTCTGCGGGTGTCTTTCTTCACTCAACAACCACTGGCAAGTGATGGCGTGGGCTGGAAGGCCTCGATTGTCTGTTCCTCCGAAAGGGAGGTGGACCGTGATTCTGTTCAAGCGATACAAGATCCGCACCTACGAGATGGGCCTGCTGTTCCGGGACGGCGAGTTCCAGGGTCTGCTGACGGCGGGGACGCACTGGTTCTTCGATCCGCTCGGCAAGGTCCGCGTGGACGTCGTTTCGCAGCGAGCCCCGTGGCTGGTCCACGAGAAGCTCGACTTGATCGTCAAGTCGGGGGCGCTCGCGGAGTGCGCCGTCGTACTGGACCTGAAGGACACCGAGCGCGCGCTGGTCTGGATCGACAACCGGTTCAGCCACGTGCTGCCGGCGGGGCAGTACGCCTACTGGACGGGTCAGAAGCCGGTCCGCGTCGAGGTCATCGACATTCGGCCGGTCCGCTTCGAGCACGACCAGTTCAAGGTGATCGTGCGCTCGCCGTACGCCGCCAAGCTGCTCGATGTCTGCACGGTCAAACGGGATCACGCCGGCGTGCTGTTCATCGACGGTCGCTACGTCGAGACGCTGTCGCCGGGCGAGTACGCCTTCTGGAAGGGACCGGCGGATGCCAAGCTGGTCGAGATCGACCTGCGGGAGACGATGGTCGATGTTGGCGGCCAGGAAATCATGACGGCCGACAAGGTCACGCTACGGCTCAACGCCGTCGTGACCTACAAGATCGTCGACGCCCGCAAGGCGGTCAGCCAGACGGACGACGTCCGGCAGGCGCTGTACCGCGACACGCAGCTCGTGCTGCGGGGCGTGGTCGGCGCGCGGGAACTCGATGTCTTCCTGACGGACAAGGACGCCGTCGCGAAGGAGATCGAGGACAACGTCCGTCGTCGCGCCGGTGAACTCGGTCTGGAGATCGCCTCGGTCGGCATCCGGGACGTGATCCTGCCGGGTGACATGAAGGACCTGATGAACAAGGTCACGGAAGCCAGGAAGGCGGCCGAGGCCAACCTGATCGCGCGGCGCGAGGAGACGGCGGCCATCCGCAGCCAGGCCAACACGGCCAAACTGCTGGCGGACAGCCCGACCCTGATGCGGCTCCGCGAGCTGGAAGTCCTGGAGAAGATCGCCTCCGCCGGCAGGCTCAGCATCGTCCTCGGCGACAAGTCATTGGGCGAAGGGGGCCTGGCCGATAAGGTGGTCAACCTGTTGTAACCAGCACGCCCCTGGATCGGAATTCCGATCCAGGGGCG
>JAWXBB010000596.1:0-21161 GCA_034439795.1 Planctomycetaceae bacterium | reverse complement strand
GCGGCCGGGGTCTGCCGACGGTGCGGCGGATCATCGGAGCCCACGACGGCGAAATCACGTGTGAGAGCGCCGCCGGCAAGGGCACGCGGTTCCGCATCGCGCTGCCGGCGGCGCAACACCAAGCCGACGAGTGAGCGCGGGCGGGTGTGGTCGGCAATTGGTGGTCTCCAGATATCGAGGTCAGGGGCCTGAGCAGCCCCGTGAGGGGCGACCGGCTTGTAGCCACGGGTGGAGCGGCGCGGCGGCGTGAGCCGCCCGACGCGCAACCCGTGGTGAAGTCGAACGAGCGGACCTTGCCCCGGTAGGGGCAACGGAAGCGTGCGGTAGTTTCTCAACTTCCGCCGGCCCTTCGGGACGGGCTGATCCTCGGACACGTTCCCACGGGTTGCACTCCGCCCGAAGCGGGCTGCGCTTCACCCGTGGCTACAATCCGCGGCCCCTGCCGGGGCCAAGAAGGCCCTCTCTGACAAACGCTCCTCACCGATGAGCGACTGTCTTCCCCCGTGGACGATTCACCCACGAAACGCACGAATTCGACGTAAGCTGAGGTGAGGCCGTCCGGTTGTCGTCCTTCGTTCCGCGAAAGGCAACGAAACCAACCCGGTTCTTCGGGGTTGATTCCCCTCCCCGGCACAAGCGGAAAACTCGACGGACGTTCCCTAACTTTGTTAAAGTGGCATCTGTTATCGCCCACCGGCAAATGCCATAATTGAGCAGCGCTAGTTTGCGCTCCCGACAATTTCCGCATAATCTCCCCAATCGGTGCCACTGCTCGAGAGGCTCTGTCTATGCGCCACCATCTCCGTTCGATCTGCGTCTGGTTGCTGGCCGTCGGCGCCTTGCCGCTGGCGGTCCATGGTCAGGAAGCCGCCCCGGCCGCTGCGGCGGCTGCCGCCGCCGCGGCTGCGCCGTCCAAGTTCGATCAGGCCACCAAGGGGGCCAAGAAGGTCGAGGGCCTGTGGACCATCTACCACAAGGAACAGCAGATCCTGGTGGACCTGAAGAGCGGTCAACTGAGCCAGGATTACCTGATGCTCACCTCAATCGCCAAGGGGGTCAGCCGCGACCCGGTCATCGGCGGCATGACCTGGGGCGACGACGTCATCTGGAACTTCCGCAAGGTCGGCGACAAGATGCACGTCCTGCGGAAGAACGTGCGGTTCAAAGCCAAGCCCGGCAGCCCCGAAGCCAGCGCCGTCAAGCTGGCCTACAGCGACAGCGTGCTGTACGCCCTGCCGATCGTCGCCGATTCGCCGGGGGGCAGCCTCGTCGACATGACCCGCATCTTCCTGAGCGACGACGAACAGATCGGCCGGATGCTCAACGCCGCCTTCGTCATGGACCGCTCGACCGTCTCCAAGGTCAAAGCCTTCGAGAAGAACGTGCAGCTGCAGATCGCGGCCGTGTACCAGGGCAGCTCGTTCGTTTCGTTGGACACCGTGCCCGATCCGCGCGGCATGCAGGTGCAGGTTCACTACAGCATCAGCACGCTCCCCAGCACCGGATACAAGTCCCGCAAGGCCGACGACCGCGTGGGCTACTTCTTGACGGCGACCAAGGACTTCACCGACAACTCCGACGACGAAAACTTCGTGCGGTACATCACGCGGTGGGATCTGCAGAAGGCCGACGCCGCGGCGAAGATGTCGCCCCCGAAGGAGCCGATCATCTTCTACATGGAAAAGACGGTTCCCGTCGCTCTGCGGCCGATCGTGCGGTCGGGCATTGAGGAATGGAACCAGGCGTTCGCGAAGCTGGGGTTCGACAACGCCGTCGAGGTCCGCCAGCAGCGCGAAGAGGACGACTGGGACCCGGAGGACGTGAACTACAACACGTTCCGCTGGATCACCGCCGAAGCCGGCTTCGCGATGGGTCCGTCGCGGGTCAATCCGATGACGGGGCAGATTCTCGACGCCGACATCATCTTCGACGCCAGCTTCCTCCGCTCGTGGAAGAAGCAGTACGAGAACTTCACGCCGGAAGCGCTGGCCGTCTTGATGACGGGCGACGCCGCTCCGACGCCCGCCGACACGCTGCCGTTCCATCGGGCTTCGGCCCATACCGCCTGCCGGTTGTCGGTGGGCATGCAGCAGCAGGTGGGCTTTGCCGCCGCGGCGCTCACCGCCGCGGGGCTCGTCGACAAGCGGGGCGAGTTGCCGCAGGAGTTCCTGGAGCAGGCGCTTAAAGAAGTGGTGATGCACGAAGTCGGGCACACGCTCGGTCTGCGGCACAACTTCAAGGCGTCGGCCTGGAAGACGCTGCCGGAGATTGAAGACGCCAACCGGCCGAAGACTGAACCGATCGTCGCCAGCGTGATGGATTACTCGCCGGTCAACATCACGGCGGCGGGCGTGAAGCAGACGGCGTACTACACCAACACGCTCGGCCCCTACGACGACTGGGCCATCGAGTACGGCTACAAGGTGATCTCGGGCGATGAGAACGCCGAGCTCGCCAAAATTGCCAGCCGGGCCGCGGAGCCGGGTCTCGACTATGCGACGGACGAAGACACCCGGTTCAGCGATCCCGATCCGCACTCCAACCGGTTCGACCTCGGCAAAGATCCGATCGCGTACGCCCAGCGGCAGATGAAGATCGTCAACGAACTGCAGCCCAAGCTGCTCGAACGGACGGTGTCCGACGGCGAAGGCTATCAGCGGGTCCGGCAGGCGTTCAATCTGTTGCAGATGGAGTACTGGCGGACGGCGTCGTTCGTGTCCCGGCTGCCCGGCGGCATCAGCGTGCATCGCGATCACAAGGGGGACGCCAAGGCCCGGACGCCGTTTATGCCGGTTGACGCCGGACAGCAGCGCGCGGCGATGAAGCTGCTCACCGATCATGCGTTCAACGCGCCGAAGTTCGACCCGCAACTCTTGAATGCGCTGTCGTCCACCCGCTGGTTTCAATGGGGCAAGATGCCCGACGGCCCGGTGGACTATGCGATTCACGACAGCATCGGTCAGTTCCAGAACACCATCCTGAGCCGGCTGTTCAGGAACTCGACACTGGCCCGGATTCAGGACAGCGAACTCCGCGTCGCCGCCGATGCCGACGCCTACACGCTGGCCGAGCATCTGAAGCTGACCGTCGACGGCGTGTTCGGCGATCTCGCCGCGCCGGCCGCCGGCGAATACACGAACCGCAAGCCGTTCATCGCCAGCTTCCGCCGCAACCTGCAGCAGTCGGCCCTCAAGAAGCTGGCCGGACTGGTGACGCCTCCGGGCGGCGGGGGCGGTTTCCTCTTCATCGACCTGGGTGGTGGTGGCAGCAGCGGACCGGAAGACGCCCGCGTGCTGGCCCGGATGCACCTGCAGACGCTCGACGTCCGCATCAAGGCCGCGCTGGCCAAGGAAGATCTGAAGCTCGACGACTACTCGAAGGCGCACCTGCTCGACCTGCAGGAAAAGATCAAGCTGGTGCTCAACGCGCAGTTGTCGGTCAACTCCGTGAACTGATGCGGTTGAACTCTGCCAATCGTTAACCACAGAAGCCGAGGGGTCCCACCCCCTCGGTTTCTTCTTTCCCCAGACCAGGACGCAACCATGCCGCGCGTCGTCGCATTCGCAGCCGCCTTGGCTGCGTCCACGGCGACGGCGCTGCTGCTCTGGACGACCGGCGTCCCGCTCGGCATCCCCGGCGAATGGGCCTGGCCGCGACTGGAGGCCGACGCGCAATCGGGCTGGAACCTGCTGCTCGCCGGGCTGGCCGCGGGACTGTATCTGGGCTTCGTCGCCATCGGATCGCGACGACTGTCTTCCCCGACGGTCCCTCGCGCGGAAGTCGCGGCGTGGGTCGTGGCATTATTCGCGAGTGCGGTCGGGTGGTTGTGGACAGTGCAGGAGACCGCGCCGTCGGCGGGGCAACTCGCCAAAGCGCCGTTCGTTCTGTACTACCCGAGCTCGTCGGGCTACTTCACCAAGGCCCGTTACGAATCGCCGGACGCAAAGGTCTTTCTGCGAGACTACGAAGCCCTCATGGAACAACGGGACGTGCTCCATATTGGGACGCATCCGCCGGGGTTGTTCCTCGTCTTTCACGGCCTGATCGCGCTCGGCGAACGATGCCCCGCGTTGCTGACCGCCGCGTGGTCGATCGCGCCGGAGTCGGTGCGCGAAGCGACTGCCGTCGTGCAGGAGAACACGAGCGCGGGCCGGCAACCCTGCACACAAGCCGACGCCGCGGTCCTCTGGCTGGCGGGGCTGCTGGTGCTCGTGCTGTCCGCCGCGACGGTCGCCCCGCTGTACGGCACGCTGCGGCTGATGCTGTCGCGCCAGGCGGCGTTCGTCGGAGCCGCGTTCTGGCCGGCGATCCCCGCGGTGGCGATCTTCTGGCCGAAGTCCGACGCCGCGTTCCCGTTCGTCTCCGTGCTGCTGGCGTGGTGCGCGCTGTCCGGCTGGACAACCGGTTCACGTCTTCGGGCCGCGGCGGCGGGGCTGGTGCTGTTCGCGGGGCTGTGTTGCAGCCTCGCGTTTCTCCCGGTCGCGTTGTTTCTGTCGCTGGTCATCGGGCACGACGCGCTGACAGAACTGCGTTCCCACCGACGTTCCCTTCGCGAAACGTCCACATGGATCGCTTGCGGTTTCGCGGGCTTCCTCCTCCCCGTCGTCATCCTGTGGACGATGGACGTCCACCTCGAACGGATCTGGCTGTGGAACTATCGCAACCACGCCGGTTTCTATGCGGAATATCCGCGGACGTACGGGAAATGGCTGCTCATCAATCCCGTGGAGCTGACGATCGCCGTCGGCGCACCAGTGGCCGTCGTAGCCCTGTGGGGATTGCGAAGGTTGGGAACGGACGGCGACATCGCCCCGCTGCTGCGTCGCAGCGGCTGGTGGGGCTTAGCGGTCTGGGGACTGCTGTGGCTGACCGGCAAGAATTCCGGCGAGGCGGCCCGCTTGTGGCTGCTGCTCATGCCGGGCGTGGTCGCGCTGGCGGCCGTCGGGTTATCGCCGATGGACGGAAAGACCGCACGGTTTTCCGGTCTGTCGCCGATCCTCTGGCTGGGGTTGCAACTGGCGGTCGCGATCCTGACGGTGCATCGCATCGGCGGATTCCATTTTGAGACGCTGTAAATCATTCGTTAGCCGCGACCCGGAGGCTTTGCGCAGGGGAGCGCTGGGGTGGAGCGCACGATACGTTCGTGCGCGCTCCACAAGAGCGCTCCCCTGCGCAAAGCCTCCGGGTCGCGGCTCACGGCAAAATCCTGGCCGCTCCCGTCGCCCTTCGCTCGACAGGCGGACCGTGGTTCAGTACACTCCGGGGCTGACACATTTTGCCCGCGAGTCGGGTGAGCAGTCTGGGAGATGGCAGAGGCATGTCGACCAAGTCCACCGTCGAACGGATGAAGCACATTGAAGCCCAGGTCAAGAAGTACGCCGCCAGGCGGGCGGAACTGAAGGCCAAGGGAGATTGGGCCGGGCTGGACGCCTTGCCGCGGACCTCCAGCCAGGTCCGCGTGCGTCGGCTGTGCGCGTTGACCGGCCGGGCGCGGGGCGTGTACCGCAAGTTCAAAGTCGCCCGGCACCAGCTCCGCGACATGGCCCTCGACGGCCTGATCCCCGGTCTCAAGAAGGCAAGCTGGTAGTCCAGCGCCGCTGTATCACGATCCATTCAGCCGCCCGGCGTGCGAGTCCGCCGCACGCCGGGCGGCTTTTTTTGGACCTGTGGCTATTTCCCGAGACGCCATCCGGACGCGTCGGCGCTCAAGGCCGTGTGGCCCTTGTAGCGGTCGTACACCCGGTGCATGTCCTCGATCGTGTCGAAGTACCCGACGATGTGGGCCGCGCTGAAGGATTCGCCCGCTTTCGTCGGCCGGCCGTGCATCTCCTCGATCATGACGATAATCCCACCCGGCCGCTGGCTGCACCACGCCTCGTACACGACCGTGGGGTCCAGCGTCAGGCCCGCCAGCCACGGGCCATCCTGGCCCGTCTCTTTATCCCGCAAGTGGTACGCGCGAATGAAACTCGCCGGCGTTTGGTGCGTGTCGCGGCGGTAGCCGAACTTTAGGTCGGGCGGAAAGGGCGTGAAGAATTCGCTGGACGGAATGCGGACCCCCTGGGGACCGCTCAGGTAGCTGAGGTACATTTCGCTGAAGGTGTCTCCCTTCTCGTGGCGGACGCAGCCCGGCGTGTCGTTCCGCAGGAACATTTCGTCCGAGTCGTTCGCGCTGTCGATTCGATCCATCAGGACGAAATACCGCGCGCCCCGGGGAAAAACGATCCGTTGCGTCCAGCGCGACCCGGCTCGGCGGCCGGGTGCGGCGTACTCGTACTGGTACGTCGTCGTCACCGCGACGAAGTCCTTGCCCCGGAGGATTTCCGGCCGGACGGGCTTCATCCGGTGACAGAGTTGGGGGCCTTCGACCATCCGCTTCCGATGGCTGCTGCCGTGAGCCATCAGGGCGTAGTCCCGGCGGGCGGGATCGGTCTCGTTCGCGAACCAAGTGTAACGCCCGACGCCGTGGCCGTCCGGCGCGATGACTTTTTCGCTCCAGGCTTCATCGCTGCCGGCCTCCATCAGCCAGTCGATGACCATCAACCCGTCGCCGATTTCACGAAACCCGGTGGTCTTGTCGAGAAACGTCCCCTTCTCAATGCCCGTCATCCATTGTTTGGGGCTCTGCTTGGGAATGACGGCTTCCAGCTTGTCCGTCTCGATCTTGATCGCGCGGTCGTCCTCGGTCACGCGGGCCCAATCGGCGACGTTCGCGTCCTGCGCGCCAACCGATCCGGCTCCCGCGATCGTGAGCCACAGGCCGAGCGACAGCGATGGGAGAGAAATCGCAGACTTGGTCATCGAATGTCCTTACGATTGGTGCCTGTGCGTACCCCGCCGGTCGTCGACCGTTCCGCGAGTTGCGCTTCGCGATCCCCGGTCGAACCGAATTGTAGCGAGTTCCGACACAAACCGCCGATCAACAACGACCGGCAAACCAGAACACAGGGTGTGGTCGCTGGTTGGTGGTCTATAGACATCGAGGCCAACGGCATTCGCAGCCCTGAGAGGGGCGACCGGACTGTAGGCCACGGGTGAAGCGGCGCGGCGGCGGCAGCCGACCGACGCGGAACCCGTGGTGAGGTTGACCGAGCGGACCCTGCCCGAAAGGGGCAAAGGATTCCGCTGCCAGGCAGCACTTCCGCCGGTCCTCCGGGACGGACCAGATCATGCAATGCTTTCGCCTGCAGCGGGCTGCGCTGCACCCGTGGCTACAATCCGCGGCCCCTGCCGGGGCCATGCAGACACGCTCTCGACAAATGTTCCCCACCAAATAGCGACCACACCCCCAAAGCAACCGCACTTGGTCGAAGCGATCCATGGCCACCGAAAAAGTGGTCATTAGCACACATCAGGCACTGCTGACAAAGGATCTCAATTGACATCGTCGATTTTTTCGCAAGCGGAGCGAGACATCCGGTGTTTCCGAAAAATTACTGTCCCATAACCGATTGCATTGCAAGCAATTCCAGCATCCGGTGAAGCCGCTCAAAATAAGACGAAATGTCTCATATCAGATGTATTGACAGGAGAAACAGGTTGGTGTCTACTGACGCCAAGAGGAGACTCCCCGAGTCCGGGGTTCCGTTGGTTTCCTGGCAGTTCCGGGCTTGTCTGCCATTCTCGTGGTTGTCCCGTTCTTGGTGTCATTCATCGTTCTTGTCCTGGCAAACTAGGAAGAAGAGGTTCGCTATGAGGTTGCGCTCAAGTCCTCGTCCTCGGTCAGTGTGGCCGAAGGCGTTCACGCTCATTGAATTGCTGGTGGTGATCGCGATCATCGCGATCCTCATCGCCCTGCTCCTGCCGGCCGTGCAGCAGGCGCGCGAGGCGGCCCGGCGCACGCAGTGCCGCAACAATCTGAAGCAGCTCGGCCTGGCCCTGCACAACTACCACGACAACTTCAAGGTCTTCCCCTATCGCCAGGGTGGTGACATCAACAATGGCTGGAATGACAACATCAGTGAAGTGGTGAGCGGCTTGGTCATGATTGCGCCGTACATGGATCAGGCACCGATTTACAACCAGATCTCGGCGCAGCTCTCCTCGCAGAACTGGCCGTGGAACAACGACCCGATGTGGCGGACGACAATTCCGGGGTTAATCTGTCCGTCGGACGTCAAGGCCATCTCCAATGTCCAAGGGGGGCAAAACAGCTATCGGTTCAGTGCAGGGCCTTGGGGCAAACGTCACCGGACGGGCGTCGATGCCATCGCCTGGGGCGGTGAAAAACCGATTCGCGGGCTGTTCGGCTGCTCGACGGCTGTGGGAATCTCGGACGTTCTCGACGGCACGTCCAACACCGTCGCCATGTCCGAACGGTGCCAGGGCAATGCGGACCTCCGCAATGAAGTCATCTCCGGCGCCGTGGTCGTGCCGGCGTGGAACGACGGTTACGTCGATCCGAAGAACCCGGCCAACAACGCGGATTTGGATATCATCGAGCGGGATTGCCGGGCGACCATCGTGAACAACGTGATTCCCGCTGGTCAGCAAAAGAACAATGAACTGCCAGGTGACCGCTGGGCCGACGGGGGCTATTTCTTCGTCGGGTTCAGCACGCTGATGCCTCCCAACAGCCCCTCTTGCCTGGGCGAACAATGGGATCGTTCCCACGCGGTGATGTCGGCCACCAGCCGGCACACCGGCATCGTGCATGCCTTGATGGCGGACGGTTCCGTGCGGGCGGTCACCAACAACATCGACAAGCTGCTCTGGCGCTCGGTCGGGACGCGCGCCGGCAACGAGGTCATCGGTGAATGGTAATTCGCACGGCTGAGTGCCGCGCGCAGAACCGCGGCACTCGGCGACGGTTTTAACCCGAGCAGTACAATCGGCGGTTGCCGCCGATTGTACTGTTTTTTTTCTCCCTGCCGCATGGCGGCAGCGTTCCCAGCGCAAGCCACCGGCCGCGCGTCAGCGATGGGATGCGCAGCCCGGCGGTCCATCGCTCTGAGAAGATCGTCATGAGTTCACAACCGGGGAACTCTCGACCGGGCCGCGCGAGACGGCGATACGCCTGGCTGCTGTTCGCCGTGATTGGAACTGTGGCCGGAGCGTGGCTGGGCTACCGCTGGTGGGCGGTCCCCGACGCCGCGCAGATTCGCGAAGCGCTCGCGGCCCGCCGGTTCAACGACGTCGTCGAATTGGCCTCGCGGCGTTTGCGGCGCTTTCCGGCCGATGCGCCGGCGCGATTGGCGCTGGGCGAAGTCTATCAGCGGCGGCAGCAGGTCGAGCGCGCTCTTGCGACATTCGAGGGCGTTCCCCAGTCAGCGGGAGCGGACGCCGTGGCGGCGCGGATCGCCAGCGCCTCGATGTTGATCCATCAGGGCCGACTGGTGGATGCCGAAACCGCCCTGGATCGGGCGGCCGAAATCGATCCCGGTCATCCGCTCGTCGAGGACCTCCGGGCGACGCTGTACACGCTCACCGGCCAGCGCTGGCTCTCGCTGCCCGTGTTGCAGCGGATTCTCGTCACGCCCCATCGCCAGTTGAGCCACATGATTTATCTGGCAAATCCCGACGAAATGCCCGCACCGCCAGACGACCTGTTCCGCCGCATGTTTCAGGTAGGCGATGCGTTGGGCTTGCTCGGGGCCGCCCACGTCGCCGCCTCGCTGGGGCGGAGCGAGCAGGCCATCGATCTGATCGGGCGCTGCCTGGAACAACGCCCCGATCTGGTCGATGCCTACGTCCTGAAGGGGACGATCCTCATCGATGAGAGTCGGCTTTCCGAATTCGATCGTCTCGTCGAGCAGACTCCGGAGGCCGCTCAATCGCACCCCGGTTACTGGTTCAACCTGGGGCGGCGGGCGCATCAGCAGGGGGAGACGACGGTCGCGATTCGCTGCTATTGGGAAACGCTTCGCCGCCAGCCCAATCACGACCCGGCGACCTATCAACTCGGCCAGGCGTTGTCCGCCCACGGCGACCGCGAGGCGGCGCAGCGATTTCTGGATCGGGCCCGGAAGCTGGCGCGCCTGCTGCTGGCGGCAGTGGAAATCTTCGACGGCCGTCAGGACGATCAGCACTACTGGGACTGCGCGCAAATGACCTTCGAGCTCGGCCGGCTGTCCGAAGCCCGAGTGTGGTGCGAGTTGCTGCTGGCGAGAAACCCCCAGCAGCCCCACGCGAGGGCCTTGCTCCACCAGATGGACCGGGAATGGGCCAGCCAGCCGCCCCCCCTGCTGCCGGAACAGGATCTCGCCGCCAGTTTTCCCGGCGACAAATTTCCGTTGCCGACGCGCTCCACAGCGCCTGTCGCGGCGCCGGTCAGTTCCGCGGTTCAGAAGTCGATTCGATTTGAAGACCTCGCGGAAGAGTCCGGATTGAAGTTCGTCTACTTCAGCGGAGACGATCCCAACACGCCGGGCAAGCGGATGTTCGAATACACCGGGGGCGGCGTCGCCATCCTGGATTACGACTGCGATGGCTGGCCGGACGCCTTCCTGACCCAGGGCTCGTCGCAACCGGGCGATCTCTCACAGCGGGATTATCGCGACGTGCTGTTTCGCAACGAACGGGGCCGCGGCTGGACCGAGGTCGGCGCCTCGGCAGGAATCGACGATTTCGGATTCGGCCAGGGCGCCGCGGTCGGCGACTTCGACAACGATGGTTTTCCGGATCTCTATCTGGCCAACATCGACGGGAATCGACTGTTTCACAATCGAGGCGACGGAACGTTTGCGGACGTCACGGCCGCGGCCGGACTCGGCCACGGCCATTGGACGACCAGTTGCCTGCTCGCCGACATCAACGACGACGGCATCGTCGACGTGTACGACGTGACGTTCCTGGAGGGCGAGGACGTTTTCGACCGCATGTGCGCCGGGAACGACGGGGTGATGCGGTCGTGTGCGCCGCAGGGATTCCCGGCCGCTCCGGATCAGGTGTACTTCGGCCGCGGCGACGGAACATTCGCGTTGGCCGGAGATGACGTCGGGCTGCAGGCGGACGACGGCGACGGCCTGGGGATCGTCGTCGCCGACTTCGATCACAGCGGCAGGCTCAGCGTGTTCATCGCCAACGATGGTCGCGCCAATTTCTTGTTCGTTCCGGAACCCTCGACCGGTCCCATCGCGCGCTGGCAGGAAGCCGGTGTGCTGTCGGGCGTGGCCTTCGACGAGATCGGGGCGGCCCAGGCCTGCATGGGGGTCGCCGCCTCCGACGCCAACAACGACGGGCTGGTGGACCTGTTCGTGACGAATTTCTACATGGAGTCCAACGCGTTCTACGTCAATCTGGGCGGGTTGGCGTTTGCGGATCGGGCGCGCACCACCGGCTTGCGGGAACCGAGCATGGCCATGCTCGGATTCGGGACGCAGTTTCTGGACGCCGATCGCGACGGCTGGGAGGACTTGCTGCTCGTGAACGGCCACGTCGACGACTTTACCTACAAAGACATCCCCTATAAGATGCCCGCTCAATTCTTCGCCAATCACCAGGGGCGATTCGAGGAGTTGCCGAGTGCCGCCGTCGGCTCCTTTTTCCGCGAACTGCGCCTGGGACGGGGACTGGCGACGCTGGACTGGAACCGCGACGGCCTGATGGATGCCTTGTCGTCCAACATCGGCGACCCCGCGGCCCTGTTGACCAACCGATCGCCCGACTACGGTCAGGGAATCTCGTTGAAGCTCGTGGGACGGCAACGATCGCGCGACGCCATCGGCACGCGCGTGCTGGTCCGGTCGGACGGTCGGACGCTCGAACGCCAACTCACCGCCGGGGACGGCTACCAGGCGTCGAATGAACGCCGGCTGATCGTCGGTTTGGGCCAAGCGGCGGCCGACAGCGTGGAACTCGAGATTATCTGGCCCGGCGGAGTCACGCAGCAATTCGTGGACGTCCCCGTCGGAGCGGAATACTCGATCGTGGAGGGACACGCGGTGCCCGTTGCGGTTCCCCGCTGACGAGGCATCGCAAAGCCGCCGGTAAGCCGGTAAGATAACTGTTGACTGGCGCGTAATTCTCGCGAGACTGATGAACTTCCCTGACATTCCCAAGGAACCGATTCATGGCATGGCGTTCAACCCGAATTGACGTTCGCAGCGTGCGCTCGCAGGTGGCGTATTCCCTCTGCGCCGCGATGCTGGCAACGATCCTCAGTGGTTGTGGCGGGGGGGATCCGACGGTGGCGCCCGCGGGCGACCAGGAGGTCAAGGCGAACGAGGCCAGCCATGATCAAATCTCCAAAGACAATGCCGCCAAGTACGGCAAGGGAGGGGCCGGCGGCGCGCATAAGGGCCGGTGAATCACGAGCGGTGACATCCGTGTCCTGCGGGACGACCAACATCCCGCCGGACAGGAAACCGCCGTTACTTCGCCGCCCGCAGCGCCGCAAGGTATTGACTCAGCGTATCGACGTTCTTGATGAACGTCGCGCTGGAGATCATGCGGGTGGTGTCGTCCCCTTTGCCGTGATGCTTGAACTTGCCGTCTTCGACCCAGGCGCCGCGCTGGTCCTGGGCGGCGATGATCTGCTGCACGCGCTTTTCCAGCGACGATATCTTGCCGACGCCCGGTTTCTTCTCGCGCTCGGCCTGCACCTTCGCCGGCGTCCAGCGGCTGACTTCGTCGTAGCGCTGCTGCAGCTTGTCGAGGTTGCTCGACACCTGGAAGCCGTAGTGCGTCGGCAGGTTGACGTCGCTGTACGTCAGCTCGTAGGTGTCCTTCACGAAGTACAGCGGCTTGTTCGTCTTCAACTCGTAGAATCGCGCCAGACGGCCGTCGGGGAGTTGCGACTTCTTCAGATACGCCAAGGCCCGCGGGATCGGCTCCAGATACTTCTTGTCGCCGCTTTCGTTGTACAGGTCCATCAGCGTGCCGATGAGTTGCTGCGACTCGCCGCCGGAAATGGACGTCGGCTCGAATTTGCGGGCCCAGACGGGGTGCATCGCGAAGTCGTACTGCTGCGCCCACGCCGGTTGCGGGTCGGGCATCTGGGCCAGCAGAATGAAGTCCCCCGCCTTGAGCGCCGCAGCCCGGTAACGCGGGTCGTCGTAGATGTCGTCGGCCAGCAGCATCGTCTCGATCATGCGGCTGATGTTGTTGTCGTTGAACGTGTAGAACCACCAGTAATCGCCGCCGGGATGTTTCCGCGGCCAGTCGACGGGATACGACGCCTTGAGCACCGGATGCTTCGCGGGGTCGGGCACGTCCTGGAACCCCTGCGCCCACGCGCCATTGGGGAACTGCACCTTGAGGACGCTGTCGAGTGCGAACGTCGTCGCCTCGTGGACCCGCTCGTCCTTGAAGTTGAGCGCCTGGTCCAACTGCATCAGGCAGCGGAGCGCGGCGGGGGTCTTGTCGTCGTCGAACGTGCTGACGTTGAACTGCCGCTTCTTCGGCAGCGGCTGGTCCACGCGGTATGCCGTCTTGGCGCGGACAGCGGGATCGAAGTCGATGGAGTTGCTCCAGCCGCCGCTGCGGTATTGCCCCTGAATGAGCGCCTCGCCGGCGTCTTTGGCCGCGGCGAGACATGCCGGATCGTTGGTCCGCTGATACGCCTCAATCAGCGCCGACCCGACGGCCGGGGTGCCGGGGGGCTGCACCCAGACGGTGTCCGGGCCGGTTTTGCCTTCCCCTTCGCTCTTTTTCAGGTCGTCGCTGGAGAGGTACACGTAGCCGCCGTGCTTCGCGACCTTCTGATGGAAGAATTCGACCCCGCGGTGCAACGCCTCCGCGGCGGCTTTGGGGAGGTCGTCAGCCGCTTGGGCGACGGTCGTCCCGGCGAACACGAATCCGACGGCGATCAGACTGAGTGATTTCATGGATGCGGACCTTCGAGTCGGAGGTCAATAACTGGCGTACGCGATCGGCCCCTCGTCGCTGAGGAGCGGGTGCAGGATGGGGTCGATGAGCGCGTGGCGGATGTCGCGCGGGCGGCCGTCGACGAGCACCTCGCGGTGGACCAGCCGGACGCCGTGGCTGTAATCAACGTAGCCGTTGTGGTGGACGATCGTCAAATCCTGAATCGGTTTGCCGTCGGGATGATGCCAGCCGTAGATGGCCAGCCGCTTCGGCCGTTCGCCGAGCCGGTTGGTGATGACGATGTCCTTCTTGATCCCCGCGACCAGCCCCCGCTGCTGATCGCCCCATTGTTCCTCGATAAGCCGGTGATGTTGCAAGAACGTGCTGGCGGCTTCGCGGTCCTTCGTCATCGGCTGCGGCTTCAACCGGACGGTGGCATGACGGGTGATGTCCTCGACCATCTTCCGCGTCGGCAGCGAACAACCGAACGCCTCAGCGATCCGCTGGGCCGTCTGCGGCGTGAGCGGCACGCGGACGAAATCGGCGTCGCTGCCGACCGACAGGTAATCGGACGCGACGTGGTATTCGACGGTGTGCGTCTTCCCCTTGGCATCGGTGAACTCGGCCCGGATGGTGGACCACTGCCGATGCGACTCGGGGAGGTTCCCGTGCAGGAGTTCGTCGGCCAGGATTGCTTCGCGGTCATCGCGCGGCAGGTCGGCGATCTTTGCGAACAAGGCGGCACCACCGATGGCGTCGGCGGGACGAGCCGGAATGCCGACGGCTGGCTGCACGAACTCGGCATACGCCCGCGGTCCACCAAACTGGCCCCACGGTGCCACATCGCGACCAAGGCTCAAGCCGTGCAGCAAACCGTTCATCTCGCCGATAAGGGCCGTGTGCAGAATCTTGTTCTCGGGGTTCGGATGCACGTACAGAACCAACTGGCCGTCCAACGCGGTCGTCGTCTGAAATGGTCCGGTCAACGATGCGGTCAACTCCACATCCTTTGCGAACCGTTGCCGCATCCGTTCGGTCGCGCGGAACGTGCCGCCGGTGGGGCCGACGACTTTCTGGCCTCGAGCGTGATTTCGCGGTCGTCGTAGGCGATGACGGTGAGATGCCGGTGCGCATCGGCCTTCAGCCACGTCAGCAGTTTGTCGCCGTGATGAGAGGCGTCGTCGTAGGAGTAGTTTGCATCGAGAAAGAGGATGCGGTCCGCCCAGTCCGGCAACGCCTCGGTTGCGTCGATGAAGCCGAACAGAAAGCTGCCGCCGCCGCTGTGGCCGGTGAGCGTGACCACGGGTTCGCCGGGCAGCCACGACCGCAGCGTTTCAACAAGGCGACGAATCTTCGCGGGGCCGTCGGCTTGCGACTTTTTCCACGCGGGCCAACTGAGACCGACCGGTTCGAGGCACGCGAGCACGACATTCTGCGCGATGTTCACCGTTCGCCAGCGCCGGACCTGGGCCGCGACGTGCTGGATGTCGTAATGCCAGTCGGTGGTCTCGGTCTGCGTGCTGCCGAGCGTCTGTTCGATGGAGTTGCCGTTGGGAGTCGCATAGATGATGAGTTGCGTCGGACGCCGCGGATCGAAGTCGCCGGCGGCCGTCATCACGACTCGGACGGTCCCCTCCAGCCAGGCTTCGCGGACCTGTTCGTTGAACCAGGCGCTGCGGCGGAACTCGGGCAGCGGCTCGGCGGCTAAGCCGCAAGCGGCGGAAAGGATCAGCACCGCGAGCGCCGGTACGATGGGACGGCACCGCATGTCGCAAACTCTTGCGCGTGAAACCCTGTGAAACACGGCAATTTCTCAGCATCCGCCAAATTCGGGCGATTTGCCATTCCCGAACGCGATTTTCCGGGTATACTTTGCCAACTTGCTTTCCGCCCGATGCGGACGAACTCCGGTGCCCGTCATGATGGCCCGGTGGATTTCTTGATGCGGCTGAGCTCGATTCGACTCAGCATTCTCAAGTGTCGCCCCAGCGGTTGGTTCTCGTAGAGAACCGTGCGGTCCGCGGGCGCTCGTGAACGGCGGCCGATTCTTCGGCCGCTTTCCCTCGAGTCGCAACTATCTGTCTCGGCGTGTGTGCCGATTCAGACCAGGCGTGCCTGATCGACGTCGTCCCCGGGGACATTGTTCCCGGAGACTGCGGCAGTCGTGCATCGCCGACGCGTTGTTCCATTGAGCAGCGCGACGATTGTATGGCCGCAGAGTGGCGTCGAGGATTCGACGAACGCCTTGTGGCGGAAAAGGGTGAGCCTCGCAAAGCCTCGACTTCACCCTACGAAGAACTCAGAAAGATCGAATGACCAGTCCTCAAGTGACCTTCGCCGAACTGCCCCTCATCGAGCCGCTCCAGCGGGCGCTCGCCGCCAAGCAGTACACTCATGCCACGCCGATCCAGGCGCAGGCGATTCCGCCCGTGCTCGACGGCCGCGATTTCCTCGGCGTCGCCCAGACCGGCACCGGCAAAACGGCCGCGTTCGCATTGCCGATTCTGCAACGGCTCGCCAAGTCGCCGAAGCAGGCTGGACCGCTGTCGCCGCGCGTGCTGGTGCTCGCCCCGACCCGCGAGTTGGCCTCGCAGATTTCCGCCAGCTTCGCCTCTTATGGCCGCTTCCTGAAGCTGAAGCACGCGGTGATCTACGGCGGCGTCAGCCCGTTCCACCAGATTCGCGCGATGCGGCAGGGCGTCGACGTGCTGATCGCCACGCCGGGCCGCTTGTGCGACCTGATGCAACAGGGACACGTCCGGCTCGACCGGCTCGAAATCTTCGTCCTCGACGAAGCCGACCGGATGCTCGACATGGGCTTCTGGCCCGATCTGAAGCGGATCATGGACCGTCTGCCGGAGAACCGGCACTCGCTGTTCTTCTCGGCGACGATGCCCCCGCAGGTCGCGGAGCTGGCCACCAGCCTGCTCATCGACCCCATTCGGGTGGACATCACGCCGCAGGGAACGACGACCGACCGCGTCGACCAGCGCGTGATCGTCGTCGAGCGGAACCGCAAGGGCGCACTGCTGCGGAACCTGCTGCAGGACGAGGGGTACAACCGCGTGCTGGTGTTCACAAAGACCAAGCACGGCGCGAACCGCGTCGCCGAACATCTGATGGAGGCCAACATCTCCGCGGATGCGATTCACGGCAACAAGTCGCAGGCGGCCCGCGAACGGACGCTGGCGATGTTCCGCGCCGGTGCGGTGCGGGTGCTGGTCGCGACCGATCTCGCCGCCCGCGGCATCGACGTCGCCGGCGTGACGCACGTCATCAACTTCGATCTGCCGATTGAGCCGGAAAACTACGTCCACCGCATCGGCCGGACGGCCCGCGCGGGTGCCACCGGCTCGGCGATCGCGTTCTGCGATCCGACCGAACGGCGGATGCTGCAGGCGATCGAACGGCTGATCGGCCACCGGCTGCCGACCGAAGTGCAATCGGGCGGTCCGGACCTGGGATCGCACGACATCACCGAACGCCGCCCGCTGCGGCCGCGCCGTCCCCAGGGACAGCACCAGCAGCAAGCCCCGCGTCCGCCGCATCGTCCGGAAGGACAACAGGCGCCCGGCGCGCAGGGCGGCCCCGGATCGCAAGGTTCACACGGCCCGCGTCGTCCGGGCGGACACGGCCAGCCGCATGCCGGTCGGCCTCACCGGCGCGTCCGCGACGCCGCTCGCGGCTAAGCCGCAAGCGACTTCATGCAACCGAGCGAAGGGGGACGTGTTTACACTTCCCCCTTCGGCTTTTGCGGCGGGGCGAACTTGATCTTTTCGATGTACCGCACCATCTGCTTCGTCTGCGGATCGACGCGGCCCGTGCAGGTCGCGACCGCGCGGATGACGTGCCTGTAGTGCAGTTCGTAGTCGGCGGCGATCTCAATCTCGAGGTTCTTCGCGAGCGGGTTGCCGGGCCGGACGACGAGTTTCAGAATCTCGGCGTTCAACCGGTCGAACGCGGCGTCGTCGTTGCCGAGGTTCTTCGTGCCGAGCGCGATTTGCGCGAGGTTGCCCTCGGCATCGGACAGGAGACTGACCTTGATGTCGGCCGGTTGCGCGGCGTTGACGGCAACCGTCCGCGGCCTCTCCAGTGGCAGGTTCGAGACGAATCGGCGCTCGGGCGGACCGCTCGGCAGGCCGATCAGAAAAACCATCAGCAAGATGAGGGCCACCGCGACCAGCGGTGCCAGCACGAGTCCCGGCGGGGTCGGCGACCGGTTGGTGACGAATTTCATAAGTCGGACTCCTCGGGATCTTCCAGACCAAAGCGGCTGTCACTCGGCGTCGACGGCCTTGAGCGAAAACCGCGAGAAGCCGACGTCCTGGCAGGTCTTGATCAGGCTCTGCACGAGGCCGGCGGGGACTTCGGGGTCGGCGCGGATGACGACGGTCACCTCGTCGGCCGCCGCGCGGCGAAGCGTCGTGGCCTGTTCCCCTTCGAGTTCCGGCCGGATGCGGTCGAGCGGGATTTCCGAACCGGCCAGCATCACGACGGGGTCGGACTGCGAGCGATCCGCCACGGCGCTGCGACCGTAGCCGAGGCTCAGCAGCAGTTGGCGGTTGTGGCTCGCCACGGGCGGCAGCGCGAGCGCGTGCTGCGGGAGCTTGGCACGCTCGTCAGACTTCACGCTCTCGAAGTGGATGACGATCATCCAACACGCGACGAACAACAACGCCACGCCGAGGAATGACGCCACGAGCGGTTTGATCAAAGCCGGTTCGTGGTTGCGATCCAGCATGAGGGTCTCCGTGTCAGGTCAATGCTTTGTCCCCTCGCCCACCGCTTCGGTGGGAGAGGGCTAGGGAGAGGGTGCCTTTCAGTCTTTGGCTCTGTGACACGACGAACACCAAGGCGAAGCACCCTCACCCCAACCCTCTCCCAGCGAAGCGCCGGGAGAGGGAGCCTGACCGACGCCACCGGAAATCGATAGACCACTACGCCTGCTGGGCCAGCCCGACGGTTGAGCCGGGGCGCAATGCCGGGACGGGAACCGTCGCCCGGCCCACGCCGCGGAAGCGCTTCATCAACTCTTCGCTGAGGAAGCCGGCTTCCATGACGAACCGGGCCAGCCGGTTCTTGAACAGCGTGTAACTGACGAGGGCGGGGATCGCGACGCACAGACCCATCAGCGTGGTCGCGAGCGCGGTGGCGATCCCTTCCGAAAGCTCGTGCGGCCGGAGGGACGTCGTCTCGCCGGCGATGACGTACAGGCTGAGCGCGAGCCCCTGCACCGTGCCGAGCAGGCCGATCATCGGCGCGACCGAGGCGATGAGCGCGTGGTAGCCGATGGACTGCTCCAACCGCAGCGTTTCCTGGTCGCCGATCTCCTGCATCCCCTGCAACGCGTCGTCGTACCCGCGCGGCACGCGGGCCAGGCCGGCGGCGAGCACCTTGCCGAGAAACGAGTCGCTCGATTGAGCCGTCTCGTAGGCTCCTTGGTAGTTCTTGTCGTCGAGCAGCCGTTCGATCTGTTCGACGAGGGCGGGCGGGATGAAGTTCTCGCGGCGAAGCTGCAGCAGTTGCGAGAAGATCAGGCCGACCATCACGAACGCGACGAGCAGCAGCACGAAACCGAACACGCCCGACGAGCGGACCAGCCATTCCAGCAGCGAAGGAGGCTTCGCAGGGGGCGACGGAGCGCGGTCAGCGGTCGCCGTCAATCCGGGGTCGGCGGCCGGATCGACCAACTGATCGCCCTGAAAGGACCACGCGGTCCGTTCGCCGGCCGCCATCCCGGCCCCAATCAGGCCGGCCGCGACGAGCACCAGCCAGACCCCACGCTGCGACGCCTCCATGAACTCGCCCCTTCTGATCCTCGATCGCATCCCACTGGCGACCGGGATTCTATCCGTCGCGGGGCCTCCGTTCCATGAGGACGGGCTATTGCGGGGCGCTGCCCGACAGCTTTTTCGCCCAGTCGCTTTTGGGGTAGGAGGCGATCAGCTTGTCTTCGGCGGCGTCCCCGCGTTCCGGAGACTGGACCGTCTTCCACAGTTTCGCCATGTGAAACAGCGATTCCGCGTGGTAGGCGGTCTCGCGGGGGAACAGCAAATCGACGTGCAGATACGCCAGCACCGCTTCCTTGTTCCGGTTGAGGGCCTGCAACGAATTCCCCTGCAACACGTAGGCTTCCGCCTGCAAAGCCGTCTCCGTGGCGGGGGCCTTCATCGTGACTTCGTCGAGCGTCTTCAGCGCCTCTTCGTGCTTGCTCTGCGCCGCCAGCGCCCGGGCCTTGCCGAGCATCGCGTCATACTTGCGGGCCTGTTCGCCCGTCGAATTGCCGGCGGCGGCGATGGCGGCGTCGAACATCCGCACGGCTTCGTCGGCGTTCCCTTCGGCCATCAGAATCCGGCCCAACGCGACCTGGCCGGAGAGTTTGACGTCGTTCCACGGGGCCTGCGACAGGCTCTCGAAACTCTGCCGGGCCGCGGCGTAATCCCCCTTCACGACCTGCACTTCGCCGAGGTAACGCAGGCTTTCGTAGAAGCGGAAATGCTCGGCCCCCGACTTGCGGAACTTTTCCAGCGCGGCGATCGCCTCATCGACTTTGCTGGGGTCGGCTTTGGCCATCCGGGCGGTGATGCGGGCCTCGATGAACTCGAACTCCTTCTTGAGGGCGTCGTTCGAGGTCTGCGAATCGGCCTTGCTCTTGCGGACGCGCGTGAGGGCGGAATCGAGCCGGCCGCCGTTCTCGTCGCTGACGCCCAGCTTCAGGTCGGCGGTGGCGTCGTCCCAGTCGATGACCGCGATCTCGTTGGCGGGGACCGCGACGGGGTCGCCCACCGACGGCTTGATCGTCAGCTCGGTCTTGGTGGTGCCGGTGATCGCGCCGGCGAGACGCGGGCCGCTCTTGCGGGTGATGCTGTCGGCGGCGAAGGCCGAGCCAACGGTCGCCACCATCGCGGCAGCCACGGTGAGACGGCGGATGAGCCGGGTCGTCATGAAGAGTCACTCCTGAGTCGTCGTCGGTGATGTTTCGGGACGCGAACGGGTCAGGCCTGTTCGGGCGGTTTCGGTTTGGGTTTGGCGACCGGTTTGGCAGAAGACGTCTTCGTGGGGGCCATTCCTGCAACGGGGGACGCCGGCGCTTTGGGTTTCGTCCGCGGCGGCGGAGGCGGCGCGGCCGGTTCCCCGAGACCGATGTCGAACGGCATGGCCGGGGCTGCCGCGAACGCGGCGGGCTGGCGACGGCCAGCGGGCTGCAATTTCTTCTTGCTGAGCACCATCCACCCGACGATGCCGCCACCCGCCAGCAAGACCACCAGGAACCCGAGTAAAGTCGTCATCGCGCTGGATTCGGCCGGAGCCGCGGCGGTGTGACCGGGTGTGGTCACTTTTTCGGCCTTGGTGGCAGGCGGATCCTCGTCCGCGGCGACCGTCGGCGGCTCAACATCTTTTTCCGGCTGCAGATC